>CAZQMP010000001.1:0-3848 GCA_964594565.1 uncultured Candidatus Saccharibacteria bacterium
AACAGTCTCCGAGGAATGCGCCTCGCCGCCTTCGTATTTTTGTTCGCCAAAAATTAGAAGTTTTCCGTAAATGGCAGTTGTTGTTCTTCCGGCATCTTCGCCGTTTGGCATCGAACTCGGGGTTTTATCATTAGAAACATTCAAAACGTCGGTATAAATTCCGCGAAGAAAATCACTAACGCTGTTGACGGAGTCGGAATAACGTTGGCGGTTGACAGACATGTTCGCACTCGCAATTAATCCGACCATAAGAAAACCGGATAGCGCGAGAAAAAGAGAGACCTCCATGATTGTAAAGCCACTACGGTTTCTTGTCTTCATGGTTATGATTATAATGGATTTTGACAAATTTATCAACAAAAATCCTCCGATTGGAGGATTTCTGTGTCGTTTTAGACTTAAGCGCGAGCAAAGTGCGCGAAGGCGCGGTTTGCTTCGGCCATGCGGTGGCAGTCTTCTTTTTTCTTGAAGGCAGCGCCGGTTTCGTTATAAGCATCGACAATTTCGGCTTCAAGACGTTTCGCATAGGACATGCCAGAGCGAGCGCGCGCGGCTTGGACGAGCCAAGTGAAGGCGAAATGTTGCTGACGGTGTCCGGAGATTGGGAACGGAATTTGATAGTTCGCACCACCAACACGGCGGGATTTGACTTCAAAGTCCGGAGAGACGTTCGCGAGAGCTTTCTCGAAAACTTCAACAGGATCTTCGGATTTTAGCTTCTTTGCGGCGCCTTCGAGGGCGGCATAGACAGCACGTTCAGCAGCTTGTTTCTTTCCATCGAGCATAGACTTGTTGATAAGTCTTTGGACGAGGATAGACTGGTATTTGCGATCAGGAGAGACTTTTCTCTCGAGAGATTTAGTAGTTTTACGTGGCATAGATTATTTCCCCTCTTTCTTTGCGCCGTATTTTGAGCGGCCTTGTTTGCGGCCTTGGACGCCTTGAAGATCGAGCGTACCACGGACGATATGATAGCGGACACCCGGAAGATCCGGAACACGACCACCACGGACAAGCACAACGGCGTGCTCCTGGAGGTTGTGGCCTTCGCCACCGATATAAGCCCAAACTTCCTGGCCGTTAGTCAAACGAACACGAGCGACTTTACGGAGAGCGGAGTTAGGTTTTTTCGGGGTTTTGGTCGTAACTTTGATACAAACGCCACGCTTAAGCGGAGCAGCCTGATCGTAGTAACGAGTTTTAAGGGTGTTCACAATTGAACCAAGAGCCGGAGATTTCGACTTCTTGGTAGCCTTTTTACGAGGCTTGCGAATCAACTGATTAATAGTTGGCACAGTTAAAATTATCCTTTTAGATTTATAAAATTATCCTAGCGGTGTACAGCAATACCCTAGGTTTGAAACTCTAGGGTATATTATACTCTGTTTTCTCTAAAAAATCAAGAGGGAGATTATTCGGCGCTTGCAGCCTCGGCTTCTTGCTGGAGAAGATTGCGATATTGAGCGGAGAGAGCGGTATATTCGTCGCGTTTCGCGGTGTCGCCAAGACCGTCGTAATAGCGCGTCATGACGTTGTAATAGCGGTAAAATTGTTCCGTAGTGAAGCCAGAAGTGTCGAGATCGATAAGAAGCGGCTCAGCAGCGGCAAAATCTTGGACGGAGATGTAGTAACTTGAGAGATCAAGGCGAGCGTCAAAGGAATCTTCGGCATTATCCGAGTTTATTAACGAGGTTTGATAGTCGACAAACGAAGCTTCTCCGCCGTTCCCTTCAAAACTCTCTTCGAGTTCGATAACTTCCGCAGTTTCTCCTTCTGGAGCGAGGATTTCCGTGTCGCCTCCTTCAGTTTGGCCGTCGTTATTTGAGCCTCGGTTCAAAAGAAGAACGGTAGCGACCGCGATTCCCGCAACAAGCAAAACGGCTCCGATGATAATAAAAAGCTTTTTATTGTTCTTTTTTGGCTGGTCATTGTTGATTGGAATAAAATTCTGGTTGTTTGCGTTGTTAAAATTGTTTGTTTCTGGAGTAAAAATTGGCGCGTTGTTATTTTCCATAACTTAAGTATAAACGGAATGGCAAAAAATTACAAGTTAAACTCCAAATAGAAACGACATCCACTGAGAAAAATTCGACGGTTCGGCAGCAATTTCCGAATCGGAAGTGGTTTTGTATTTTGTTTTAGCGGATTCGGAGTTTTCTGGAAGATAGACAAGGTGCTCGCCTTCAAGGATTTTATTTTGTTTTGCGCGAGCGGAAAGTTCCTGGTATTCGGCGGAACGGTAATAATCGTTTTCTAGTTTCAGAATATCGACTTCGTATTGGAGGATTTGGAGTTCACGTCGTTTAGTGGCAATTTTTTGAGACAATTCCCAGTTCCGAGACATGGCAGAAATCGAACTGTAAGTCCAAAAGAAGCACATAACAATCGCAACGACAAAGACGACATTGTCGAACGAAAAATAATCGTGTTTAAGACGAAAATAAAGTCGACGGATTTTAGTCTTTAAGCCGTTCATGCTTAGATTAATTATAGCACAAAAAAGATTCTTGGTGGGGGCGGTTGGGTTCGAACCAACGACCAAGCGGTTATGAGCCGCCTGCTCTAACCCCTGAGCTACGCCCCCGTCTCCAAGAATCTCTTACAATTATATCAGAATTTTCGTTTTAACCAAAGAGGATTGCGACTATAATCGGAAGAGTGACAATCGAACAGAGCGTGGAAATGACGACGAGCTCGGAAGATTCTTCGACTTTGCCGCCGTATTTTTCCGCGAACAAACCAAGCGAAGTCGCGGTCGGAAGAGCCTGGATGAGTGCGCAAACGATAATTATTTCTTCTGGGAAGCCGAGAAGTTTAAGGAGGAAGAATGTGACAACCGGAGCAAGAATGAGCTGGATGAGAGAAATAAGAAGTAGCCGCCAGGATTTTTTGAGGCGTTTAAAGTCGGCCGAAGAGAGCATATAGCCGATACAAACGAGCGAAAGCGGGGTTGTTGCGGAGGCGACATATTTTATCGACGAGGTTAAAACTTCGGGAAGATGAACATGGCAAAGGAAAATAATCATCCCGAACAAAACAGCAAGGATGTTTGGGTTCAAGAGAGTTTTCTTTAAGAAATGCTCACCGGAATTTTTCTTGAACAGCCAGACGCCATAAGAAAAGAGCGCAAGGTTAAAGGCGATGATGAAACCGCAATATGGAATAATACCCTGCTCGCCAAACGTGGTCGAGATGATTGGATAGCCAAGAAAAGTTGCGTTGTTAAAAATAAAGGCAAACTGAGCTTCTTTCGCGAGAGATTTTTTGAATAGAACTTCGTTGAAAATAAGTTTCGAGAGGACAATGAGCATGAACATGACGATAAATCCGCCCAAAAGTCCGAGGAAGAAAAGATCAAGAAGCTCAGCGTTGCTTTCGGCGGGAAAAGCCGAGAACAATGACGCCGGCATAAAAATCGCAAGAAGTAAGTTTACGAGGTGTTTGTTTGTGACCTCGTCAATCATTTTCTTCTTCCCGAGGAAGAAACCGAGCAAAATGATAAGCGCGATTACGCCAAGGGAAGAATAAAAGTTTCCGAGATTTAGCTCCATGACTTATTTACGGGTCGCGAATTTTTTTCGAGAAACGAGCGCGAAGCCAAGCATCAGGATGAAGGCTGCGACGGAGGCGCCTTCTCTTACGTGGGAAGATTCACGGGTAAATGAACCGGTGTCCGGGGTCGCGACAGTACGAGAAGCGATTGCATAGTTGGAGAAGCTTGAAGTTGTGAACGTGATAGTGTTAGTTTCTGGGTCGTAAGTTGTCGGAATAACCTCGTAAGTTCCGTCATGCTTTTGGTGAACGATAACAACTTCATTCCCGTCAACACCTTCTTCGAGTTGGAGAGT
>CAZQMP010000001.1:3948-35270 GCA_964594565.1 uncultured Candidatus Saccharibacteria bacterium
TCGGCGACAAAGTAGGCAGCGCCGCCAGGGACGGTAAAGGTAAATTCGCCTATGCCTTCGTCGTTTGTTACGAGGTCAGCCATGTTGACGTTCAAAACTTGATAGCCGTAGTCAGGAATAACACGCATGGTAATTCGGGCGCCGGCAGGGACTACGAGCGAACCCTCCTCAAAACCTGATGTGTCGTCTGCGGCAAACTCGACGAAGGGGATTCCACAACTTTCATCTTCGTAGAGATTACAGCCGAGATATATTTCGCCGGTTTCAGGATTGGACTGAGAACATTCGCCTGTGTCCGAATTACAAGAGAATCTTATGTCATAAAGGACGAAGGAAATATCGACAATAGAGAGCGAGGAGTTTCCGATATAGTCTTCGTGGTCTTTTTTGGACGGATCGGCCGTCCAGAGGAAGTTGCCGACAAACTCGTTTGAGCCATAGCCGATAGACATGTCGATATCGTAAATATCGTTAGCTGCCTTCGGGACGTAGAATATGATGTCGAGGAGTTGATGACCGTAATGTTCGAGATAGGACGCTTGGTCGCTATAATCTATGTAGTCGGAAATCACAAAATTCAAATCGTTGATAGAAAGGCTCGTGATTTTCTCGTGCCAAAGGGTGTAAATATGAAGAGGAATCAATCCATTAACTTCTTCCTCGGAATTGTAGCTGATGACGATTTCTTCGTTCTCTTGATAGGGGCTTGGGTAAGGAGCTCCTCCTATGGCGAAGGAGACGTCGTAGCAGCTAGTTGGATTGCCGGTGTCGGCACAAGCGACGGAAAGATGGGCTTCAGTGTCGCCTTCGACTGGATATTCCCCTCCATGGTTATCTTCTGAATACGGGTTGATTGATACGTGCTGAGTCGCGCTTGGCGTCGTGTAGGTTGCGGTAAAGGTGTATTTTCTATGAGTGCCCTGCCAGTCTTCCGTTTCGCCGGCTTGCTGGAATGAAAACTCGCCCGAGTCGCCGCCGATTCTGATGCCAACGTTGGCTCTTTCGTCCTCGTTCGGAATATGTAATTCAAACGTCATAGAATATTTGGCGTCGGGACTAGAATAAGAATCTCCAGCAACCCAGTCCTCACCGTCAATCGTGAAGCTCGCGACCCAGTCGCTATTACTATCTACACTTGCGGTTATTTTATATTCGCCTTCACCATGGTCGGTTGCATAAACCCTCGTAAGAGGAACTAGCCCGGCGACGGTTAGAATAAGGCTAAACGCAGCCGCTGTTAATTGTTTAAGAAATTTGCCCATCGATGCTCCTTTAAGCGGACGATTAAAAATTATAAAACCTTTATGCTTTAATTATATATTAAGTTTAGCGTTTTGAATAGACGAGAAAAATTGACAAGAAAAATCCGCTTTACACAAAGGCCCAAGTAAAGCGGAATTTTAAAACTAATTCAAACTAACAGAATTAGGCTTTTTTCTTCAAAGTCAAGAAACCGTTGCGTGGATTCTCGTTGACTTCACGGTCAGCAGGAAGGTCGCAAGGAGTACCTTTTCCACCTTTTCTTCCTTAGTGAAGAAATAAATGGTCTGAGGCTTGCCACCGCGGAGCGTAACTTCGGATTTGTGCAAGAAATATTTTACGCCTTTGCTGTTAGTATGTTCATAAGCCATGAGCTTAATCCTCCTTTAGTTATTGTATCTTTATCTTATTATTATTTAACAGGGGTGTCAAGAGGTTTTTGTTATTTTCTTAAAATAATTAAGGTTATTTCGAGGACAATCCAGATAAGAACGCGTATAAAAATTACAACACTTAGCACAAAAACGATTAATATTATGAAACCAGAAAGGCTTGGCGTCCAGACCGGCGACACGAATTCGCGACGGTAAAGTTCAGTCGATGGGATGAGCGCGGAAACGGTTCCGCTTTCTTCGGACTGGACGGGATACTTTGCGAGTTCTTCGATGAAGCAGTTAATGTAGTTTGGGTTGTCCCAGTTCCAACCGTTCGCAAGGGCGCGAGCGCGACAAACGCTCGAAACGATTCCGTAAATGTTCCCGTTCGGGTTTGAATCATCAACTTCCATTTCTGAGACTTCTTGCATGACTTTCGCGGCAGCGCGGAGGTAACTTTGTTCGAGATAGAAAACTCCGGTTCCGAATTCGATTTTCTTAAGTCCATTCTCGTCAATAATATTTACAACGATATGATTGAGCGTGAAATCCTGGAGTTTGTTCAGGGCGACTGCGAGTTCCTCGTCATTCCCTTCCTTGTCCATTTCTAGGACCGTGTCGCGGAGCTCGGTCATTTTTATGTGATCGAGGCGCAAAAGCGTCGCGGAAGCGAAAACAAGCAGAATGAGAATCAAAAAGAGTTGCCAAGTTCGAATCGCCTTGACGTGGCCGAGGAGGCGTTTGACAGATTTTATACGTTTGCCACCCATAATGCTTATTTTATTATATCACATCCACGTGGTATAATAAAAGATATGAGGATTTTTATTTCTGGAATTTCTGGCACGGCGATGGGGCCGCTCGCCTTGATGGCAAATGAAGCTGGATTCGAAGTGTTTGGGACCGATCTCTCGGAAGGTCTGGTCACAAAGGAACTTCGCGAAAAGGGGATTGAGGTTTCTATCGGGAGCCAAGACGGTCAGTTTTTGCAGAAAAAGTTTGCGGAAGAAAAAATTGACTGGTTTGTTTATACTTCGGCGTTGCCGAAAGACCATGTCGAGCTTAAACTCGCGAAAGAACTCGGAATAAAAGTTTCTAAACGTGATGAATTTATTGCCTTTTTGGTTAAAGAGCTGAATTTGAAAATGATTGCCGTTGCGGGAACGCACGGAAAAACAACAACAACTGCGGGAATTGTCTGGCTTGCGCTTCGACTTGAGCTGCCGATTTCTTGGCTGGTTGGGACGACTCTCGGATTCGAAGGAGCGGGGAAATATGTCCCTGGCTCGAAATATTTGATTTATGAAGCGGACGAATATGACCGTAATTTCCTTTATTTCCATCCTCATCTTTCTGTCATTCCTTCGGTTTCTTACGACCATCCCGACATCTATCCGACCGAGGAAGATTATAAACATGCCTTTGCGCAGTTTATCCGCCAAAGCCGAAAAACAATCAACTCTACGCGGTTCGACAAAAAACTTTCCGTTGCGGGGAAGACAAGGCGGTTCGACCTTGGACTAGGGATTGAAGCAGTGCTTGAAATTTTGCGCGAAGAGGGGCTAAGCGAAAAAGCCGAGAATAATCTCCTTCCGGAGCTTTTTGAAATTATGGATAAATTCCCTGGCGTTGGGCGCAGAATGGAAAGACTCGCAAAAGGCGTTTATTCTGATTACGCGCATCATCCTGAAGAAATAAAGGCGACAATCGAAATGGCGAAGGAAGAGTCAGAAAGACTTGGCAGAAAGGGCGTTGTCGCGGTCTATGAGCCTCACCAAAACGTGAGACAGCATGAAGTTATCTCCGGGTACAGCGAAGCGTTTTTGGGGCTTGAAAAACTCTTCTGGGCGCCAACTTATTTGACGCGAGAAGACCCGAAACTAAAAGTCTTAGAACCTGCAGATTTTATTAAAACTTTAAAAAACCTTGAAATCGCTGAGCCGACAGAGTTTGATGAAAAACTTTTCTTAAGGCTTAAAGAATATCTTGATGAAAACTATCTAATCCTGCTTATGACCGCAGGACCAGGCGACGGTTGGTTCAGAGAAAAATTTTGTAAAGTTTAAAGACCGAGGGAATCGTCCGAGAGAGGAGTTGGGCCGAACGGATCTGAAGAAAAATCATTGAGTCGGTCGAGCTCTTTTTTGAGGTTTTCTAGGTATTCTTCAATGGTAGACTCGGAAAGTCTACCCGTTTCCGAGAAAACATAGTCTGCGTCGTCTTTTTCTTCTTCGACTTCTTCTTTTTCCGGCAAAAAACCCGGGCGAGAACGGTCAAGATAAATGTCGCCAGAATCGTGATAGACTTTAAGCGTGATAAAAGTCATGAAAAAGGTAATCAAAACAGCTCCGGCGCCGAGAATGAGTAAATTCCTCCCGCCTCTAGATAATTTTTCTTTTTCTGGTTTAGGCTCCATTTCCGGGGAGTTCCTTTCCTTTTAGATTTTCGACGGCTTTATAGGAGTTAACAAGTAACTCGTTTAGAACTTTCATGTCGGCGGCAACTTTTGCGCGCTTTTCCCTTGTACTCTCCAATTTCTCGTAGAATTCTTCCGGTTCGAGGCGGCAGTCGAGCGCGATAAGCTCTTCAAGCGAGCGGGAATAATCAATAAAGTCGCTGGAAAAATCGGCGCGGGTCGAAGCGATTGAAGTTTGGATGTTGAGGAGGGAAACGGAAGAAAGGTCGTTCTTGACGAGGCGAAGGTTCATCGGAGTAATGTATTTTGAGGAGACGGTCTCATAAATTGCCCCGAAATACGTGCGCGCCCGAGAATCAGAACGCTGCAAGAGTTTGAGGCTTTGGCGGATTGAGCCACAGTTCTCAGAAATATTTTCTAGTTTCTGAGCGGAAGGAGTCGCCGCAAAAACCGGGAAAGATATAAACAAGCTCAGGATAAACGCAGTGACGATGATTTTATTCTTCATAAAGACCTAAGTGCTTTTTATTATCGTAAATTAAGGTCGGGATGCCCTTAATGTGAATTTGGTTCTCTGCGATGTCTTTGACCGCGTCGAGAATTGTGCTAACTTCGTCGGAGCTAGAGAGTTCAGCGATTTCTTTGACTTCTTCTTTCTCGGCGCCAAATTCTTTGAGCCAATCCTGAAGTTCTGCTTCGGCTTCGTCAGAAGGAAGCGTGTTTAGGTAGCTTTGGTAAATAATTCCGTTTTCTGTTTTTTCTGTAAAAATGCGGTTCATGAGTTTAAGGCCGAGGTTCTGTTTGTTCTCGGCGGTTTCTCCTTCGTCGAACAAGGCCGCAGCGTAGAAATATCTAGCGATAAGTCCGGAGTTTTTGAACTTGTAATTTCCTTCGGAAAGTTCAATCGGATAGAGAATAAGCGCGGTTTGGTGGGACTCGAAGAAACCAGAGGAAAGTTGGTTGCGGAAATTCATCATGCAGGCGGAACAACCCGGGTCAACAAGGTCAAGCGCGTAGGGCTTATCTTCTTCGAGCGGGGATTTTTCCGAATCGAGAACCGAAACATCGACAAAAGTAGTTGGGGAGATAAAATATTCTTCAGCTTGCCAAGATTTGAGACGATCGGGGAACGCGGCGAAAATATCGCCCCATTCCGTGAACCAGCGTCCGGTTTTCTCGAGGAAGGTCTTAGACTCTTCGTCGTCGCCGAGAGAACAAGCTTCGGAGCTAAGCGTACAAGCAGCGGGCTGGTCGACATTGCAGGTTCCGAGCGCCCAAAGCGCAAGCAAGGACTTAATCGATGTCAGGACGGCCCAGATAACAACCGCGACAAAGATAACCGAGAGAACTTCGAGAACCGCCGAAAGCGGTTTGAGCCAAGTCGGATGTTTTAGAACAAGACGTTTAAAGAGGGCGTTTTTAACGTCGTCTTTAAAGTTTGTGTCGCATTTTTGGAGACGGACTTTTTTCGAGACGCAGCCGAGAGATTTTCTAAAAACCTTCCAATAGGCACGGCCGATTTCTCGTTTGAAGATGGAAATAATGGCGACAAAAATCCCGATAACTCCGAGAATAATAAAAGCAGCGATACAAACCATATACCTAATTATACCAAGTTTAAGGTTGATTTGGTATAATATTTTTATGAAGGATTTTGATTATCTAGAACCGGGGGAGGTATATCTCGACGCCGCATGTCAGAGTCTGCGTCCGCGCCCGGTTATAAACGCACTAAACGAATATTACGAAAAATTTAATTCTTGTGGGGAGAGAGTAAAATATCCGTGGGGAATCGAGACCGACAAGCGGGTCGAAGCGACGCGCGAAAAGATTCTGAAGTTCCTAAAACTTTCCCATCGTGATTATTTTGTCTCTTTCACGCTCAATACAACGTATGGAATAAATTTGTTACTTTCGCAACTTGACGGAACTAAATTTGATTGCGTAGTTACTTCCGACATCGAACATAATTCCCCTTTTCTGTCAACAATGACCTTCGCCGAGAAATACGGCTTTGAGAGAAAGATCATTTCTCGAAACGAAGACGGTTCTCTTCCCTTGGATGAGATTCCAGAGAAGGCGGTCGTAGTCGTAAACGCCGCTTCGAACATCGACGGAAGAAAGCTTTTGAATATTAAAGATGTGGTGAAAAAAGTCCATAAAACCGGCGGGGTGATTATTATCGATGCGGCGCAGGCAATGGCCCATTCTGCGGACGTTTTATATAAAACTGAGGCGGATGCGATTTGCTTCTCGGCGCACAAGCTCTACGCGCCAAGTCTCGGCGGAATTGTGGTTCGAAAGGATTTTCTGAAATATATTAAGACTACGTTTATCGGAGGAGGAATGGTTGATGACGTCGAAAAAGACTCCTATCTCCTTTCTTCTGAGAAAAATCCAGATCATCTCTATACGAAGTTCGAAAGCGGTCTTCAGGCTTGGGGGGAGATTATCGCGCTCGGGGCGGCACTAGATTGGCTTGAGAAGCTCCCTAAGGCTGAACATAAAAACTTAGAGGCGAATTATATAGAGCTGTTTGAGTTCTTGAACGAAAGTGATAAAGTCCGCCTAGTCAATAAAGAGCCGAATCCAACGATGAGTTTTTATGTCGACGGGATTGACTCACATCTGCTCGGAGAGGCGCTTGGGGCAGAAAAAATCATGGCTCGGACGGGTTATTTCTGCGCGCATTATTATCTTGACAAGGTGCGTCATCTGCCGCCGCTCGTAAGATTTTCTCTAGGTTATCATGTGAGGCCGGAAGACATTGAGAAAGTTAAGAAAATTATGGAGAAGATCGTATGAAAACCCAAACAAAACGAGCGGGAATTTACTTCGTTTTTGGCGTCGCGAATACGCTGATTGTCTATGCAATTTATGAAGTACTTGCACTAACCGTCTTTTCTGGTGAGAATTTACTACCTCTAGCGACGTTGATTTCTGGAGCGGTTGGAATCTTGACCGGCTATCTCCTCCATTCTCGGTTCACCTGGAAAGAGAGGCAGGTCGGAAAAACTGAGCTGGTCAAATTCTTTATCTGGAATGTTATTCTCGCGGTCGCAATAAAGCCGCTTCTGACCTGGTTCTTCGAATTTTGGACCTTCCTCTATCAATTCGCTTTCTCAATTTGCGAAGCGATCGGAATCCCGTTCTCTTACGAGTTCGTAGAGAGTACCGGAATCTTTGTAATGATGACGGCGGTGACGATGGTGATTAACTTCTTAGTCTATGACCGATTCGTGTTTGGAACTACTCGGAAGGAAGCTAAAGAGAAAAACAGGGAAAAGGTAGATATGAAGAGCGTTCGGGAGTCCCGAGAAGAAGTTGAGGGAAAGAACTAGACTAAGGATAACCGCATACAAGAGAAGTCTTTCGGGGAGGGCGAAAGATTTTTTGATGTAGACAAATAACAGGATGACTACGATAACAAGGAAGATGAGCCCAAGGATTCCGACCTCAAGGAGGAGGGAGAGGAATTCGTTCTGGACAATTTCCAGTTTGCTGGCCGTCTTTCCGGCCTCAAACAGAACGGTTCCAGCCGACCCAAGCCCAGCCCCAAACAAGAGGCGGGAAGGAGACGAGGCGGCGAGCTCTAGGGCGAAGGAGTCGAGAGACAAGCGGACGTCCGTCGATTCTTCAACATATCCCGAGAAAGTCGAGGAATTATCTTCAACAAGGGAATCGTCGGCTTCTTCGGTTCCCTCATCCGGTTCCGGCTCTTCGGAGTCGTCATTAGACAAACCGAGCTCAATTTTGCCAAGGGAAAGCTGGGAAATGGATTTGTCGATTCCGGAGAGGAAAGTATCGTTGGTTGGAGAAGCGGCGGCGAAGACTCCCTGAGCGAGCAAAGTGAAGATAAAACTGAAGATAACAAGAGGAAGAGTCTTAAGAAAAGCAAAGTTTTGAGCGCGGAGCAAACTTCCGAAAAGCAAGAACAAATATGCGATTGAGAACGCATAAATTGCCCCTCTAGAGAAGGTCAAAAACAGTGTAGAGACAAGGACAAAGGAAAGAGAGAAATGGGACGGGGTTTTCTGTCCAAAGGAGAACAAGGCTAGAAGTGCTGGGATTAGTAAGAGATTGCCCATGAACTGGGGTTCAATCGCAAATCCAGAGGGGTGGGGGAAGCCGAAACTCTGGGAGGTACAGCCCAGGCAAAGAAGGGTAGTATCCCTAGAGACTCCTCTGACATCTAGGAAACATTGGATCCAACAGAGAAGAGAGACAAGCCCTGCCGAATAGAGTAAAGATTTTTTGAGGGTATCTTTGTTAAGGGGCCTATGGAGTGTTGTTAAGATTGCGCTTGCAGAGATATAAAGACACCAAAGAATTCCAGCGGTCAAAACTCCGCGGAGCGGATTAGCGCTCCAGAAAATAGACAGAGAAAGATAGATAGGGAACGCTAAGAGAAGGGGTTTCGCTGAGCGTTTCCGGGAAAGATCCAGAAAAGCAAGGAAGAAATCTTTAAGGGAAAGAATAGAAAAGAGTAAAAGCCAAATTAGCGGAAGGCTAAGCTCGAAATGCATCGATTCGGACGAACCGAGAGGGATAATCGGGTAATAAGAAAAGAAGAGAACAACAGGGAACGAATAGAGAAGAAAAAGACGGAATTTAGTCAATTTTGATGGTGAGCTTGGGCTTGCCGGGGTCAGCTGGCTTTGGGGCTGGGGCCGGGAGCTTTGCGAGTTTGACGGATTTTTTCGGTTTTTTCGACTTAGCTTTTTTCTTTGGCTTTTCGGCAGGCTTGACTTGTTTGTATTTAATGACGGGTTTAGGAGAATCGACGACGAGCGCGTTTTTGACAGGTTTTTGTTCTGGTTTTGGCTTCGATTTAGGCTCTGGTTTAGGAGTTGATTTGACTTTTTTCTCATTTATTTTATTTCCCTGTTTGACATTTTCCGATTTTGTTTCTTTCTTCTGTTTGACTTTTTCTAGAATGAATGCTTTAAGTTCTTTAGTGAACCGTTCTTCAGAGAAGGGAAGCGCCGAAGCTCGAACTTTAGTTTCGTCAAACTTGAGAGTTTGAAAGCGTTTAAGGGCCTGGCGGAGGGAATTGACAGACTGTTTCCCGAAAAGAACGCCATTTTCTCCGTCGATTACATAATCGAGCGCGCCGCCGTTGCCGTAGGCGATAACCGGGCAGCCGCAGGCGAGAGCCTCGACGGGAGCGATTCCAAAAGGCTCCAGAGAGGGAAAGATGTAACCTTCGGCTTTTTCTAGATAGGACTTAAGGCCAGCTTGGTCAGTCAAAGGAACGAATTTAATAAGTTTAGACTTTTTCGCGAGTTTAACGAGATTTTTATGTTCCGGGCCTTCACCAATAACAGTAAGGGGAACTTTAAGAGCAAGACAAGCTTCAATCGCGAGATCGAGCCGCTTCCAGTTAACTTGGCGAGAGGTTGTGACAAAGCCATAGCGGCCTTCGGACTCATCGATTTGACTTTTTATACTATTTATTGTATTTGTATAAATCTTTTGTTCGGTTTTCTTGGCTTGACTTTTTTCCTGTTTTATTGTTTCCCTGCTTGTGGAAAACTCTTTTGTGGAAAACTTTTCCACGGCGACCGGAGGAAAGATAATCGTTGCTTCCCTGTTGTAAGCCTTTTTGATTTGCTCGGCGGCGTAAGTCGAGATGGTAATAAATTCGTCCGGACGCTGCGCAGCTTTATAATCGGCATTTTTTAGGGGCGGGAGAAAGAGCTTCAAACCAAGACGGGCAACAGGGTTAAGAATCCCGAAACCTGGGTTCTTAAGATAGTCGTCCTTCATTCCCCAATAATATTGAGTTGGGACGTGACAATAAGAAAGATGGAGAGCGTTTCCCTTTTTGACGGATTTAGCTTCTGCGCCCGTGACGGAGATGATTAAATCGTAACCGGACAAGTCGAGGTGGTTAAAATAGGCTTGGCGAAGAGGGCCAAGAAAACGGCGGAGGCTGGTCGGGAAAATTTGGAGCCAGCCGACTCTGACGTCGGAATCTTTAAACCAGTCGATTTTTTTCTGATTGTACTGGGAGGTATAAATCGGCGCTTCGGGGAAAAGTTCAGTGATGGATTTTAAGACACGCTCAGCCCCGCCGACCGACGTCAGCCAGTCGCAAACGATTGCGACTTTCATTTATTTTGCCCCCTCGTGGGCGAGGACGACTTTGACTGTGCGTAAGAGGATTTGGAAATCGAGAGCAAGCGACCAGTTCTTTATGTAGTAGAGATCGAGCGAGCGGCGTTCTTCAAAAGAAATGTCGCGGCGTCCGGAAACCTGTGCAAGGCCCGTAAGGCCAGATTTGACGGTCAGGAGCAACGAACGATCGCCATAGCTGCGGAGTTCGCCCGGGACGAGCGCACGCGGTCCAACGAGAGAAATATCGCCTTTGACGACGTTAAAAAGTTGCGGGAGTTCGTCGAGAGACGTGCGGCGGATAAAATGACCGATTTTCGTGATACGGGGGTCGTCTTTAAGATAGTCGCCGTTTTTGCGGTATTTTTTGATTAGCTCCGGATGTCCCATTTTCTTGAAAGCCTCCTCTGGAGAAAGCCCAGAATACTCTGGCTTCATGGAACGGAATTTATAAATCTTGAACTTCCGGTTGAACTGGGATAGACGAATCTCGGAGTAGACTGCGGGATTTTTAAGGTCAGAGAGTTTGATGGCGATCCAAACCAAAATCATCGGGATGAGTGCGACAATCAGCATAATTCCCCCGAGAACAATGTCGAAGAAACGCTTCCAGTACTTTGCGTTACCGAGAAGCGGAGTTGCGGAGACGCGAATCGCTGGGGTGTTGCCGATTAGTTCGAGATTCCCGAGCTGAGAAGAGAGCGAGGCTTCGCTAGGAACAAAATAATAGAGGAGATGGCGGTCGATTGTTTGACGATAGACGTATTCCGTCTGGCGCTCGTCGGTTTGGAAGACAACGTCAGGCTTCGCATAACGGAGAGCATCTTTAAGAGAGGCGTATTGTTTGTTAAGAAGGTCTTTCGGGAAGAACTTACGCGAGGCGACGATGCCGACGAGCTGGTAGCCGGATTCGGGCGTCGCAGAGATATGGTCGGCGAGAAAGTCGGTGTTTTTGTTGTTGCCGATAATGACCGCGCGAAGAGTTCCCTTGTTGCGGCGGAAGAAGTGGTCACGGAGAGCACGGAAAAGTGTCCGGTTCAAAGTCAAGAAGAAGAAACACAGCAAGAGTGAGTAAATTGCGACCGTGCGGACGGGGAAAAGGCTGCTATCACCAAAGAAATCAAAGGAAATAATCGCCATAATACCAATAATAGAGGCGAGAAAAAGGCGAACGATTTCCTTTCCGCGAGAATGGCGGGCAAGGATTTGTTTCGAATAAAGCCCCATAGAGGCGAGAACAATAATCCAAATTGGGATCAAGATAATGACTTCCAAAACGAACCCGCTGAGATCAGACTCGAAGAAAAATGGACGAGAATCAAAATGCGTACGGTAATAATAGGCAAAGCCGAAAGAAAAAACAATCGCAAAAATATCGCCCAAAATCAGAAAAAGTCGAGAAAGAAAGATTGAGTCTTTTTTCATATGGTATACTTATATTATACCATAGAAGCATTATTTATACTAAGGAGGACGGAATATGAAGTATTTCGGAACAGATGGAATTCGCGGCAAGGCAGAGATGTTTACGGGCGAGTTCTCAGAAAAAATCGTTCGGGGACTCGGGGTCGAGGGAAAACGAGTCTTAATCGGCGGAGACACTCGTGAATCGACCAAACACATCCTCGAGAATCTCGAACGCTCGCTAAAAAACAATGGCGCAAAGGAGGTTGGGAATATCGGAGTTTTTCCAACTCCGGGGATAAACAATGTTTTCTATTCCCTTGTGTATGATTTTGCGATTGATGTAACCGCTTCGCATAATCCTTATACCGATAACGGAATAAAGATTTTTGAATATGCCGACGGATCGGGAATTAAACTCAACGAAGAAGGGCGAGAGCGAATCGAAAAAGAGCTCGCGAGCGATTCCCCGTTCGAATTAAAAGTTCCCGACGTCGAAACCGAATTCTTTGACGAAAAGGCGCGTGGGCTTGAATATTACAAAAAACATCTCCGAGATTATCTTGGAACGACAGATTTGTCGGGGCTTCGAGTCACGCTCGATTGCGCGAATGGCGCGACGGGGATTGTCGGAGGCTCAGTTTTCGAAGAGCTCGGGGCGGAAGTTGAAGTCGAAAACAACGATACGGACTTCGGACGCAAGATTAACGACGGAGTCGGGAGTACGCATCTCGAAGGGCTACAAGAAAAAGTACGTTCCGGAGAATTTAACCTCGGGGCAGCGTTCGACGGGGACGGCGATAGATGCATGTTGGTCGATGAGAAGGGCGAGCTGGTCGATGGCGACCAAATTCTCGTGATTCTGGCGAATTTCTTGCACCTCGACAAGATTGCTGGAACCGTGATGGCCAATCAAGGACTTCTGAACTGGGGGAAAGAGCACGGAGTTGAAGTGATTACGACTGATGTCGGCGACCAGAATGTAGCGGCAGCAATGCGCGAACAGGATATCAAAATCGGTGGCGAACAGAGCGGTCACATTATCCTCCCAAGAGAAGCGATGGGCGACGGGATGCTGACGGCGCTGATGGCTGCGAAGGCTATGAAAGAAACTGGTCGTCCCCTCTCCGATTTGGCTGGAGAAATGAAAAAGTTCCCCCAAACCATGCTAAATGTCCCGGCTTCGCACGAAGAAAAAGAGATGCTAAAAACTTCAGAAGCAGTAAAATCGACAATTGCAGAATTTTCCGAAAGACTGAACGCCGTTCACGGAAGGCTTTTGGTTCGTCCAAGCGGAACTGAGGATCTTGTCCGGATTACACTCTGGGGCGAGGAACAAGAAAAAATCGATTTGCTCGCAAACGAATTAGCAGAAAAATTAACGGAGGAATTCAAAAATGGTAGAAATTAAAAGATTGACAGAATATACGCCAGAAATCGCGGACGCAGTCAGAAAGTTATTAATCGAGCTATCTCGAAGCGGAAAGGACAATGGGGAAATTCCCGAGAAATGGTTTAGAGATATTATCGCGTCACCTTGGCATGATTTGTTAATTGCGGAGGAGGACGGAAAATTGCTCGGAATTGCCTCGATGTCGATTATGATGGGGCCGGGCATCCGCAAAAACGCATATCTCGAAGATTTTGTCGTAAGTTCAGAAACCCGCGGGAAGGGTGTCGGAGGACTGCTCTGGGAAGAAATGCTCGTTTGGGCACGAGAAAAAGGTGCGCAACGCCTTGAATTTACCTGCGGACAAGGCCGCGACGCTGCGCACGCTTTCTATAAGAAGCACGGGGCAGAAATCTACGATACTGATTTCTTCCGCTTCGAATTGTAATTATTCGACCGTAACAGATTTGGCTAGATTGCGTGGTTGGTCCACGTTATAGCCTTTTGCGGTCGTGACGTAATACGCAAAGAGCTGCGAGATTACGTTCATAAGAATTGGGGTGAGAAGTTTGAGATTTGTTGTGATTTTTACAACATTTTCCACAGGCAAGGAAAAATCTTCGGAATTTGTCACGACGACGATATGTCCGCCACGTGCAAGCACTTCTTGGATGCCGGAAAGAGATTTCTCGTAGAGATCGTCTTTCGGGAGAAGGACGAGTTCGAAGAAACGGTCGTCAATCAGTGCAAGCGGACCGTGTTTAAGCTCGCCGGTTGCATAGGCGTTTGCGTCGACGTAAGAGATTTCTTTAAGTTTGAGCGCGCCTTCCATCGCAGTCGGATAAGCCGTGTCGCGACCAAGATAAATTCCGTGATCATAGTTCTTATATTTCTCGGCGAGAGGTTTAATCTGGTCTGGCATGGTCTTAAGGACAGACTCGATTTCTTTCGGGAGCTTTGCGATTTCTTCAATATACGGAGCTAAAGTCGAAGGTTTTACACCCTTGGCTTGGGCAATGGTGAGTCCGAACATAATCATTGCGACTGCTTGAGACGTGAAAGCCTTGGTCGAGGCGACGGAGATTTCTGGTCCGACGTGAATGTAAGTTCCGCCGTCAACTTCGCGTGCAATGGTTGAGCCGATTGCGTTAACGATGCCGATGGTCTTAATTCCCTGAGCTTTAATTTCTCGAAGACAAGCGAGCGTGTCGGCAGTTTCTCCGGATTGAGAAACGATAAGCGCGACCGAATCCTCAGGAATGTAGGCGTGGCGATAGCGATATTCCGAGGCAATAACCGGTTCGACGGTTATTTCTGGCGTAAACTGCTCGATATAATAGGACGCGAGCATACCGGCATGATAGGCCGTTCCGCAGCCAACAATAAGAAGATGCTTGATGTTTTTTAGTTCTTTTTGGGAGAGATTCGGACCGCCGAGATGGACGGTTTTTTCGGCGAGATTGACGCGGCCGCGAAGAGTTTCCATAAGCGAGTGCGGTTGGTCCATGATTTCCTTGAGCAAGAAGTGGTCATAGCCGCCTTTTTGAATCGCTGCGAGATCGGTTTTGATTGTCTCGACTTTTGCGGAAACTGGCTGGGAGTTGAGGGTTTTGATTTCGATCGAATCGGAGGTAATTGTCGCGACTTCGCCGTCGTTAAGATAGATTGCCTTTTTTGTGTGGCCGACGAGGGCGGAAGCGTCCGAGGCGATTAAAGTTTCGTCCTTGCCGACGCCGATAACGAGCGGGGAGCCGGAGCGCGCAACGACGATTTCTCCCGGATTGTCGCGGGAGATAACTGCGATACCGTAGGTTCCATGGACAAGTTTAAGAGCTTGAACGACGGCGTTCGAGAGCGGATATTTTCCGTCAGCATAGAATGAGTTAATTAGCGCCGCGAGAACCTCGGTATCGGTTTCGGAGACAAATTCGTGGTCTTTGAGAGTTTCTTTAAGGTCTTTATAGTTTTCGATAATGCCGTTATGAACGAGGAAAATTTTCCCAGCAACGTGAGGATGGGCGTTTGTTTCGTTTGGCTCGCCGTGAGTTGCCCAACGAGTGTGTCCAATGCCGATTTTGTCGACGCGTTTGTTTTTTGCGACTTTTTCTTCAAGACCGGCAATTTTGCCTTTACTCTTTAAGAGTGTTGCTTCTCCGGATTCGTTTAGCGTGACAATTCCGGCGGAATCATAGCCGCGGTATTCGAGACGTTTAAGCCCGCTGATTAGAAAATCCTGGGCGTTTTTATTGCCAACATATCCGACAATTCCACACATAAATAAACCTCCAACTTAACTTAGTTATAGATTTATTTTATTATTTTATGAAAGATTCGTAAAGACTCCACGAAAGCTTAAAGAAAGACTTTCCGAGCAAAAGCGAGAGAAAAGCCAGCTTATCACGCTTCCCCGCCTCAGGATTTTTTAGAACCCAGGCTTTATGTTCTTTGATATAGTTCTCGAGAGAATCTTCGAGTTTCTGTTCGCGGTCGGTTTTGTGAGATTTTTGAACGATTTGACGCAAGATGGAAAAACGGGCGTGGACGCGGCGAAGGTTGGTCGTGTCTTTTAGGTTTGGGAAGAAACGGTCGATATCGTCGCACATTTGGTCGGTCTGGGTGATAAGTTCGAGTTTTTTCGCGTTGAAGCTTTTGTTCGTAATCGAAGAAGAGCGAATATTGTAAATGTATTTTGGCTGAGCGCCAAAGGCAACCTTGGCGGCTTTATCGAGTTTTTTCGCAATGAGAAAAGTTTTATAAGTCGTGCCAACGTCTTCATGAAGTTTGTTTTCTGGGAAGGAGACGCCCTTAAACAACTTTTTCGCATAAAGTTTTCCGGTTGCCTGGAGGTTAAATCCGCGTTCGTTTAGCATGCGTCGCAACGCGTCTTCGACGGAAAGTTTTCCGGTTTTATATTCGCCGGCGTTGAAATTTTTATCTTTTCTTTTTTCTCGACGTTCAACGTGGGGCATTACGGAAATAAGGGCACCGGATTTTTCGATTAGCCTATAGAGATATTCAATTGCGTCTTTTTCTAACAAGTCGTCCGAATCAAGGAAGAAAATATAATCTCCGGAGGCTTTTTTAAGGCCGAAGTTGCGCGCGGAAGAAAGTCCGCCGTTTTTCTTGCGGAAGAATTTCGCACGACGATCGAGCGATTCGTAGGCTTTCGCGAGGAGAGTCGAGCCGTCGGTTGAGCCGTCGTCCACGAGGATGATTTCGAGATTTTTATAAGTTTGTTTTTTTAGCGAATCGAGACAATCCGGAAGAAAGTTTTTGACGTTATAAATCGGAACAATGATGGAAATAAGAGGGAGTTTCATTTGCGACCTCCCTTCGAGCGAAGCCAAGAAACGCGCCAGCGAAGACGGATGAGTGAAAGAAGTGACTTTTCGCGAAGGCTTGGATTTTTTCCGACGAACTTCTGGAGGTTTTTAAAGCTTTTCTCCCAGTTCTGCCAGTCGCCTTCGAGTTTTTTGACGGAGCTGGTTGGAGTCCCGTAGTTATAAACATAAAATGGCTCGAGAATAAATTCGATTTTTCCGCTCGAGAGTTTGAGATAGTCGAGGACAAATTTTGTGTCTTCAGCGAACTTGAGCGTTTCGTCGAAAGTGAGGTGATTTTTGCGAACGATTTCGGCGCGGAAAATTTTGTTAAAAACCGGATACATGCGTCCGTCGTGAAGGAGCGAGCGAAGGACAAAAGCTTCGAGCGATTCGCCTGGTTTTTCCGGGAAGGCGTCGAGATAAACATTCTCGTCGGTTCCCTTGCCGAGTTTTTTGTAACGAACGCCAGTCACTGCGAGAGAGATCGCTGGGTTTTTCATTGTCATAACGAGCGAAGAGATAAATTCCGGAGAAACTTCGTCGTCTGAATCAACGAAAAGAAGAAAATCGCCTTTTGATTTTTTAATGCCGAGATTACGCGCGGAAGAGACGCCGCCGTTTTTCTTTGAAAAAACCTGGATTTTTGGGTTGTTTATGGATTTAAGAACGTCGAGCGAGTTGTCGGTCGATCCGTCGTCGATGAGGAGGATTTCGAGATTTTTGTATTTGTCGTGCGAAAGTTTCTCGGCGAGGTTTTTAGCTAAGGCGCCGGTGTTGAAAACAGGAATAATAACGGAAACGAGGGGGGAGTTCATAAGTCCTATTATACATTAATTTTCTTTTATGGTAAAATAGTAACATCTATGAGTATTCCGCGAGTACTAAACAAGAGGAACAGAATCCTCCTAAAAGAACTGACAAAAACCGATTTTAAGCTACGTTACCAGGGTTCGGTCCTTGGTTACCTTTGGGCGCTGCTTCGCCCTTTGATGATGTTTGCGATTCTTTACATCGTCTTTGCGAAACTGCTAAAAATCGGAAACAATATTCCGCATTATCCGGTTTATCTCCTTTGTGGAACGTCGATGTGGAGTTTCTTTACTGAATGCACGAGCCAAGGGATCCAGGCGATTGTTCAGCGCGGAGATTTGCTCCGAAAGATTTCTTTCCCGAAGTACATCGTCGTTGTCTCGGCGACACTAACCGCCGTGATTAACATGCTAATCAACCTCGTCGTGATTATTATTTTTGCGCTCATAAACGGAGTTACGCCGAGCTTAACTTGGCTGCTCGTTCCGCTTTCTCTGCTTGAACTTTATGTCCTGTCGCTTGGCGTGGCATTTTTCCTCGGTTCGATAAACGTAAAGTATCGCGACATTACGTCGATTTGGGACGTTCTTGTCCAGGCGATGTTCTATGCCGTGCCGATTATTTATCCGGTTTCCATGGTCGCTTCTTCGAGTGTATTGGCGGCAAAAGTGATTCTTCTAAATCCGATTTCTCAAGCGATTCAGGATATTCGCTTTAATTTGATTACGACCGAGTCGATTACGACCTGGAATTTCTTAAACAATCCGATTTTGATGGTTGCGCCGATTTTGATTTGCGTTGTTGTCTTGATTATCGGGGCGGTTGTATTCCGGAAAAAGTCTAAATTCTTTGCGGAGGAAGTCTAATGAAGCGCGAGCTTGGAACAAGAGAAGTAATCGAATCGGGCGGCGACGTCGCGATTAAAGTCGAGAATCTTCATAAAAGCTTTAAACTCCCGACTGAAAGAGCTTGGGGACTTAAGCAGGCGATTTTTAACCGGATTCGCGGAGTAAAAGGTTTTACGGAGCAGAAAGTGCTTCGCGGGCTGAACTTTGAGATTAAAAAGGGTGAGTTCGTCGGAATTGTCGGACGAAACGGAAGCGGAAAATCGACGCTCCTGAAAATCCTCGCCGGGGTTTATTATCCGGAAAAAGGAAAAATTACGATCGACGGGAACCTCGTTCCGTTTATTGAGCTTGGAGTCGGGTTTAACCCGGAGCTGACGGGGCGGGAAAATGTTTATATGAACGGGGCACTTCTTGGTTTCTCGAACAAGGAAATGGAGAAGATGTATGACGATATTTGGAAGTTCGCCGAACTTGAACAATTCCAAGACCAGAAACTGAAGAATTATTCGAGCGGGATGCAAGTTCGCCTTGCGTTTTCTATCGCGATTCGCGCAAGAGGAGATATTCTGCTTCTCGACGAGGTCCTTGCGGTCGGAGATGCGGCGTTCCAGAAAAAATGTAACGATTATTTTGCGAGCTTAAAGGACAAAAAGCAAACTGTCGTGCTCGTTACGCATTCAATGGACAATGTGAAAAAATTCTGCAGTCGCGCGATTTTGATCGACGGCGGAAAAATCCTCGAGGATGGCGACCCGAAGAAGGTTGCTGATGATTATACGAAGATGCTAGTAAACTAGTCTAGCGTTAATCGTGTTTAATTTTGCGAAAAAGTTTATAGCCAAAACCGTTTAGATTTGTCGCAAGTTGAAGATAAGTCTTGAGCTTTTTGGTTAAAAGATTATTATCGAGAAAATCCGATTGATGGATCTTGAGCCATGTTATTGTTTTTGAAGCAAATTTAGGATCGATGCGTCCGGCGAGTGAATTATCGAGCCAAGCAAATTTGGCGAGCAGGAGTGAAATCTCTGCCGCCTGCTCTAGTTCGGAGTCAGTTTTAAGATAATCGATTGCCTCGTGCGCGGCAAGTTCACGCATTTCTAGGTGAAATTCTTTTTTGTTTTTGTCGGTGATACTACCGCTACGTTTTCGGTATTTGTAAAGACTTTCCGGAACGAAGGAAACTTTTTTGGCTTTCGAATACAATTTGTAAGTCGTTAAATTATCTTCGTGAATTTTCCCTTCCGGATAAAAAATCTTATTTTTCAAAAATAGAGATTTTTTATAAAGTTTGTTCCAGGCGAGAATATCAAGATTCTCTTGCTTCGTCAGGAGCCTAATGCAGGCGTCTTTGCCCGATAAGGTTATTCTTTCAGGGATATCTTTGTCGTAGCCACAAACGGCAATATCGGAATCGTCATTTTTAAGTGAGTCGTGTAGATTTTTTAGGAAAGCTGGTTTAACCGAATCGTCGGAATCAACAAATGCTAGGTATTTCCCTTTTGCTTCTTTAATTCCGAAATTCCTCGCAGCAGAAAGACCTGCGTTTTTTTGATGGAAAACTCTAATTCTCTTGTCTCGGGTTTTCAGTTCGTCGCAGAGTTTTTCCGAGCCGTCGGTTGAGCCGTCATCGATGAGGAGAATTTCAAAATTCTCGAATGTTTGGGCGAGGATGCTCTCGACGCATTCGTTCAAAAATTCCTTAACATTGTAGACAGGAACGATAACGGAAATTTTTGGTTCAATCATTTTCTTTCAGATGCTTAAGATAGTTGATTGTGTCTTTCATAGCGTCATCAATCGTAAGTTCTGTATGCCAGTTTAATTCATTTTCGGCTTTTTTCGGATTTGCGAAAATTTCTCCGAGATCACCGGCGCGACGTGGCGCGATTCTGAACGGAAGTTTTTCTCCACTTGCTTTTTCGAAGGCGGCAATCATTTCCTTTACGCTCGTTCCCTTGCCGGAGCCGAGATTATAAATCGAGACGCCCGGCGCCATCTTTTCCATGGAAGCGACGTGACCTTTCGCGAGGTCGACGACGTGAATATAGTCGCGAATTCCGGTTCCGTCTGGAGTATCGTAATCGTCGCCAAAGACGCTTAGTTCCGGAATCTCGCCGGTCGAGACTTTCATGATGATTGGCATGAGGTTGTTTGGAATGTCGTTCGGGTCTTCGCCAAGTAGTCCGGACGGATGGCAACCGACCGGGTTAAAGTAGCGGAGAATAGTCGCAGAAAAGTCTTTATCGGCGCAGCAAACGTCTTTCAGGATTTCCTCAATCATAAATTTAGTTTCGCCATAAGGATTTGTGATTCCGACGCCGGTTTGCATTTCTTCAGTTAGCTCAGAAACACCTTGGTCCCCGTAAACGGTCGCAGAAGAGGAAAAAATAATTTTCTTAACATCGTGTGCGCGCATGGCTTTAAGGAGGTTAATTGTTCCGCCAACATTGTTCTCGTAATAGCGAAGAGGTTGTTCGACAGATTCGCCGACGGCTTTAAGGCCTGCAAAATGAATGACGAGGTCGTATTTGTTCTCGGAAAAAAGTTTGTCGAGCGCAGCAAAATCGAGCAAATCGATTTTGTAGAATTTTGGACGTTTGCAAGTGATTTTTTCGATATTGTCGAGGGCAATGATTTTTGAATTATAAAGGTTGTCGAAAATCTCGACTTCGTGACCAAGGTTTAAGAGTTCGACGGCGGTATGCGAACCGATGTATCCAGTTCCGCCTGTAAGTAAAATGCGCATTAGGGTTTCTCCGATTAATTCTTATCTATATTATATAACGGAAGCATCTTTTCTTCAAAGATTCGATCGAGATTAAACTTTTTCTCGTATGTTTTTCTGGCGGTTTTCGCCATTTTTTTGTTCTTTTCTTTATCTTTTAATGCCTCAAGCATGGCTTTTTCTAGAGTCTCAGAGCTATCAGGATGGATTAAAAATCCTCCGGATGCGTCTCGTCCAACAATTTCTTCTGCGGCGCCGACATCGGTCGTAATGATAGTTTTTTGCATCATGGCTGCGTCAAGAAGCGAGAGTGATAGTCCTTCGTTCCGGCTTGGAAGGACGAATATTTCGTTTTCGGCGAGAGCTTTAGTCGGAGTGTTTGTTTCCCCATGGAAGAAAATGTTTTTGTTGTCTTTTGTCATTTTCTTATATTTTTCTAACTCCGGGCCAGAGCCATAGATGTTAAGGGTTGCTTCTGGGAAACGTTTCGAGACACTCTCGAAAGCCTCGAGAAGCTCCGGAATTCCTTTTTCTTCGACGATGCGTCCGAGAAAGATAAAACTATTTCGTTTTGATTTAACTCCTTCGTATTCTGCGAGTTCATCTTTAACGCCGTTGGGGATGACCGTCAGGTTTTTCTGCTTTCTGAGGCTCGGAAATGACGTAAACCAGTTGCGTTCATATTCAGAAATAAAAATAATTTTGCCGGCGACTTTTGAGAGCTTGGCGATTTTTTTGCCGATTGGATTTTTGAATTTCTCTTCAACGTTCCAAAGGACCCAGTTCCGAAAATCCGCATGGTCTGTCCAAAGAATTTTTATGCCAAGTTTTTTCGCGGCGAGAGTCGCAGAAATCCAGTCGTCGCGAGATTGGATATTCACAACGTCGGGTTTTTCTTTCTTGAACAAATCTTCGTACCATTTTTGCTGACGCTTAAGTCTCAGAAAATAGATTGGAAGAAGGAAATTTTTGAGTCCTGACCAGTTCTGGTTTTTTATGTATGGAGGGACAAAGGTTTTGATCTCTTGTCTTTTCGCGACGCCAAGAAGCTTCTCGGAATTCGTTAAAATCGCCGGAGCAAAACCGTGCTTCTTAAACTCTTCGGCGAGTTTAAGTTGGTATGTTTCCCCTCCCCCAAATTTTTCCGGGGAGATGTTGCGGATGAGGAAGATTTTATTTGACGACAAGACGCGCATAAAAATTTCTCCGATTATTTCTTATGTTATTCTGATTCTAGATTATTAATCCTGTTAAATAGTTTATACATCTCGCTATAATGGTTCTTGTCGCCATATGTAAATCCTTTCTTTTCTATCATTTTCAAAAGCTTGATGTTTTCAGCCATGAGTTTATCGAATAGGTCTTTAGATACGTACCTTTTTTTACTGTATAACGGCAGCTTCAAAGCCTGGTTATTGTTTGTGCTATAGCCATGACTCTTGTTATATTTTTTTATTTCTTCATTTATCTGTATTTTTATTTCTTCATTTTTTATTTCTTTAGCTTCTTCTACTGGAATAAAGTGGCACAATACAAAGAATTCAAAATTTGGTCTGTTGATTATGATATTATATCCATTTTCTTCTGCTAATCTGCGAAATTCAGTTTCCTTTACTCCGTGCTTTTCCATTCTGTCGTAATCTACAATAAGCCATTTTTCGATCCTGTCTTCTTCGCTCGTGATAGATAGTAGGTTTTCCTTATCGTTTTTTGCTTTTTGAAGTTCTACCTCTGCTTTTTTAAAGATAGCTTCAGAGTGTCCTTGATTGCCACTTAATGGGATTGGGATTATCTCAAATCTAGCTTTCAAATTCGGTGTTGTTCCGAAAATGGTTTTCCTATAGGCCCCCAGGTAGTTTGGCTCGCTACTCTCTCCTTCCGTACAAATGGCTATGATTATCATTTTTTTCGAAGCCCAATCTGCGGGACAGCACCATACAGTCCAGCATTATATTTCTTTGAAAGGTTCTTCTCTTCCGTTCTAATACCAGAAAGTTTTTCAACTAAAGTTGCTTCGAATAAATCTTTACCGAGAAAGTAGCAGTTGTCTTTGCCTAGTATATCGATGAGGCCCGTTTCGTGAGTGTTGATGATTAGTTGTCCGTTTTTTGTATTTTCACCATATGTCTTATCGAAAAGATTTACAATAAACGAGCATTCTTTTGGATGAAGATTGATCCCGAGTTCGTCAACATAAAGAACCTTTCCTTCTTTAAGGGCCTCAAGTATCCAACCAGCATACTCAAATATTTGGTTCGTTCCCGCGGATTCGTTTTCCCTCATAGACATATTGGTTAATGATATAACATTTCCCGCCTCATCTCTCACTGAGTGCGTCGTAGTAATTTTGTATGTAGACCTCCTAAGAAGATTAATCATATCGGCAGAGAACAAAGAACTGTCTATTTCATTCAGTTGATTGTTTTTCTCTACTGTAAAGTCTTGTATGTATAGATCGGCTAACTTGAGGAATCTTAAGATGTCGTTCTTTTTTTGAGGGTCATCTGAAGCTATTTCTGCAGTATGTCCGAAGTTCTTTATTGCGGAACCGGCGCCAGAAAAGAATGTTATTGATTCAATGCAAGAGAAGACGTCTTTAGCTATTTTATTATTAGCAGCGTATGCGCGGGTAAGTATTAGCGAATCCGAACGGGTTTCTTTCAGCATTTTAGATGGAAAACCAAATTCGCCATATCTGTTATTAATAATAGACCCACGTGAGAAAATGGTTTTATATGATACATCGCCTAACTTTTTTCTGCTTAAATGTTCTTCTGATACCTCCCCCTCTCTCGTGATACTAAAACTGTACTTATACTGATAAGTATCGTTTTTAAACTCGGCGCTGAGTACGGAGTCTTTCTGGGCACAACTTTTAGTAAATCTAAAGTTCTCGCCATGCAACACTTTTTTTCTGTGGAAATTTGTTGACTCTAAGATATATTCACAATAAAACTGTAAAGCGGAGAATAAGTTACTTTTGCCAGAACTATTCGGACCAAAAAACGCCGTTACATTTTTTTCGTTTTCTAGAAACGTGATTTCTTGCTTTTCTTTAAATGATTTGTAGTTTTCTATGCTAAAGCTTAGTAATCTCATGTTATTATTGTAGCAGGAATCTTTAACATTTACAATGGTTTTTTACATTTTTTGTATACTTTTTAAAATTTTGTGAAGATTCTCCTCCGCACAGGCTTTCATTCATAAAGCGTGGCGAGACTCGCCCGCTTGCATTGTCCGCGAGATTGTCTGTGACCTATTTTTCTATTGTTTCGCGCGCAGCATTGGATAGAGAAGTAAAGCATATACGATAAGATAGAGGAGAGGGAGCTACTCCTTTCAACGCTAACGATGGCTGAGATGCTGTTATAGTCTTTTTGCGAGCTCATCGGCTAGAGCCATGCAGTCTTCCATGCAGTTGTAGGTCCAACGCCCGTAGCGTCCTAGATTATAAATGTTCTCTTTTTCTAGTTTGCTAAAAAGATTCTGGACTTTTTCGTCTTCCGTAGTTGAAATGTGGACATAGGCGGGATCCATAAGAATGATATTCTTGTCTAGAAGTTCCATATCATCATCAATAATTCCGACTGAGCGCATTCCCGCAAGAGTTTCTTCAAGCTCTTTTTTGACGTCTATTTTTGTTGTTTTTTTCGGAAAACCAATCTCAACATAGACGCTAAGGTTTTCTTGATTTAAAATATTGTTGTAAAACCCAATGCGATAGAAGTTCAAGGTTTTGTCCGGAAAATATACCCAGTGTTCCGTTTTAAAATTTTTAGACGCTCGATTAAATCCAAGATTGAGGACAAGCACTTTATTATAGGAGAGTTCTTCGGAAAGATTGTTTAGTTTTTCATCGCCAAGAAGTTTGATAAATTGATTGAACGGAGCGGTATTAATTAAATTCTCATAATAGATTTCTTTACCTGATGCCGTATATGCGATTTTCTTTTCGCGATCAATTGAGCAGACTTTTTCGTTGAAAAGGGTTTTCGAGCGATCTAGCTTGCCATACAGCTTATCAATAAAATAGCCCGTTCCTTTTTTGAGATAGAGAAATTCGTCGTTGTAAGTTTTTTGCTGGTCATTCCCCATGCTTCGCATTACTGAATTAAAATCTGCGTACGGAAAGAATCTTCCCATGGCTTCTTTGTCTAAGTTGCGCAAGTCGGTCGCATAGAGTTTTTCATTGTATGGTTTAAGAAATTTTTCCGTAATTGATTTTCCAAATTTTGCGTAGAGCATATCAAGAAAGTTGCTAAAACTAGTATTTTCTTCACGGAAATACAGGTCACGCAAACACTCGATGAATTCGCTCTTCTCTAATTCGTGAATATTTGTTTGAAACGGGTAGTTTATCAGCTTGCCGTTATAGTATATTTTTGTATTTTTCTTCTGCTTGATTATTTCTTCTGGTTCAACTAGCGATTGAAACAGTTTCTTGTATTTCTCTGTCTTGAAGTGATAAAAATGTCCTGCGTAATCCCAGACATACTTTTTGTTTGGGATCGTTCTGCAATAACCGCCTGGCGTAGAGTCTTGCTCAAGGATGAGATAGTCGTCGTCATTTGTGAAATATGCAAAAGACAGGCCCGATAATCCAGCTCCAATGACAAGGTTTTTGACATTATATTTTTCAGGCATTTTTTTCTTCTCCTATTACTGTTTCTATAAAATAACGTGGTCTTTGTTTTGTCTCGGAATAGGTTTTGCCAATATATTCTCCTATTATCCCCAATGAAAGCATCTGCACTCCGGCGACAAGCCATATGGAGCATATAATGAATGTCCATCCGCTAACGGTATGTCCAATAGCCCACATTACTAGCGCATAAATAATAGCTAAGAAACTAAAGATAGATAGTGCTATCCCGATTGTAAGTACAAAACGAATTGGCTTCACGCTGAATGAAGTAATGCCATCCCAAGCGAAATTAAGCATTTTTTTGAGTGGATATTTTGATTCGCCCGCAATTCTTTTGTCTCGTTCGTATTCAACCGTGGATGATTTAAGCCCAATTAGGGGGACAATCCCGCGAAGGAAAAGGTTAACCTCTTTATAATTTGCAAGTTGCTCTACGGCTCGTTTGCTCATAAGCCGGCAATCTGCCGAATTGTAAACTATTTCTACGCCCAAAAATTTCATAAACTTGTAAAAGAATTGTGCAGTGGCTCGTTTAAATATTGTGTCTTTTTTTCTGCTATTTCTTACGCCGTAAACTACCTCGTTCCCATTTTCGAATTCATTCAAGAATCCATCAATTACTGTAAGTTTATCCTGAAGATCTGCGTCCATGGAGATAATTGCGTCAGCCCATTCTTTGGCGTAAATCAGTCCCGCCAATAATGCGTTTTGATGACCTACGTTATGTGCAAGTTTTACGCCAATAACTTTTGGGTTATCTGCATGAATCCGAGAGATTATACTCCATGTTTGATCCTTAGAACCATCATCAACGTAAACAATCTTGCTTTGTTTGGATATTTTTGCTTTTTTTTGAAGAGTATTTAGTTTTTCTGTTAGTCTTCTTGTTGTTTCATCGAGACATTGTTCTTCATTATAACACGGAAGAACGATATATATTGTTGGCGTTTTCATATTGTTATTATACCTCTTAATTTGCAAATACAAAAGATAGTTGCTATAATGGATAAGATTATGAATGAAGGTTTCTGTGTACGATTTTTGATTAATGATGCAACTATCTCCGATATCCACATGTCGGTTAGCAGTTTGGTCGATTCTTTAGACGCATCTTCTTTGCATATAGCCGTATTCTTTGATGGTAAAACTAATTTTTCTTTCGATCTAGAAAAAGATAGGTTAGCATCGGCAGGTATCAGAATTGTAGACGAGCCCGTCAAGACGAGGTATGTAATGGATTTGGTTGCCGGTGAAGTCGTCTCGCGTTCATTCTTTTATAAGTCATTATATGCATTTTCTGTGAATAATTGCACGGCTGTATGCCCGGAGTATACCATCATAAAATCAGATTTCAATGATTTGCATGTGCGCAACAATAATAATTGTGTTGCGGCGAATATCCCAAATATGATTGTTGATGTTGAGCGAGTTGAAAAAGGGATGCCGGGAATTACTGTTTTTGCCATTAAAGATACATGCTCTGTTGTGAAAAGGTCTAAGCCGTCTTTTGATTCTGGGAAAGCGCCCGATGCAATCCCGTTAATTAATGTGGGGTTTTCGGTGGTCGGTCTTCGCGGCGCCGATTTATCTACTTTTTCGCACTCAGGAAGGAAAGATAAAATTTTTCGCTTTCTTAAAGTTGCTACTAGGCGGTTCTGCGGCAGATCAAAAGTTATGCTTGAATTGAGAGGTTTTGTTGGAAAATTGATTAGAATTGTTTCAACGGCCGACATTGAAGAGCAGGCTGTTTCGGTTTCTATTTTGATGGCTAGCGAGATCGATCGTCTGGCCGCTATAGATTATTCGCTTAAGGGCTGCCTGTCATACCTCCCTTATGACAATACTGGTGGTTTTCCTAATCCTAACTCAACTCTTTCTTCTTGCCAGAAGATTGTTTCCGAAACAACATCGAACAAGTATGACTATATAATCGTTTTGCCTTGGTTAATTGCTGGTGGAGTAGATTTGTTTGCTGTTAATTATTTAAATACTATTTCTAGACTTCATCCGGATATGAAAATATTGGCGCTCACTACAAATAATATGATTCATAAGAATTTGTCAAAAGAAGCGCTGTCCTTAGATGCGAAGATTGATTTAGTTTCACTTAGTGATAGCTGCGACGATAATGAAACATCAGCTTTGAACGTATCGACTCTCTATTCACTAATTTCGATGCTTAGACCTTCTTATTTGCATATAATGCAAAGCAAGACCGGTTATGAGGTATTGCTCAGATATGGCAAACAGCTTAGATCTACAGGATTAAATATTATTTTTTCTTCTTATAATTACTTAGTTGATAGCAATGGTCGTTGTTTTGGATATACAGTGCAGGAGCTACCTTCTGTATATGAGCCTGGCGATATTGTCACTACGGATAACACGAACTCAAAGGATTTATGGATAAATAAATATGGTTTTAGAGATAATGATATTCTTGTCCACAATCAGCTTTTTTCTGCTCCAACTATTCCCCTCCGGAAAAGAAACGTTCACGATGGAGTAAGGATTCTTTGGGCTGCTCATGTCCGCCCGGAAAAAAATCCTGAGATTGTTCCTGAGATAGCAAGCTCTTTGGTTGCTGATAATGTTGAAATTGATTGCTATGGTCTTTTTCTACCAATTAACTGGCCTGATGGAGAAAACCCATTAGCTGCTAATATTAAGAATATGCATTATAAAGGAGCTTATAGCGATTTCTTTAACGATCTTAATTTGCCGGAGTATGATATCTTCCTATATACTTCAAAGGCAGACGGGACTCCAAATGTTATTCTTGAAGCGGCAATTGCCGGCATTCCGATTATTACTTCAAAAATAGGAGGTATTCCTAACGCAACAAGGGAATACGCCTATCTAGTCGAGGACCCACAAAACGCAGAAGAGTTTATCACTGGCATACGGGAGATTATCTCTCATTATGATACGTATTTAGAGAAAGCAAAAAAGTTACAGAAAATAACAATTTCCAGACATGATGAGAATGCTTTTGAATCTCAGATTGAGCAAATGTTAAGAAGGAGAGCTTAAAGTGCGCGAACCATTACTTACCGTTGTAATCCCAGCTTATAACGTTGAGCTTTTTTTGGAAGAGACAGTTTTGTCGATTCTAAAAGCTAAAAATTCCGATTTGGTTGAAGTGGTTATCGTAAATGATGGATCGAAAGACAAAACTCTAACAATCGCTCAACAGCTTGAAAAACAATATAGCCAAGTGAAAGTCGTCGATAAAAAGAATGGCGGGCATGGGTCAACGATAAACGCTGGGCTTGAGTGTGCGGCTGGAAAATATTTTAGGTTGTTGGATGGGGACGATTGGTTCGATACGAAAGAATTTGAGAACTTTTTGTTGGCACTGAAAAAAACGGATACCGACCTAATTCTGAACGATTATACCGAGTGCTTTTTGAAATCTGGCATCAATCGACCGGTGACTTTTTACTCGTCTTTACCAGAATTTAAAACGTTAGATCTTGATGTGGTAAAGTTTCCAGAATGGGGACCGATGCTTCCCACTCTGACTGTTAAAACATCTTTACTTAGAGGCTTTGGGCTAAAAATTGACGAACATTGTTATTATGTAGATCAAGAATATAATTTGGCTTGTTATCTAGCCTCGAAAACGGTAGAGTATTTTCCGTTTATGGTTTATCAATACCGTTTGGAACGAGATGGCCAGTCTATGCAAAGAAGCTCGCTTATTAAAAATGCTTCGTCGCATGAAAAAGTATGTCGGCGGCTTTTAGCTGAGTTTTCAAAACATTATGAACATCTCTCAGAGCAAAGACGAAACTATCTTTCTGGAAGAGTTATTATCCCGATGTGCCATATGCAATATATGATAGCAATAGAATATTGTAATTCGCGGCAATTGTTTTTATCGTTCGATAGAGCTTTGAGAGCGTTTCCAGATTTCTACGATAATCCAGGAATTGCGGGAAACATAACTAGACTCCACAGAAAAACGAACGGGAGGCTGTTGCGAATAGATAAGCCGTTGCGGAAAATCGCTAACTGGAAGAATGCACGTCCGGAAAGTAAGGATGGAACGACTTTTTCTGGAAGATTATTCGTCATTGCTGGTTGTTTGATAGCTGTCGCAATTGTCAATCTAATTGTAATTAATTATGTGAATTCCGAGAAGACCGCTTATTATTGGGACCTTTCTGGGTACTGGAAAAATGCTATCGATTTGATTGGAGTGTTTCAGACAAGTTTTAAATCAGGGGTCAAGCTTATTCTCGATTCGTTACTGTCTGACTATAATTATCTACCATTAGTTCCCATGTTGCCATTTCTAGCAGTCTTTGGAAGTAGCCGGCTTTCGTTTGTCTTGATTGTGTTAAACATCTACGTAGTTCCTTTTGCAGCTATAATGACAAAGGCTGTTTCGGCAGCATTCATAAACGCAAAGAACAAGCTCAGGGCAAGGGTAAGACCGTTAGTCTTTGCGGCTGCACTTCTTTCCCCCGCCGTATTAATTCCAGTATTAAATGGACGTCCAGATGCAATTTGTATTTTGGTCATATCTTTAATATTCTATCTAATATTAAAGACTCGACTTGAATATATATCAAACTACTACTCATTAGCAATTCTTACTTTGATTTTGATAGTCCTTCGTCGATATTTTTGCTTCTTTGCGATTTGTTTATATCTATCTATCTTTTTGGTAAAAGGTCTAGGTTTTGCTCGACAATATGGTCTTACTAAGGAGGCAATTCGTAGATGCTTTGGCGTTGGGGCTAGACTTGTTATGTCCGGATTATTGCTTCTTTTAATAATGTTTGTGTTCGCCAGAAAGCTTTTAGTACGCTATGTGACAGGTGGATATGGTGATGTTTATTCCGGATATCTTCTTGGTGATTTTATCGATCAAATTATGCTGTTTTTCAGATATTACGGTGCTATTTATTTAGGTATGGCTTTGCTCGGTTGTGTTTGGATTTTCGCAAAACACAAGCAATCGAAACTTCCTGAATTTATTTGGATCTTTATTATAACATCGGTCTTAAGCTTCTTCCTTTTTACCAGAGTCCAGACATTGGGAGATCAACATATGTATATATTTGTTCCGTTCTTCGTATTTTCTGTACAGATGTTAGTAGCTGACATATCACAGACTAGCGGTTTGACTAAATATTTATCCATCGTTCCTGTTTGCACAATAACAGTCTTATCACTATATTCGTTTACAGGAATCCGCTCAACGACTTGTAGCAGTTTCTGTTACTATATGGGTATTTCTGAGGTCGTACGTCCACGAGTTAGAAATGATATGGATGAGATAGAGAGCTTAGTGAGTTACCTAGATGGCGAGATGACGGAAACTGATTATGTTTATATCTTGTCGAGCTCAGATGCTTTTAACGATGATCTACTCCGAAATATTCATCTTCCAGAGAGCCTTTCGTTTAATCTTTCGGGGGTAATGCACGTTGATAAGCGCGATGGTTTTCCTAATTACTTTTTCGACGCTACATACGTAATAGTTGCCGATCCAATCCAGACGCATTTAGCAGAGGGGAGTCAGGACGTAATAACCGTGCTTGCGGGTAAGATCCTCCGCGGAGAGGCGGATAATCTAACGTTAATGAAAACTTTTCAGCTAGATGATGGCGTAACCCTAAAAATATACAAAAAAGATTCTCCTTACAGCGATTCTTTCTTACGAGATATACGTACCCATTTTCAGAACAAATATCCTAACTATAAGAATCTTTACGAGGGAATCCGGACTACAGATTTAGCTTCTTTAAATTTCGATTGAGCCACCGTCGAACTGCTGTATTGTTTTTGCTCCATTTACAACGATAGGGCCTGCTGGATAGCCAAGAACGCCATTCTCGTACCCTAATTCCGCCCAGCGTTGGCGGATCTCGCCATAGGACTCCCATGCTCCATTTGGACCTGAAATAATGTAGCCATTGTCATACCATTGGACACAATAGTCATTACCGTTCCTAGAGTTTGTATAGCAGAAGACCTCATCGCGTGGATAGCCAAG
>CAZQMP010000002.1:0-1425 GCA_964594565.1 uncultured Candidatus Saccharibacteria bacterium
GTCGCGACGCGGTTTCTTAGGTCAAAGTAGGCAAAGAATTTCGGCTCGAGAGCGAGGACAGATTCAGAAGAGTCAGTAGCCTCAAAATGGATTTCTTTCGGTTCAGCGCGACCAAAAGCGAGACGGTCTTCGGGATGATAGTTCGCGAGATATTCGAGCCCGTCGATTAGCTCGAGCGTCGCGATAACGTCGTCTTTCGTCATGCCAGAATAGCGGGCAAGGATTCCTTCGTAACTGTTGTCGAGCGGATTTTCTTCATAATATTCGTTCAAATACGCCGTCACCGGGTTCGTACTAATCGCGCCGATTCCTTCGCGCCAGCGTTCGTCTTCGATGAAACGCTGGTGGAATGAGATTTCGCACCAATATTAGTTTGATTACGAAGCTACGCAAATAGAGCCGGTTGTCCAAGGAATATTTTTTAGCGTCTGAGCAGAATACAAAACCGTCATAACATCACTCACGACCGGTATCGCTGAGAGGATTTTCTTTCCTGTTGATTGGCTACCGGCCAGCGACGACGTAATGTTTGCGTCAGCGATTCCCCAACTCGAAACGCGCTGACCGCAATACATAGCATATTTAGCGAGATTGGAATTGTCTTTGATCTTATATAGTCCGTCAGTGCTTTCTTCGATATTACCCCAGGCAAGCTCCGTCTGAACAATATCCTCCGGAGAATAGCTATCAATGTTTCCATAATAGCCGTTTGCGGCAACCACGTGCGAATCGTCATAATAAATGTTTTGATATCCGACGACGTTGATGGTTCCCGTGTCGGTGATGTAAAGTGGGTTACAATATGGATCGCCCTGAATTCCAATCGACTCGAGAGTCGGGCAATCTCCGACTTCAGCCATGCCAACCAGTTCGGTCTCGGCGATCGCGGAGGCGGTCGGAAGAATCGAAGTCATTGAGTTCGAGAGAACGGAGCTCATGCCCTTGATAATCGAACCGAGTCCGGAAGAGTTCGCGACCGGGACGAGACTGTTCACGATGGAGCCGAGGAAGGTATACTGAGACGTGATATCGAACGGCGAGCGGGTCTGACGCTGGTACTCAGCCTCGGCGGCAATCACGTCGTCTTGGAGACGTTTAAAATACGCCAACTTTGTCTTCGACGCCGGAGAGCCACCGCCGGTTTGGTGGTTGGCGGAGAGGAGCGAATTCCCGCCAGAGACGAGCGCGTTGCCGAGGTCTTCACCGAGCCATTCGGTCGCGACATCCTTCTTGAGTTGTTCCCCAATCAAATCCATAACGTAGCCTGCTACTTTCTGGGCGACGACGGATATCAGCATGGCCGTCGCGCCTCGAATAATAGCTTTAACGAAAAGTTGGACAATCTTGATGCCTTGGCCAAAAATCGGAATTCTGATCATGTACAGATCACGTGAATAATCATGAAGTGATCACGTGGCTATCCTG
>CAZQMP010000002.1:1435-33748 GCA_964594565.1 uncultured Candidatus Saccharibacteria bacterium
TTTGTAAAAGCAGCGTTAACAATTGCAAGGGTACCCTGTGCATCGCTACTATAGGTCATCGCTTTGACAAGGCCCCGCCCACTTCCTATAATCCCTGCAAATATCTGTGTAATGTCACTGTCTGTACTTTCACTGATTTGAGTCATAACGTTTTCTGGGTTGTTAGCCTGAACGCTTTTATCGTTCGCATTAATTTGCGAACCGGAAAACAATGCGCCCATACCGGCGGAACTCATAGCCGTCTTTCCGGTATTTTCATCTTTAGTCGTCAGGCGATTATTATATTCGTCCATTGGGCTATCTTTTCCGTCGCCGGCTTGGACTTTCTGGACGGATTCCATATAACCAGAGACCATGTTAAGTCTTTGGATTCTGGAGTAAGTTGAAATCATAGTTTGGATACTAATAAAACCATTAACCGCCGCACAGCCTATATCAGTAATGTTGCTTGCCGCATTAACAAACTTTGCTGCGAGCGCCATGGAATTCATACCGCCGTCTGCATCGGTAGTGTCGTGATAAGTAGATTCTGTCTCCGTGCTCCCGTATTCGTGCGTTATGGTTTGTTCGGTTTCCTCACTGCTTCTATTTGTTGTGCCGCCGTCAACATCGAGGTTCGCCGAAGCAATAGAGCGGAATGCTGATGTTACTCCGCTTGCAAAGCTTTTCGCGGCATATTTATACCATCTTGCGCGCGTGTATCCGTGAACTTCCTCCGCTAGACTTGCCAACTGGTCAAACCAGCCGGAGTTTCCTCCGCGCCAAGTCTTCGAGGCGGTCGTGTAAGCGTTTTTGAACTCGGAGTCTTTAAAGGCTTCAGTTACGTCGATTACGGCGGGGTTCATGAACGAGGCGGCAGTTCCCTCCGGGAGACGAGACATGATGTCGTTTGCGGGTTGGACACCGGCATTGACGGAAGTCGAGACGATGGTCTGATATTTTCCGTTGCGCTTTTTATAAGTCAAAGTTTTTGTCCCGGCATAAGTTCCGACATAAAAACCATTTTCTTCGAGCGAAGAAATTTGGGTCTCGGTTAGACCGATGTTTTGGTCGGACATGGAAAGTTGGAGGTCGAGAAGGTTATCGGAACGAAGAACGGAAGAAATCCCGTTTGTGTTGAACTCTTCAATCAGACGGTTTACGACGGCGAACGGCATCATCGTCTGAGCGCCAAAAATCAGCGCAGCGCCGCCAATAATCAAAGCGAGAATCAAAATCACGGGGCCTTTGCCGCCGAGTTTCCCTTTTCCTTTTACTTTCTTTCCGGAAGGTTGGACTCCGGAGACGGAGTTTACGAAATTTCCTTCGGCTTCGCGGGCGTCAGAAATTCCACCTTCGGCGCGAGAATTGCTATTCTCGTCGGCGGAAGAGGACTCTGCGTTTCGCAAGACCGATTCACTAGGCATGATTCCATTATAACATAAGCGAAATCATTTTTGGTGAAGTTTTTACGGGTTTCCGGCTCGTAGGTCGCGATATATTCGAGCGCGTCGATATAGTCAAGGGTCGCGATTACGTCGTCTTTTGTCATTCCAGAATAACGGGCAAGGATACCTTCATAAGAGTTGTCGAGAGGATTCTCGGCATAATAATTCTCCAACATGACCGAGACGGAGGATTTGCCAAAACCGGCGGATTCGAAGAGACGTTCATCTTCAGTATAGCGAGAATAAATCATTACTTCTTCAAGATAAGGATTGTCAGCGGAGTTTCCGCAAGCTTGGCCGGAAATCCAAGGCATATTATCGGCGGTTTGGATAGCGGAAGTAATCTCGGCAATATCACCGACGAGCGGGATATTCGCGATTAAATTCGAAGGGTTCTGGACGAGAATATTCGCAGCTTCAGCGTCAGCAAGCCCAAGCGACGCGACACGCTGGTCGCAAATCAAGATTTTCTTCCCGAGACGAGAGTTCGGGTTGATGATTTTCTTACCGTTCGAATCGGTTCCGGAGAAGTTTGACGGATCAAGTTCGGCGACTTTGTCTTCGATTTCTGACGGAGTCAAATCCATCGTCTCGACATCCGTTACGTAATATGGATTACAGTATGCGTCGCCAATCAAACCAATCGACTCGAGAAGAGGACAGTTTCCAATCGACTGTACAAGGTCGGTTTCTGCGATAGCCGAAGCGGACGGAAGTAAGTTTGTTAGTGAGCCGGAGAAGAGATTTCCGAAGGTTTTAACGGCAGAGCCGAGGGAGCTCGACGTCGCGAACGGAATCAAGCTATAAGCGAGAGAGCCAAGGAAAGTATTGTTCGAAGTTATGTCGAAGGGAGAGCGAGTCTTGCGGTCGAGCTCGGCTTCTTCGGCGAGGACAGCTTCTTGGGCGCGGCGATAGGCAAGGAACGATTCTTTGGACGCCGGAGAACCACCGCCGGTCTGGAAGTTCCCGCCGAGATATTTATGCCCCCCAGAGAACATAGCGTTTCCTAGATCCATACCTGTCCATTCTGTTGCGACGTTCATGATGACGTTTTTAGTAACCTGAGCGAGGATTTTCGGGATGATGAAGGAGGCAATCGCGCCAACCGTGACGCCAAGCGCAAGTCTCCCGACAACTTTTGCGACGATATGAATCGCAGAAGTAGCTTGGCCAAGAACCGGGACAAAGTTCAGAATTGTCGTTGCAAAGTTCGCTGCTGCGACACCCATGCGAATGTAGGAACAGGCTTGGAAAGCTTTCGCGGTAAAGCTTACATTTCCCGTCAGCGTTCCGAGACTCGACATTAAGCTCTCAAAGTTAGTTGTTTTTACGCTTTCGTCGTCGGGACTAATCGCCGTTCCAGAAAAAAGGCTTGAAAGTCCAGCAGATTCGATTGCGGTTTTGCCGGTTTCTGGGTCTTTTCTTGTTAAAGCTTCGTTATATTCGTTCATTGGTCCACCGTCGTTCGTTCCGGCTTGGACAGATTGAACAGCTTCAAAATAGCCAGTCGCGAGGTTTAGGTACTGTAAAGATTGTTGCGCGGACATGACGGTATGGATTGCCGAGGCAATTTCTACGCCGGCACATCCGGCCGTTGCGGCGACTTTTGCGATTGAGGTGATTTTTGAGTTCAGGACATTACGAACGCCGTCCATGGTTGTCTGGGTCGTAAGCGAAGTTGAGTCGATTGTTCCGGAAGTTGTTGTCGAGACTTCGTTCCCGTCGGCATCCGTGTCAACGATCGTCCCGTAGCTCGAGACGCCAGAATCGTTTGTTTTATAGTTCCCGGAGGCAAGTTTTTTCCATGCTTCTTTCGTCCCGGAGTTCAAGACGACCGTCGCCCAGTTCGCATAACGCGTGCGGGAAATCGCTAGGCGCGCTTCGGTCAAATTGGTCACAGAATCATACCAGCCAGAGCTACCTCCGCGCCAGATTTTTGAGGCGGAAGCGTATTTCTCTTTAAAGACGGCGAGATTCATTGCGTCGGCGGTCGAAATCGGGTTATTTACAAGTGAGATTTCTGCATTCCCGAGCGCTCCGGAAATGGCAGAATTAATCGCGGAGGGATTTCCGCTTTCGATTAAGGATTTCGGAACGACAGCGGTAAATTTTCCGCTCGATTGTTCAAAAACGAGCGCAGTTGCGTGCGTCCCGCCGGAGGTAAAATCGACGGGATAGATGTTCGACTCTTTGAAGGCGGAACGTTGGGTCTCGGAAAGAGCCAAAGCTGAACCGGCAGAAGAAAGCTGGAGATCGAGGATGTTATCAGAGCGGAGTGTCGAAGAAATGCCGATTGAGTTGAATTCTTCGCGGAAACGGTTTACGATTGCAAACGGCATCATAGTCTGGGACACAAAAATCAGTCCGCCCGCGAGAAGAATTAGAAAAAGAATAACGAACAAAGGGCCACGTTTTTTTAGTTTTCCCTTTTTGTTTTTCCCAGAGATTTTTGTCTTTTTGGGGGTTCCAGAGACATGAGAAACAAAGCTTTCTTCGCGTTTTCTTGCTTCTTGAATCTCGTCAGACATGCTGTCTTTATTATATCATATTTTCCCGGTATTTGGAGCCTTTGGGACGACAATGGAAGATGTCTGGTTTTCGGAACCTTGACCCGCGCTCAAAAGAGTTCCTCCAGGAATCTCTAAACAGCTATTTGAGCCGCGATAACCGGTGCTGCTAACAGGAGAAAGACAGATTTTTAGGTCGCGCGAGAAGTCGAGTTCGCCAATTTCGAAAGACTTTTCGCTTGTATAGCCGGCTGGCATCTCGCCAATCGTTAAAAGATAGTAAGCTCCGTCAGAATCAAAGAAAATTCTTAAGCTGTCGTCGCTGGTCTGGGAGTAAGATAAGTTAGAAATCGACGATAGGGTGAGCGGGGCGCGCGATTCAGTCACAACTGAAGCTTCGTGAGCAATAATGTCGTCCCCGGCCGCAGTTACGGCTTCTTCAGAAGAATTTTCGATATCTCCGAGTGAGAGAATATAGACTTCTCCGCCGGAACGGTCAGCAAGATAGCGATATTCGTCGGCATGCTCGGCGGTCGTAATTGTATAGAGGTTGACCGGGTCAATTGAGTAGGCAAGTTCGACGATTTCGTCGCGAGAAACGTTTGAGTTTTCTGGGTTCTCGAGGCGAGTGTCGGTCATGAGGACGAGCGATTTGTTTGCTCCGTCTTGCCAAGAAGTCTGGCGAAGCACGGAAGCGATATCATCTATTGTTGACATAGCCGGAGCGCCATAAGTCGAACTGACGTATTGGAGCTCAGTTCGAATCACGTTCATATCTCGGCAATTGCCACCGCAGAGATTGTCGATACGAACGGAATTGTCGGTTTTGTCGACAAAATAGTAGTAAACGGAAACTTTTCCGCCTTTGCCGTAAGTTTTATAGGCGAGCGAAAGTGCCTCGGATTTAAACCGACGCAATAAATCGGCGCTTGAGGTTGTGTTGTCGATGATAATTGCGAGGTCACGAGCGGACTCTGGGGTTTCTGGGAGGTTAAAATACATGTTATAGAGGTCAGTGGCGGCTCGCGCATAAGTTCCCTGCTCATCGTAGGAAGCGTGACCATAAGCAAAGTTCATGAGATCGATATAAGAGCTACAAATCACATCGTGGAACTGACAGTGCGCGCGGAGCTTACCGGAATAACCACTAGGTTGATATGGATGCCAGCCACCAAGTATGCCTTCTTTCGTCGTACAATCAGGGACGTAAGCGCGGTATTCTGAGAAAGAACTTTTTCCATTGTAGCAGGCGGGCGTCGTGCGATAATACAAATCATATTCGCCTTCCGGGAGATAGAGTTTTGGGTCGCCGAACGTAAGCGCAGCAAAAATCTTTTGACCATCAATCATTTGGGTGAGTTGGGAGATTAGCTGGGCACCCTGGGAGTACCCCGAAAGTATTACTCTAGTGTTCGGACAACGGAGACGAAGGGCAGTAATATAGTTTGCAGCCTCAAGCGTTCCTTCGTAAACCGAGTCACCATACGGTCCGGCTTCCCCGCCGCTCACCCAAGCGCCAAAGCTCGTCTCAAATCGCTGCCAAGTCTGAATGCCAACACCCGGAGCGGGGTAAGTGTGTCCGCCCCATCCGTCTGGTTTTGAACCGAGTTCGTAATAGCTTATGGAGACACCGGAGCCGCTAAAGGCGGAGTTAATGGCAGTCGAAAACGGAAGAAAATCACGCGCGGAGTTTACTTCGACGCCAGAACCACGAGCGAAAATTATTTTGATATCCGTACACGAAAGATATTCATCGTCACTCGAAGCAGCTTCCGCAGCAGAATAAACATTCGTAAAGCTACTAAAAACAAAAATCAGGCTTGTTGCAAGAAGCTTTAAATTAGGTTTTCTGAAATTGTATTTATGTAAACGCACTAGACCTCCTTAGATTATTTAAGCTTAGCGCATGGAAGCTTTTTGAGTCAAGCATAGCCTTTTTTCTAGATTTTTTTCGGAAGTTTGCTCCGCGCTCAAAAGTCTGCTATAATCGAGGAAAAGGAGATGTAATGGACAACGATAAAAGCTATCGCGGGTTCGATCGACACTTTGAGAACGGACTTTCGAATGAAGCGAAGAAGAGCCAGGAGAAGTGGGATAAATATTTCATGGGAATTGCGAACGAAGTCGCAAAAAAATCGAAGGATCCTTCTTCGAAAAACGGGTGTGTGATTGTCGATGAAAAACATCGTCCGGTTTCTTTTGGGTATAATGGAACAATCCAGGGCGCGGATGAATCAAAAATGACGCTGACGGAGCGCCCGATGAAATATTATTTTGCGATTCATTCGGAGATGAACGCCGTTCTCTTCGCGGGGAAAGATTTGACGGGATGCACGCTTTATAACAAAATCGCAACTTGTGAAAACTGCCTGAAATATTGTCTCCAAGCCGGGATAAAACGGTTTGTTTATGAAGAACTTCGCGTCCATTCACATAAGTCCGATTCAAAAAGTTCGATGACAACAATTGACACGGACGAAGCTGTGATTCGTCTGCTCGCGGCCTGTCCGGACGTCGAAACTCTTAATCTTTCAAACGGAAAAACCTACACAGAAGATATCCTCGCGCAATACGCTCCGGGAAGCGAAGAGCGTGAGCGATTGCTGAAATGGGTCTAGTTACCAGACAATTTTATCGAGACCGTGAGCAACGAGATAGTCGTTGGTTTTTGTAAACGGACGTGAGCCGAAAAAGCCGGCGTGTGCGGAAAGTGGCGAAGGGTGCGCCGATTCAAGAATAAGATGTTTCTTAGAATCAATCAAGGATTTTTTTGAGCGCGCGTCACGTCCCCAAAGAATGAAGACAAGATGGTCGCGGTTTTTTGAGAGATATTTGATTACATTTTCCGTAAACACTTCCCAACCTTTTCCGCGATGAGAACCGGCGAGATGTGCCTCGACTGTAAGGACGTTGTTCAAGAGTAAGACACCTTGGTCCGCCCAAGAACTTAGGTCTCCGGATTTGTTTTTGTGCTTATAATCATCTGGATTAAGGTTTAAGGAAGGATTCAGCGTGAGAAGTTCGGACTTCAAAGTCCCGAGGTCAGAATCGATTTCTTTATAGATGTTTACGAGGGACGGCGGGATTTTCTCGGAACTCGGGACGGAAAAAGCAAGTCCCATGGCGGCACCGGGAGTGTGATATGGGTCCTGGCCGAGAATGACAACTTTGACCTTGTTTAGATCCGTCGAAAAAGCTCGGAAGACTTGCTCACGCTTAGGGAAGATTGTCTTTTTCGCGTAAGCATCCCGCAAAAAAGCAGAAAGCTCCTGGAAATATTCTTTCTCAAATTCGGATTCAAGAAAAGGTTTCCAGGAGTCATGCATATATATTATATACTATTTCTTAGGTTTTGCAAGAAGGCGGTGCACAGAGTATCCAAAGCCGAAGCAGACGGAAATCGCCGAGATGAGACCACCAACAACCGGGACGAGCGAGAGAAGCTCGATCAAAACGATGCCGATTGAGTATTTTGCGAAAATATGGAGTTTTGGCTTCTTGAAAAGCGACTTTGCGAGCTGGTCACCAACGACGCCGCCAGTTATGCTCGTCGCAAGATAGGCGAAGACACCCCAGAAAACCATCGCAAGAATTCCGAGCGGAAGACCAATAATCGAGACAAGGACGAAGATTGAGCAAATCGGAATCAAACAAATCAAACCGAGGCCGAGAGCGAGGTGCTTCCAAGAGCTCTTCCAGTTAAAGGTATCGAGAAGTTTCTTCGCGAATTTCGGGGCAAGAGCGATAAGAATAATTGTTACAAGAAGACGACCCAAGAGGAAGATAACTTTGTCTTCGATCGTCGTCGCGAAAGAGATTCCGGACGAAGTTGTGCCGGCAAAAGTTTCGGTCGAGCCAGTCGAAAGGTCTTCGAGGCCAGTGATTTTTGCGTTATCGTTGTATTCGAAGACGCCAGTAATCGATGATTTGCCTTTAATGACGATTTCGTCAAAATCGGCGTGGAAATTCCCTTCGATTGTAACGTTTTCGAGAACAAGGCGGTTCCCGCCAACAAAAGCGTTTCCGTAGAGATTTGACTTGATAAGGACGGTGTTGGCGGCGAGATAGAGATCACGTCCAACGTATGCATCTTCAGTCAATTCAATCGCGTTCCCAGCAACAAACAAGTCTTCTTCAATTGAACCGGAGACTTTTACGGAATTTCCGGCAAGCGCGGCATATTCAGTCGAACCAGAAAATTCAACAAGGTTACCAGCGACGAAACTTATTCCTTCGACATTATCCTTCGATTCGACTTGATTTCCGGCAAGAAAGAAAGAGTGCCTAACTTCACGTTCGCTAACGAGCTCAGCGTCCGCATCGAAATATAAGTTCGCCGTATCGCCAGAGTCTTCAGGATCGACTTCCTCTTCGCCGGTCCCAGCTACGAGCTCAACACATTTTTCTGTCTCGCTGTTAGTTTCGTCCGATCCGCCACAAGCAAGAGTCGGTTTTTCGATAATTGCAAGGTTCAAAGTCAAAACCGTTAACACGGCAAGACCAACCTGCGAAAAAAATTTGATTTTGTTAGCCATAATACTCCTTACGCTTATAATTCTACACTATTTAAGCTTTTTCTTCAAGATTTCTTGTACGGCAGACGGGTTAGCTTTTCCTCGCGATTCTTTCATTACCTGTCCGACCAAGAAGCCAAGGACTTTCTCGGAGCCGTTTTTATAGTCCGTTTGCGCCTGCGCAGTTTCAGGCTTCGCAAGGACTGTATCGACGATAGCCTCGAGCGCCGCGGTGTCGTTCTCTTGGAGAAGATTCATTTCTTTCGCAAGTTCAACGGCTGGCTTGTTGTTCTTTCCCTTCGTGAAGAAGGCGAGGAAGATTTCTTTCATGGCCGTCGAAGAAATCTTTCCTTCGGAATACAGGCCAACCAGTCCAATAAGCTGGTCGGTTGTTGGGAGCGGGTCGTTCAAGAGACTGTAGTTTTCTTCCGCAAGTAAAACTGAAGCGAAGAGGTTCGCAATTCTTTCGACGTCTTTCGAGTTGGAAAGTGTCGCCGAAGCGTCGGAAAGGCTTTTAATGAGCTGAGGATAGTCGAGCAAGATTTCGAGGGTGTCGGCGGGAACGATTTTGTTGAACTTGGTACGATAATCCGCCGGGAGAGCAGGGCAAGTTTTATATTCGGCTTCGATGAATTCTTTTGAAAGATTGAGCGGCGGGAGATCTGGTTCAGGCATGTAGCGATAATCCTGAGCCTCTTCCTTCGAACGCTGGGAGGTAGTTTTTCCTGTTGCATCGGACCAGCCGCGAGTTTCCTGGACAACTTTCTCACCTTTGTCGAGAAGTTTCGACTGACGTTCGTATTCGTATTCAACGGCGCGCTCGATTGAGCGGAACGAGTTTAGGTTCTTAATTTCGGCACGAGTTCCGAGCGGGTCGGATTCAGATTTACGCAAGGAGATGTTGACGTCAAAACGCATGTTGCCGTTATAAAGGTCGCCGTTTGTAACTCCTGCATAAACCATGTTGCGCCAAAGTTCCTTACAATAATCGTGCGCTTCTCTTGCGGAAGTGATGTCGGGCATGGAGACGATTTCGATAAGCGGTGTATCGACGCGATTTAAATCAACGAGTGAATACGAGTCGGAATGAGAAAGCTTTCCAGCGTCGCCTTCGAGATGGGCGTGTTCGATACGGATATGTTTCCCAGAAGGAAGTTCAATATAACCCTCGCCGATAATCGGGGAGTAGAATTGTGTGATTTGGTAACCCTTCGGGGAATCTGGATAGAAATAATGTTTGCGGTCGAAGCGTGAACGCGGGTTGATTTTTGCGTTCATGGCGGCACCAGCACGAACAGCAAGTTTAACCGCCTCGCCGTTCAAACGCGGAAGCATACCCGGGAGAGCGTAATCAACCGGTGACACGCAAGAGTTCGGTTCTTTTCCGCGTGCGTCGTTATCAACTTCGGAGAAAAGCTTGGTTTTTGTCTTTAGCTGGACGTGGCATTCGATGCCGATGGTGATTAAATATTTTTGATCAGACATATTAAATCGCTCCTAAATCTTTTAAGGCTTGTTTGAACGTCGCAAGAGCGCGTTTGGATTGTTGATAGTCGACAGAAAAATGAGGTTCGTGAGCGATTTGGTTGCGGAGTTTGTGCGCATGCCAAACCGAGTCAAGTTTAGAAAACTTTTCTTTGCCGCAGCGTTTCAACCGTTCTCCCATGGTCTTTCCTTGTATCCCCATCTCACACATAGCTTTATCGAGAAGTTTGTCGGCTTCGACGACTGCCATGTTGTATGTTGCGGGATTTTCGCGGGTAAGAGAGTTTTCGATCGCGAGAAAATCGGTCTGGTATTCCATTTTGTCGAAGGAATATTTGCGGCGGGAAGTCAGAAGGATTGCGATAAAAATTAAAAGACCAACGACAAAAATCGATCCAAATAAAGTTATAAACGAAGCGTCCATTAAGCAAGCTCCTCCACAATTTCGAGCAAGTTTTTGTCGCTACGGCGTGGTCCGATAAGTTGGAGACCAAGCGGGAGATTGTCTTTCGAGGTTCCGGACGGGAAAGCGACAGCAGGAACGCCGGCGAGGTTAACCGGGACTGACATAACATCTTCGAGATACATTGCAACCGGATCGTTAACTTTTTCGCCAAGTTTAAACGCAGGATTCGGGGCGACTGGAGACAAAATCGCGTCGACTTTTTCGAAAGCTTTTTCGAACTCGTTTATAATGAGCGTGCGAGCTTTAGCGGCTTTAAGGAAATAAGCATCGTAAAAACCGGAAGAAAGGACGAAGTTTCCGATCATGATGCGGCGTTTGTTTTCGCGCATAAAACCTTCGTCGCGAGTATTTTCGTAAAGCGAAGTTAAATCCTTTGAATCTTTTGAACGGAAGCCGTAGCGAATTCCATCATAGCGAGAAAGGTTTGAAGCAACTTCGGCGGGCTGGATGATGTAGTAAACGGCGAGAGCGTATTCGAGCGTTGGCATCGAAAGTTCAACGATTTCGTAACCCTTCGCGCGAGCGAGGGCGACTTTTTCTTCGAGAGATTTTTTAATCTCGGGATTTAAAGCTTTCGATTCGAGAAATTCTTTCACGACGCCAAGTTTTTTCTTTTCGAGTTTTTTGTCTTCGGTCCCGTAAAAGTCAGGAAGTGAAGTCATGTCTTTTTCGTCGCGACCGCTCGCAACTGACATAAGAAGGTCGAGGTCAGACGCAGATTTTGCAAAGAAGCCAAGGACGTCGGTCGAACTCGCCATTGCAACAACGCCATAGCGAGAAATCGCGCCGTAAGTCGGTTTGATGCCATAAACGCCGTTAAACGAGGCAGGTTGGCGGATCGAACCGCCTGTGTCGGTTCCGGTTGCGAACTCGACAATGTCGAGCGCAACCGCTACGGCGGAACCGCCGGAGGATCCGCCAGCCACGCGTTCGGTATCAAAAGCATTCTTCGTCGGGCCGAAGAAAGAGTTTTCAGTCGAAGAGCCGTGCGCGAATGCATCGAGGTTTGTGCGACCGATTAGGATTGCGCCTTCGTTTTCGAGTTTTTCAACACAAGTTGCATCGAGCGGAGATGTTAGACCGGTTAAAATGTTTGCGGAAGCAGTTGTTTCACCTTGTTTTGAAAGGAAGTTGTCTTTCAAAGCGTAAGGAACGCCGGCGAGCCGGCCGACGGATTCACCTTTTTGGATTTTTTCGTCAATTTCGCGAGCTTTTTCGAGCGCCGCTTTTTCATTGATAAAAGTAAAAATATGATGGGTTTTCTGATATTTCTTCGCTTTTTCAAGCGCGGCTTCGACGAGAGAGACGGCAGATGTGGTTTTGTTGGCTATCTTCATATTATAAAACTTTCGGAACTTTAATTTGATTGTCAAAACTTTCGACCGTTAGATTTAGCAAATCTTCACGGGAAGCGTCTTGGGGCTTGATTTCGTCGTCGCGCCAAACGTTTTCCATCTCAAAAACTTGATAAGTCGGCTCAACTCCCGACGTATCGAGTTCATTAAGTTTAGAAATATAGTTAAAAATGTTGCCGAGATCCTTCGCTAGAGATTTCTTCTCTTCATCGTCAAGAGAGAAATTCGACAAACTAGCAAGGTGGTTGATTGTATCTTCAGTAATTTCCATCAATCAAAATTATACCACTTTTTCGAGAGGAAATAAACCGGGTTAGTTCGTAAGTTCGTTGATTTGGGTCTTTAAATCGAGGATTTCGGTTTTATAGTCGGAAATCTCCGAGCGGAGAATGTCGATTGATTCATTTTTCGAGAGAATGGAGACGAGAGCAAAAACGTTCAGGACGACACTAACTAAGAGCGCACCAATAAGGACCGGAACAAGCGGAAACTTTTTCTTTTCGGCAGGAGCCGCCATAATCGAAACAACGTTCGGCTTTGCAGCCGGAGCGGATTCGAGTTCTTTTACGTCAACTTTGATTTTTTCGACACGTTTTTCTTCGTGGCGTTCGTCATGACGATTTTCGTGACGGTCTTCATGGTCGTCACGATCGTCGCGATCGCGTTCGTCATGTTCGTCACGTTCTTCACGTTCGAACTCATCTTCGTGTCGCTCTTCGCCGACAACTTTTTTCTCTTCTTTTTCTTCTCCCATGTTGTTTCTATTTTAACATAAACGAGATTAAAAATTAAGATTTTTTCGGACTTTTTATAAGATTTTCTATGTTCGCTATCTGGTCGCGAAGCATAGCAGCTTGTTCAAATTCGAGATTCGCTGCAGCAAGTTTCATTTGGGCGGTTAGTTCTTTGACGAGACTTGGCAATTCTTCCTTTGGAATGCGTTTGATGTCGAGTTCGGATTTTTCTTCTTTTTCTGGAATGATCGCGCGGAGTCCGGCAGAAATTTCTTTTTGGACGGATTTCGGAGTTATATGATGTTTCTCGTTATATTCGGTTTGAATTTCGCGACGACGAGCGGTTTCGGAAATTGCTTTTTCCATTGACTCGGTAACAAAATCAGCATACATGATGACTTTGCCTTCTACGTGGCGAGCGGCACGCCCGATGGTCTGAATCAGAGCCGATTCAGAGCGTAAGAAGCCTTCTTTATCGGCGTCAAGAATCGCAACAAGTGAAACCTCGGGAAGGTCGAGGCCTTCGCGAAGTAAGTTGATTCCGACGAGAACGTCGTAGACTCCTGCGCGGAGATCACGGAGAATGTCTCCTCGCTCCAAAGTATCAATGTCGGAATGGACGTAGGCGGTTTTTATTCCGCGCTCCTTTAGGTGGTCGGTTAAATCTTCGGCCATGCGTTTCGTCAAAGTCGTGACAAGCGTGCGCTGGTTTTTCGAGATGCGCTTGTCTATTTCTTCCATGAGATCGTCGATTTGATGTTCGGAAGAACGGACTTCGATTTCTGGGTCAAGAAGGCCAGTCGGGCGAATGACTTGCTCGGCAGGCTTCGGGCAATTCGAAAGCTCATAGTCGCCAGGGGTCGCGGAAACATAAACGGCGTGGGAGATGTGACGATAGAATTCAGGAAAAGTAAGTGGGCGGTTGTCGAGCGCGCTCGGAAGACGGAAGCCATAGTCAACGAGATTTAGCTTTCGGCTATGGTCGCCGTTGTACATGCCTCGAACTTGGGGCAAGGTCATATGGGATTCGTCGACGAGTAACAAGAAGTCCGACGGGAAAAAGTCGAGCAGGGTCGAAGGCGGTTCGCCGGCTTTTCTTCCTTCGAGATGACGAGAATAGTTTTCGATTCCTTTGACAAACCCGGTTTCTTTCAACATCTCAAGGTCGTATTTTATGCGTTGAGAAAGGCGTTGGGCTTCGAGATATTTTTGATGTTTTTCAAAAAAGGCGAGGCGTTCTTTGTATTCTTTCTCGATTGAAACAAGTGCGCGTTGGAGGTCGGAATCCGGCGTAGCGTAGTGAGTGTTCGGGAAGATGTGGATATGGTCGGGTTTTTCGCGAATATCGCCCGTCAAAGGTTCGATGATTTTTACGGTTTCGAGGTTATCAAAGCCAAATTCAAATCGATAAGCCCATTCTCCGGAAGCCGGGAATAAATCGACCGTGTCGCCCATCACGCGGAAATTGCCACGCTCAAACGCGAGGTCGTTGCGATGGTACTGCATCGAGACGAGTGTACGGATGAAAGAAAGTTGATCGGGGACCGGAACGTCGCCGGTCGTGACCCATCCAGCAGATTTCTTCCAGAGCGGGAAGGACATTTCTTGGTAGTTCTCGGGCGAGCCAATACCGTAAATACATGAAACTGAGGCAACAATAATTACGTCGTCGCGAGTTAAAAGCGCTTCAGTCGCGCCGTGGCGGAGCCGATCGATTTCTTCATTGATTGCGGAATCTTTTTCGATGTACGTGTCAGTCGAGGCAATATAAGCTTCTGGCTGATAATAGTCGAAGTAAGAAACAAAATAGTGAACCTCGTTTTTTGGGAAAAATTCGCGAAACTCAGAATAAAGCTGGGCAGCAAGGGTTTTATTATGCGCAAGAACAAGCGTCGGGCGGCCGTAGTTCGCGATAATGTTCGCCATCGTGAAAGTTTTTCCAGAGCCGGTCACGCCAAGAAGAGTTTGCTCTTTAATTCCCTCTTTTAGGCCTTTTGTAAGCTGCGCAATAGCAGCAGGCTGGTCGCCAGTCGGTTGGTATTTTGAAACGAGTTCAAACTTCATAGGATTAGTTTAAATCCTTAAGCTTTCGAAGTCAATCTTTTTGTATGTAAATTTTTTTACGTCAGAGATTTTTTCGGTTGTGAGGGATTTTACGTAAATATAATAGTCGGTTTCTTCGTCAAGTTCGAAGTCGTCGTAATTTTCCCATTCACAGTTTTCTGCGCCTTCGACTTTCTGGACGCAGTAAACAAATTGCTCGTTTAGGATTTGTTCGATGGCGGATTCAGGGAATCCGGTTTGTGCGCGAACAATCAAAGTCGATCCGTCCGTCTCTAGGCTAAACACTGTTGGATTTTTTGCAAAGTTCTTTCGAGAATGAAGAACGAGACTAATCGCGGTGAAAATAATCAGAATCGCGACAAAAGCAGAAACGAGAATAACGATAAGATTTTTTTGGCGTTTATTCACAATCACTCTCCATATTATAATCGTTTTCAGCATAGCAGAGATACTTCCTGAAGGCGGAATTTAAAGAATCGGTCGTATAGCCAAGAGTTGTGCTGTAGTAGGCGCCGTAGCGATCACGATAGTACGCAATGAAGGCTTCGGCCAGGAATTCAAATCCTTCGTCGTCACTAAAAGCGTATTCGCTGAGCGGGCGGTCGGCGTCCGCGGTCGAATCGTCTTGAGCATTGCGGATGGCGAGGAGTTCCGAGCGGGCAGTCGTAAATTCGGAATAATCGTGGAGGAAAGTTCCAGTACGCTCATAGAAAGCGCCGTCAAGAGCGTGCCCGAGTTCGTGAATGATGGCATGTTTAATGTAGCCGTCTGCGGCGTCGTCGTATGGCGAGAGAATGTCGACAGGGGCGAAAACACCAAAGTATGGGTAAGTTACGCCCGCAGAGCCATCGTGACTCGGATAGGCGTTATACGTCGTATAGTTCGAGAAGCGCATCTTTCCGTAAAGAGTTTTGAGTGCAGGGACGTTATTGAAGGCGCGTTCGATATATTCAGTATAATCAGTTCGAACGGAGCTTTCGATTGTGTCTTGGAATTCGACAGGATAGTATGCGTTTTCATTCGAGTCGTCGACGGAAACCTTTTTTGTTTCACCAAGGACAAAGTTACTGAGCGAGTACCAGTCCCAGATGCGAGCATAGAGCGTTCCGCTACCGGTAATGTTTAAGCTGTAGACGAGATAGACGTCTCCGCCAGGGTTAATTCCATAGCCAAGCACCATATGTCCGGGCGAATAGACGCGAGGGACACTAGCGAGTTTGCAGGTGTTGAGGTTGTAACTCACACAGTTTGTTGATCCTTCGAAGCTTAAGGCGGTCGCGGCGAGGTTGTTGTTCAACCAGTTGCCGTAGGCGATTTCTGTCGTTCCGCTTTGGAAAGTTGTGTTTTTACTGAAGTAGACGACGATATTGTTCTGGGAGATAGAATAATAAGTCGTATCTTCGCCGAGTTGGAAAGGAATGCCAGCGCCGAGCGTGACAGGGCCGTTCTCGCTTAGGCCCCAGCCAGCGGCATAGTTATTACTGTCGGAGGAAGTAAGGGTCGGAGAGACGAGTTGGCAAGTCGAGGCGCCGTTATAGAGGAAGCATTGGGTTGTTCCGCCGGATTGGCTCATGAACGAAGACGTGCTAGAAGGAATGGTGAAAGTTGCACGGACGGGAGCCGTTCGCCGAGTAATCGAGTAGTAAGTTTCTTCGCGAGAGAAGTTAAACGAAGCGCCAGGAGTCAAAGAAGCGGTTGTTGCGGTCGGGTCAGTATTCCAGCCGAGCGCCGTATAGCCGGACGCGGCAGTTAGCTCAGGCACGGTTCCTGGGCAGTAGGTTGCGCCGTTATAGAGGTTGCATTGAACGTCGACGGAAGTCGAAGTGACGGCGTTGTGATCTTGGACTTGGAAGAGGATGTGGATTACGACTCGAGAAACACTGTAGTATTCGGTATTCTCGTAAACGGTCGCGGATTCTCCGCCATAGAATTCAGGTTCGTCGGCGTTCATAATCCAGCTCCAGCCGAGGAAGTCGGAAGAGTCGATGGTCGGAAAGACGAATGTACATTCTTTTGTGCCGCGGTAGAGGACGCAAGTATGAGTTGTTGTTTCAGTCCCGTTATGGAAGGTTACGACAATGGTTTTCTTGGTGATAGCGTAGAAAATTTCACCGCCAGAAATCGACGTTGTTCCGCCGGAAGCGACAGTCGCTTCTTCTGCTTCGCTTGACAAAGCCCATCCGAGCGGAGCGTGACCGTTGGAACCTCGGAGAGTCGGGGCAACAATTTCGCAACTTGAAGCGCCGTTGTAGCGCAAACAAGAAGTCGTTCCTCCATCCATGGAAGAAATGGTCGAATCTTGAAGGCGGAAAGTTGCGGAAATTGGCGAAGAGTCACGCGTAATTGAGTAGAAAGTTGTATCGGAACTTATTTCCGCGCTCGTTCCGAACGGGACGGAAGCAGAAGTCGACGAGGAGATAGTGTTCCAGCCGAGAGCCTCGTAACCAGAATTTGCGGTCAGGCTCGGCGCAACGATTTCGCAACTTGAAGCGCCGTTGTAAAGTTCGCAGGTCAAGGTTGACTCGCCCGACAACGTCGCGGCAGAAGAATCTTGAATGACAAAGGTCGCAGAAAGCGGAGTCGTTTTCTTCGTTACGGAATAGTAGGTTATGTTTTCTGTCAGGAGAATCGTCGTCGCGGAGAGCTCGGCGGTTGTTGAGGCGGCAGTCCGACTCCAGCCGAGAAGCGCGTAGCCAGAGTTTAGCTCGACGGTCGGGACGTTCACGGAACAGCTTTGCTCGCCAGCTTCCGGAAGACACGAAACGGTTGAACGGCTCAGAGTCCCGGCGGCAGGATCTTGAAGGATGAAAGTCGCAGAGAGATAAAGGTCAGAGCGAACGACGGCATAAAAAGTCTTTCCGTCTTCATCGGCACCGAGGTAGAAAGTTTCGCCAGATTCGAGAGAAATCTGCTCTTCGTCGTTAGGGTTATGCCATCCAAGGGCGGTATAGTTTTCGTTTGCGACAAGGTTCGGCGCCACGAGTTGACATTCAGTCGCAGCGTTATAAAGCAGACATTCAGTCGTCCCGCCGTTCATGGTTGCGGAATCCGGGTCAGGGATCGTGAAGACGGCATGAATCGGAGTATCGCGACGAGTGATGGAATAGAAAATTGTGTCTCCGACAAGGTTATAAGTTGTGTTTTGAGCGATACTTGCGGTTGTCGAAGATGGAGTTAGGTTCCAGCCGAGAGCAGTATATCCCGAAGCGACAAGAAGCGGGGCGGTCATGATTGGGCAGGAATATTCTTCATTGTAAATCGAGCAAGAGGAAGAAGTCGTGGTCGTCGAAGCGTGAATAGAATCCTGGACTGCGAAGCTCGCGGTAAGAGTGCGCTTGGCGATGGCGTAGAGAGTGATGTTTCCAGAGAGGGTGATTTGCTCATTCGGAGCGAACTCGGCCGTGTGCGAATCAGCATGGGTTGACCAGCCAATGATTTCGTAGCCAGAGCGGTAGATAGAAGGGGTGCGGATAACACAGGTCGAGGTGGTCGTGCAGGAGCGGGAAGTCTCGCTCGAGGCGCCGTTACCGACGAACAGAGCAACGTAAGTATATGTCGACGGAGTCGGGTCAGGGTTTGTCGGATTCGTCGGCGATGGTGGGCGAACAATAACGGTGATATCTTCATCTCCGCCGCGTTGAATGTTGTCGGTCGGCTGACGGGTCGAGGAAGAGCCCGAGGAGCTTGAGGAGCTCGAAGAGCTTGAAGAGCTTGTGTCGGGGAGAGTGCCAACTTCCTCGTCGGTCGTAAACCGGACAACGACAGATTTGCGGGCAACGTTCCCCGCTACGTCTGTAACAGAGACAGCGTAGGTCCCGGAAGTCGTGACGGTTATGGTCGGGGTGGTCGCGCCATTATTCCAGGAATAGCTATCGATTCCCGAAGCGGTGTCGGCGGCAATCGCGGTCAGAACAGCTTCCGACTCGCCGGTTATTTCTCGAGAAATCTCCAAAGTTGGGGCGACTGTGTCGACTTTTGTGACTTTGACGGACTGAACATCAGAAAGAAAGCCAAAATAATCTCGAGCTTGGACTTTATAGGTTCCGTTTTTGGTAATTCGAGCGGAGTTCGAGGTCTGCCAGGTTTCCCCACCGTCAAAGGTATATTCAAGTTCTTTTACTGTCCCGGAGTTTTCTACGGTCACAGTCAGCGTCGCGTCGTTTGTCCAGGCGGTCGGATTCCCACGGATTGAGCGAATCGCAAGGGTAGTTGAATTCGGAGCAACCTTCGTAATCGAGAAGGTGTAAGTCTTGTTGTTGATTACGATCGTATGGCTTGAACTTGAGTTTGAAACGGGGACGGGCGTGTCGCAGCCAGTGACACTCGAGCCGGTACAGACAAAGTTTAATGAAGTCTCACTTGTGTAGATTGTATAGTTAGAAGTTTCTTCAGAGAAACTTGGATAGCTCGTTCCGTTCGAGATAGAGATAGAAGCGGGGGTTGTTTCGCGGGTAAGGAAAAAATAGAGAGCAACGCCAACCCCAATTAACAACAAAAGGATGACGATAATTATAACAAGCTTTTTGTTATCTTTTTTATTCTCCACTTTTACCTCGCTATACTTATTTAATTATAGCATAAGAAAAATCATTATTTCAAGAACATTTTAGCACAAACATTAAGACCGGACTTTCGTCCGGTCTCGCTGATGCGCGCCCACCCGAGGGCACATTGTTTTGTTTTAATCCGCTGTTTTTGTTTTTAATGTAGTCTCCACACTCCACTAAGATCAGTGGAACCCTGTGAAGCGTATCAGCTTAAGTTTATTATAATAAACTTAAGCATTAAAATCAAGAGGTTTCGCAAAAAATATGTTGTAATTTTTACCAATCTTCGACAAGAGTAAATTCTTTGCCGGCGATAGAGATAATCGAATCTGGTTCAGCACCAAGCGAAGTAAGTTCGGCGCGGATACCGAGCTTTTTCAGAATGTCACGGAGACGGTTAACTGAGGCATAGTTCCCGAAGTCAGTGCGGCGGGCAAATTTCTCGATTTTCTCGCCAGTAACGACGAATTTAACGCCGTCTTCGTCTTCAATCTTTTCGACTTTCCAGAAAGTCTTTAAGGCAGACGGAGACAGAGAGATTGTCGGGAGCTCTTCAGGGGTTGTGAATTGTTCGACTCGTTCGAGCTTCTCGACGGTCTCGGATTGTTCAGAAATGCGTTCGCTTAATTCTCGTAGCAATTCTTCGAGACCTTGGTGGGCCGAGGAGGAGATGGTGAAGATTTTTGCCGAAGGGTTCACGGCAAGAATCGAAGCGGTCTGCATTTCGATAATCTCCTTGTCGACGCCTTCGCATTTGGTCAAGGCAACAACTTCCGGACGGTCTTTAAGGTCGGAATATTTTTCGAGCTCGGAACGGATAGTTTTATACGCAGCACCAGCATCGTCGTTATAAATGTCGACAAGATGAAGCAAAACTGCCGTGCGATCGACATGACGCAAGAAATCATGGCCGAGGCCTTTCCCTTCCGAGGCACCTTCGATAAGACCCGGAATATCTGCGATTAGGAGATCTTTTCCATCAATCGTCGCAACTCCGAGATTCGGGGTCAAAGTCGTGAACGGATAATCTGCAATTTCTGGGTGTGCGTTCGAAACGACAGAAAGAAAAGTCGATTTCCCGGCGTTTGGAAGACCAACGAGCCCTACATCCGCGAGAAGTTTAAGCTCAAGTTCGACTTCAAAAGCCTCACCGGGCTCGCCGACTTCGGCAATAATCGGGGCTTGGCGAACGGAACTCTTAAAGTGAGCGTTGCCAAAGCCGCCGTCGCCGCCTTTTGCGATGATTGCTTCTTCTTTGTCGTACGTCAAATCAGCAATGACTTTACCATCGCGTTTGACGACCGTCCCGATTGGAACTTCGACAATCAAATCTTTGCCAGAGCGGCCAGCGGAACGAGTTCCGGAGCCGTTTTTGCCATCTTCGGCTTTAAGCTCGACGTTATAACGGAAGTCGAGAAGAGTGTTCGTGTCTTTGTCGGCACGAAAGATAATTGAACCGCCTTTTCCGCCGTCGCCCCCGTCTGGGCCGCCTTTCGGAATGTAAATTTCCCTGCGGAAAGAGACGGCTCCGTCGCCGCCTTTTCCGGCTTGTAATTTTACTTTTGCGGTATCAACAAACATACCTTAAGTATACCATATATATTATAAGTTGGCAAACTAAAGCGCTTCGTGGATGAAGGAGTAGGTCTGCCATTCGGAAGCGGCAATCGTGCGAGTTGCGACGCGTCCCCAACCTTGCGGACCGTTCATGTCGGAGATGGTAATGGTCCCGTCGGCATTTACGCCGTCAGAGATAACGACGCCAACGTGGCCGTAGTATCCGCCTTCAGCGACGAAGACTGCACCCCATTCAGGGTTACGGTCAATACGATAGCGACCATAAAGCTGGTTGTCCCAATAGCGGGCGTTACCGAGGCCAGACGGGAGCGGCGAGAAGTTCTCGTAGCGCCATTGCCAGGCGTACCAAGTACACCAGCCCCAAGGCATCGGGTTGTAGTTTACATAGTTCAGGTTCGAGCGGTAATAGTAAGTTGTCTGGACAGGGGCAGGAGCGACGTATTCTGGGCGTTCAGTTTCAGGGAGAGTCCCGCCAGGAATGACGATTTTCATGCCGGCAGAAATGCCGCGAGCGGAGAGGTTGTTCTTTTCTTCGATTTCTTCGGCGGTCGAGCCATATTTTTCGGCAATCGACGCCGCAGAGTCGCCTTCCTTAACGGTGTAGACGATCCCAGGAACAGAGGGGAGATAGAGAGTCTGGCCAGCAGAAACGTCGGTCGTTTTGAGGCCGTTCGACCAGCGGATTTGGTCGGTCGAGAGACCCTTTGAGCTTGCGATTGCTTCCATCGTCTCAGAGGTGCCGACTTCATATTCAATCACACCCTTCGCGAGAGAGGAAGTGTCGACGATATTCGTCTTCTCAATACGGGTCGAGGCGGTTTGGTTGATTGAGTACTGGGTTACGGCGGAAATATAGTCCATGTTTAGGTAGTTTGAAGAGCTAAGCGAGACATTGTTCGCGATTTCGGCGACGATATAGAGTTCAGAAAGCTGGTCGACAGAGACGGAATAGTTGTTGTCGGAGATGGCGAGCATGATAGGGACACCGTTCTCTTCGACAGTCTTGTTTTTGGAACCAAAATAAACTGTTCCGAGGATGAGAGCGCCGGACAAAACATAGCAAAGACCCCTTAAGAAAGGATTCTTGGACTCAGATTTGGATTTTTTAGCTGTCATAATGAAACGTTACAGAGTTCTGTGCAATGACTGACGATGTTCTGTTGATGCTCAGCCTTTGTAGTACTATAATACATCAAACCATCGTCTCCTGTCAAGAAATAAAGATAAGAGGTGTCAGCGGGGTTTGCGGTTGCGATCAGGACAAGGGCGGACGGATTTGAGATTGGTCCACAGGGGAGACCGACATTAATCCGTGTGTTATAACAAGAGTCGATTTGGAGCGCAGCGGCGTTGTCGGTGTAGGTTTTACGCTCAGGATCGACCAAATCGAGGGCGTATTTTACGGTTACATCAGATCCAAGCGACATACCCATCTGGAGACGAGAATAGAAAACTTGGGCGACGGTCGCCATATCTTCTTTCGAGAGTGTTCCAGCTTCTTTCTGGACAACAGAGGCGAGAACAATTCCCTCATGGAGAGTGAGACCCATGTTGTTAAACTTTTGTTTCAGATTGTTTTTCTGGACAACGGTATAGAGTTCGTCGAGCATACGAATCACAATCGTTTCGACAGAGTCGGTCGTGTAAAATTCGTACGTTTCCCCGAAGAGATAGCCCTCGATAGAGGCGTCAGCGGGTTTGTCGGCCAGAACGGGATGGTCGTAGGCTTTAGAGAAGGCAGCGTCAATTTCCTCTTCTTCGTAGCCGATGCTCATCAAACGTTTTTTAATGTCCTTCATCGTTTCTCCAGGGAGAGCAGTGAACCGGAAGACGATGGCGTCGTTTGAACCGGCTTGGAGCTTTTCGATGATTTTTTCGACGGATTCAGAGGCGGAGATTTGGTAGGTTCCGGCTTTCAAATCGGCAGAAACCTTGTTTAGCGTCGCATAAATTCGGAAACCAAGAGAGCTTTTTATCAAACCCGCATCTTTCAAAGTATTCGCAATGTCAGTTACGGTCGAGCCTTCGGCGATTTTTACTTCAACGTACTTACAGGGGTCGGAATCATCAGAGGAAAAGATGCTTGCACAGCTATCCGAGGCGATTTTTGGAGAAATCGAGGAGTTATACCAGAAATTTGCGCCTAGAACGCCCAGAACAGCCACCAGAACGACGATAATCAAAACCCGAATCACAACCCACTTTTTTGTCGGATCCTTCCTATAGGGCTTAAATTGCGTTTTAGGGGCATTTTCGCCTTCTCTCGAGAAGTCAGGGCGACTAGAAACAGGAGCGCCATTAGGGGCTTTTAGGGGATTTTGGACGTATTTTGAGGCGTTTTTAGGGACTTTTACGGCAGCAGGGGCAGGTTCTTCGGAGGCGGTTTTCTTCTCTTTTAACCTTCGCTCAAGGTTTTCGAGAAAATCTTGGAGGATAATCGTCGCGGCTTCAGTGTCGACATCTCCAGCTTTTTTGTCAAAACCTTTGTTTTTTAGGTTCTGTTTTGCCTCAACAGAGGTCAAAGATTCGTCTTGGAACAGGATTCTGACGCTCTTGTTATTAGGTTTTTCGCGTTGGAGGAGCTTGTTTAGAGATTTCGCGAAGCGTTTAACGTAGTCAGATTGGGCAGTTAACTCGCCTTGGAGATTTCGGGGCATCCCGATAACGACTGCGTCGATGTTGTTTAGACGGACGACTTTGACGATGTTTGCGACTTCTTGACCATCAACCGCAATCATCCCGAGCGGGACGGCGATTTTTACACTTGAGTCGGCCTTTGCGAGGCCGATTCGCTTTTCTCCGACATCTAAGGCGATAAACTTCATTATTCCTCGATTTCTACGTTAATTTCGACTTGGTTTGGATTCGACGGGACGGCATTGACCCAGAAATAAGACTTCTCGATCGAAACGGAAGCAATTCCAGGGAAGGCGTCCTTAAGGACAGGTTCGATACGACCGATTTTTTGACCGGAAATTTTGTCGAGGATTTCGGTTTCGGAAATCTTCGGACCGGTTTTATAGGTCGTTTTTAGCTTTGCACTATAGGTCTTGTTGTCGGATTCGGTGAAGTATTCGACGAACGGAGAACCGATTGAGTACATTTGGCGATTTTCTTCGAGTTCGGTGCGGAATTTGATGAATTCTTCGATGCGAACCATGTCAACGGTAAGAATCGTGTAAGTTGTCTTCGAGGAGACGGAAGGAGTGACCCCTTCAGGGACTTCTTCACCAACCGCCGGCGTCGAGGACGGAGCGGTCGCTTCGGATTTGAAGCTGGCTTCAATCGGAAGGACGGAATCGGAAAGCTTTCCGAGCAACTCGGTTTTCCCGCCATCTTTTGTTTCGGAGGCGAGTTTGTCGAGCGCAAGGTCGATGTCAGACTGAAGGACGATAGTGACGATTTGCGACGTGCCGCCAACGAGGTCTGATTTGTTATAGACAGAGACTGATGGGAATTCTTTTGAACTCCACCCAGATTGTTGACCGGAAACGTTGTATTGTTCACCAGGAGAAACGGCTTTAACGGAAACAGTTTCGGAAATTATACAGCCGCGAGATATCGAGCTTCCATCTCCACAATTCGTTTCATCTTCGCCATCCCACGCCAAAGTTGCGTCAGAAACGGCAATATATTCGAGGCCCTTGTAGATGAAAGTTGAACCTGCAGCAAAATCAAAGGAAAATCTGTCTCGATCTTGGAAATAGACAACGAGCGTGCCCGAAGCTTTTTCTCCAAGGTCTTTCTGGCCGGTGGCGGTGAATTTGATGGTTTGGTCTTTTTCGAGCTTTTCTTCGTGGGCGTAGAAGATTCCCGATTCGGTGTTTTCGTCAGCGGGAGCTGTCGTGAAAGTTACGTTTTCGGAGAAATTACCAGAGCTGGTGCGGACGGAGACGGAAACCTTAACACGCGGAGCAATCATAAGTGCCCAGACAAAGAAGACAACAAGGGCGGTTACGGCGAGAGTACCGAAAATAATCCATTTTTTATGACCATTAATCCAGGCGATGAACGGAGAGCCGGATTCTTTTTTCGACTTCTTCTTTTCTTCTTTCTTGGACTTTTTCTCGGGTTTTTTGGACTTTTCGGGTTTATCGGATTCTTCAGTCTTTTCGTCAGCTTCAATTTCGTCGACAAGTTTCGAGGCTTCTGGCTCCTCGGTGAATTCTTCGGCGGATTCGGAAGTTTCTTCCTCGTTTTCTTCCGCTTCTTCGGTCTCGGCTTTTTCTTCCTCGGCGTCTTCAGAATCTTCTTCAGGTTCGCTCGGTTCTTCTGGCTCTTCTTCGCCAGGATCTTTCTCGGGTTTTTCAAGCTCGGATTCGTGGCCGGGCATGACTGGGCGAGATTTCAAAGAAGGAGCAACTGGAAGATTTGCGTGCATGGCAAGTTTCGTCAAAGAATCGTCGGTCGTGACGAGAACAACGGCTTTTTTCTCGGACTTTGCGGTGCGCGCGATGAGTTTTATGTTTACGGAACTAAGTAAGACGCCCGGTTTTTTCGGAGGGACGAGCGCAATCACTTTTTTCTCGGAAGATTTTAGCCGCGCGAGAATGTCAGTGATGTCGTCACCGGGTTCAATGTAAATAGTTTCTTTATTCATATAAAATAAGTATACCACTTTTTTTAAAGCTTGTGTTAAAATATTATTAATGAGTCTGCTTAATTTTAAAAAACCTAAGCCGAACGAAGCCGGAAATGGTTCAGAAAATGGCGCGACGCCACCGCCGCCGGTTGATGCTGCTGTCCTTGCGGAACTTGCTTTGAAAACAATCCATGACGGCGTTATTATCGTCAACAAAGCCGGGGTGATTCGCTTTTTGAATCCGGCCGCGATTGATATGCTTGGGATTGAAAAAGCCGACAATGCGGTCAATCTCGACATCGCGCTTGTGATGAAGTTCGAAATGACGGACGGAACGCGGATTGATTCTTCAAACAACGATTTGGTAAAATACATAAAAGCCAACACTCCTTTTGAAACAAAGGATTATGTGCTTGTTTCTGCGTTGTCCGACAAAAAGACACCAGTCGCACTGACGATGACGCCAACAGGAAATTCCGGAAGCGATAAAATCATAACGTTCAGAAACATCGCGAAGGAACTTGAGGAAGAGGGCGCACAAGCAGAATTTATTTCTACTGCTTCGCACGAAATGCGTACGCCAGTTGCTTCGATTGAAGGCTATCTCGGTCTTGCCTTGAACCCTCAAACTGCGACGATTGATGCGCGTGCTCGCCAATATCTCGAATCGGCTCATTCCGCCTCACAGCGGCTTGGAAACTTGTTTAAGGATTTGCTCGACGTAACAAAACTCGAAGATAACCGCGTAAAAGTACGCCCGGTTCCGATTGAGTTGGTTGGATTTGTAAAAAAGTTTGCGGACGAATATATCCCGAAATTCAAAGAAAAAAATATTACTTATAGTTTCGGGGCGGAAAAAGCAAAAACAAGTCGTTTCGGCGGGGGTGGTGGCGCTCAAAAAACCATCGGCCAAGTCGTATATACGTTTGCGGACGTGGATTTTTTGGGTGAAATTCTCGCAAACTTAATCGAAAACGCAATAAAATACACCCCGATTGGTGGGGCGGTTTGGGTCAATGTTCAAGGCGACGGCGACCGTGCGCTTATCAACGTAACCGACACCGGAATCGGAATCGCGGCGGAAGACCTCCAGCATATTTTCCAGAAATTCTATCGCGCCGATAACTCCCAGACACGTACAGTCGGCGGAACCGGACTTGGACTTTATATCGTTAAACAACGTACGGAAGCGATGGACGGACGCGTTTGGGCGGAAAGTGCCTTTGGAGAAGGTTCGACTTTTTATGTTTCCCTGCCACGTCTTTCTCAAGAAGAATACGAGAAGCGTCAAATTGCCGTGAAAAACCAAGCCGCAGTCCAAATGTTCGCCGAGACTCCGCTTTCGATGAACGCAAAGACCGGCTCGATGGCGACCAGCTTAGCTCCTGCTCCGGGTCAGCCAATGATTCAACAAACCCAGGCTTTTGCCCCGCAAATGACGGCGATGCCGACTGTCGGCACAGCGCCAACTTTGCAGCCTTTACAACAGCCAGCTCAGCCAATACAACAACCAATGCCGCAGCCAATCCAACCCGCGCCGCAAATCCCTCAAGCTCCAGTCCAGCCTGCTCCGCCGGGAGCTCCCTCTATTCAAAACGCACAAAATATAATACAATAAGATAAATGGAGGAGACAGAATTATGACAAAAATTATGGTAGTCGAGGACGATCAGAGCCTCCGCGAGATTTATTCAATTAGATTAACTGCTGAAGGATACGAAGTTGTTTCGGCCGGAGACGGCGAGGAAGCTTTGGCGATTGCTGTGAAAGAAAAACCGGATTTGATTCTTTCGGATGTAATGATGCCAAAAATTTCCGGGTTTGATATGTTGGACATTTTGCGTTCAACCCCCGAAACAAAGTCGATAAAAGTGATTATGATGACAGCGCTCTCGTCGGATGACCAGAGAAAACGCGGAGAAGGTCTTGGCGCGGATAAGTACCTCGTTAAGAGCCAGGTCGGGATCGAAGACGTGATTACCGCAATTAAGGAAGTCCTTGGAGGAGCTCCTTCGCCTACGCTTCAGCAGCAAGCCATGGCGGACGCCCCCGCAGAAGTTGCTCAAGCCGCCGGAATTGCCCCGACAGCGGCTCCTGCTGCACCTGCACAAGCCCCCGTTGCTGCGCCTGCGGTCGCGCCTACAGCCCCAGTACAGCCCGCTCCGGCCCCCGTTGCTGCGCCTGCTCCGGTTGCACCTGAAGCTCCAGTACAAGCTCCTGCCGCCCCCGCTCAACCAGTTCAACCTGTTCAACCCGTCGCCCAACCTGCTCCAGTAGCCCCTGCCCCACAAGGAGAAGTCAATGCAGCCCCAGTCGCCCCAAGCGCCCCAGCCGCTCCGGCTCAATAAATATCTTGCTGAAAGACTCGGTATTTCTCGTCGCGAAGCAGACGATTTGATTGCGAGCGGGAAGGTTTTTGTTAACGAAAAGCGTGCAGAACTCGGCATGCGAGTTTTTGAAGGTCAGGAAGTTAGGCTCGGAGACGAAATTGTTCCGTTCGAGAACTCTTATATTTATCTCGCGTTCAATAAACCGGTGGGGTATGTTTGTTCGCGGAAACGTCAAGGTGAAACGCCGACTATTTATGAGCTACTTCCGGAAGAATATCGAACGCTAAAAACCGTCGGTCGGCTTGATAAAGACTCTTCGGGCTTGATTTTATTCACAAACGACGGAGATTTTGCGTTTAGAATGACGCATCCGAAGTTCCACAAGATAAAAGTTTATCATGTCGAACTCGATCGAGACCTCGAGCCGCTTCATCAACAAATGATTGCGGATTTTGGGGTCCAACTTCCAGACGGCGTTTCTAAACTTGGGCTGGCGAGGCTTCGAGACAGCGACCGAAAAGGCTTTGAAGTGACGATGAGCGAAGGACGGAATCGCCAAATCCGCCGGACATTTGCGGCGCTTGGCTATGAAGTCAAAAAACTCCACCGAATCCAATTCGGGAATTACGAACTTTCCGGACTTAAGACCGGAGAATACGAAAAGTTTAGAATTTAGTTAGTGGCTAAGGAGTTTTGTCAGCTTTGCTTTTAGGCCCTTCGCTTCGGGAGCAGCAAGAAGGGTGTCGACGGCGACGCGCAAAAGACCGAGAGCAGTGATGAATGAGCTGTCGAGGAGGAGAGATTCGTCTTCATCTTCAGGTAAAATGAAATCGGGGAGTGAGAACGGGTCGAGAAGGTGGACGAGTGGACGTTTTTCAAAAGAAAGATGTTTAAACCAGTCGCCAGTTGCAAGCGCCTCTTCGAGAGGCAAAAGATTTGAGCTTCCTCCGGACAAGAAAATATCTTCCGGTAAAGGCGAGACATTTTTAAATTCTTCAAGCGCGAGAGAAACTCCGGCGAGCCAAACCGACAAACTGCGCGAAAGAGCGCCGGTCGTTTTGTTAATAATGGCGTCAGAAAGGGCTTCGTCATCTTCGAGATTGACTTTGTATTTTTCTGCAGTAGCGAGTTTTACGCCGAGCGATTCGGAAACTTGGCGTGTGAAAGCCTGACCGGCGATGTTAAACATTTTTGTTCCGCAAATTCCACCAGCATCAATCACGGCGATGTCGGTCGTCCCGCCGCCAATATCAATCAACACAGCCGAAAAATCAACATCGACTTCGTCGCCGAGACAAGCGCGACAAACCGCGAACGGTTCGACAACAACCGCGAGCAAATCAAGTTCGAGTTCGACACAAACTTTTTCAATCGCAGAAACGGCAATCGCCGGGGCAAACGCGGTATAATATTCGATTAAAACTTCGCCACCTTTAAAACCGACGGGGTTGTTGATTTTATAGCCATCAATCGAAAGTGAGACGAGCGCGGAGTTAATTAACGAAAGCTCGACTTCAGGATTGTCAGTTTCGAGGGAAAGTTCGGTTTTGACTTTTTCTTCGGCGCGCGATTCGATTTTTTCGAGTAGCTCACGAAGTTCAGATTCGGTTATCGACTTGTTCGGAGAATCGCGACGATAGCGAATCGTCGTCGTCGAGCCTTTGACGAGTTCCCCAGAAATTCCGACGACAACGGCTTTTGCACGTTCGCCGGTTTTCTTTTCGAGTTCGGAAAGGGCGTCTTCACAAGACGTAACAACGCCAGGAATATCCGCGATTGCACCGCCGGACATATTTCCGGGGGCTTGGCGGGATTTTGAAAATCCGAGCAGTTTCAGTTTTCCGGACTTTAAAGTGTCTTTGAAACGAATGACTTTTTCGGGCTTGTCCGGGTCGACGGGCGTCGCAAGGGCACACTTAACAAACTCCGAACCAATATCGAGAGCGAGCAAAGTATGTCTTGGCTCAGTTTGTTTAGAGCTCATGAATAAAGTATAAGCCAAATTTGAAAATTATTCAAGGACGGCTTTTATGCGGCGAACGCCGGCCGAGGAAGATTCTTCTTTTTTGATTTTGAATTTGCCGAGGACGCCGGTGTGTTCGACGTGTGGACCGCCACAAACTTCGCGAGAAACCGGGTTTTCAAAATCGCCGATTGTGTAGACTTTTAATTTTTCAGGATACTTTTCCCAGAATTGGCCGTGCGCCTTCAAAACATTTCGGGCGTAGTCTTTATCGTATTCCGCAAAAACAACCGGAAGATCGGCGGCGATCCAGCTATTGACTTGGTCTTCGACGGTTTTAATTTCTTCGGGCGTCATTTTATGGTCGAGATTAAAATCGAAACGAACACGTTCAGAAGTAATGTTAGAGCCTTTCTGGCAGGCGTCTTTTGAAATGTGTTTTTGGAGCGCAGCGAGAAGAAGGTGAGTTGCGGTATGGTATTTTACGGTTTGTTCGCCGTGGTCTTCGAGACCGCCTTTAAACATACCTTTCGAGGCAGTCTTTGAGCGTTCGCGTTGCTCGTTAAGCGCAGCGTCGAATTCGGCTTTGTAATTTTCCGAAAGTTCAATTCCCTGGCGGAAAGCTTCTTCGACGGAAATTTCAAACGGGAAGCCGTAAGTATCCTGGAGCTTAAACAAGTCTGCTCCGTCGAGGCTCTTTGCGCGGGCCATTTTTGTCATTTCTTTAAGACCGCGGTTTAAAGTCGAGCGGAAGGCTTTTTCTTCCTTTTCAAGAATTTCGAGAGCATGCTCACGATTCGTCAAAATCGAGTCCGGAAGAGATTTATATTCGTCGGAAATCGTCGAGATGGTTTCGCGGAGAAAATCTTGCGCGATACCGAGATCGAGAGCCTTTAAAATCGCGCGGCGAATAAGGCGGCGGAGGGCATAACCTTGGGCCTTGTTGCTTGGGGCGAGGCCCTGCGCAGCGAGGAGGTAAGCTCCGCGCAAATGGTCGCAGATGATGCGCATTTCGTCGGTACTGTTTTCGTAAGTTTTTCCGGAAAGAGTTTCGAGCTTTTCGATAATCGGGCGCATGAGCGAGATTCTAAAGACGTCAAAGCTACCCATCGACGCCGCCGCGAGGCGTTCAAGCCCGCCGCCAAAGTCGACGTTTTTGTGTTCAAGTTCAGAAAAACTACCGTCTTCGTTTCGGCGATATTGCATGAAAACTTGGTTCCCGATTTCCATGAAGCGAGCGCCGTCGGAAGCGGGATGGCTTTTGCCATATTTTTCGACGTCTTGTTTGTCTTCGCCGAAATCGTAAAAAACTTCACTATCTGGTCCGCAAGGATCGCCGATTGGCGTGGTTTCGATTCCGCCGCCGCGACTCCACCAGTTTTCTTTGTCGTTGTAGAAGAAAATTCGTTCGTCATCTTTAATTCCGCGTTTGTCACCATTTTCAGCGGTATCCATGTCGACGATTTTCGCTTCGATCCCAGCTTCTTTAAAGACAGATTGCCAGATTTTCGCAGCTTCGAGGTCCTTCGGAATGCCATATTTTTCTGAGCCGATGAAACAAGTGACGAAAATCTTCTCGGGGTCGAGGCCGATTTCTTTCGTCAAAAATTCAAAATAATTTCGGATTTGTTCTTCTTTAAAATAATCGCCGAGTGACCAGTTTCCGAGCATCTCGAAAACAGTCGTATGGCGCGGGTCGCCAACATCTTCGATATCTTGGAGACGAAGGCAAGGTTGAGAATCGGTCAAACGAGTTCCGTCAGGATGTTTCTCGCCAAGAAGATAGCGCAAAAGCGGCTGCATGCCTGAGCCGGTAAACAGAGTGGTCGGGTCATTCTCGAGGACGAGAGGAGCCGGGGCGATAACTTTGTGACCTTTTTTAACTTGAAAATCTAAATATTTTTGACGGATTTCGCTTGCATTCATGATTAATTATTATACCATGAAGCCTGCTCAATTAGCAAACAATTCCGCCACCAAGACAGATGTCGCCTGCGTAAAAGACGACAGATTGACCCGAAGCAGGACGCTTGATTTCTTCAGCTAAAATAACTTTTTTGCCGTCAAAGCGCGCGGGAAGAAGCGGGGCACGGTGACGAATGCGGATTTTGATTTCTCCGGATTCAGGCAAATCAGATTTATCGCGGAGGAAGATATTTTCGAGGGGGATTTCCTTTGTCCAAAGGTCCTTTGCGTTTAGGTTTTTTGAGACATAGACAATGTTTTTCTCGAGGTCCTTTTTGACGACATAATAGGGCAAGCCACCGCCGACATAGAGTCCGTGACGTTGACCGAGAGTATAGAAAACTGCGCCGTCGTGCGCGCCGAGGACTTTGTCGGTTTCGAGTTCGCGGATTTCGCCGGGCTTTACGTCGATATATTCACGAAGAAAATCCTTCATGCCGACATCGCCGACAAAACAGACTCCCATCGACTCCTTTTTATAGGCATTCGCGAGACCGTGGGCCTTCGCAAACTCTTTTACTTCCGGTTTTTTCATGTCGGAGAGCGGGAACAGAGTTTTTTCAACTGCTTCCTTTGAAATACGATAGAGAAAATATGTTTGGTCTTTGTTCTCGTCGAGAGCAAGTTTAAGTTTTCCGTCTTCGGACTTTGCGTAATGGCCGGTCGCGATAAAATCGGCGCCGCGTTTCAAAGATTCTTCGAAGAAAAGTTTGAATTTTATTTCTTCGTTGCACATGATGTCGGGGTTTGGCGTGCGTCCGGCTTTAAACTCAGCGAGCATGTAATCGACGACTTT
>CAZQMP010000003.1:0-30301 GCA_964594565.1 uncultured Candidatus Saccharibacteria bacterium
TGAACGAAATCGGCGAACGCGAAAAAATCGACATCATCACTTGGAGCGACAACGCCTCCGAATATATTCGCGAAGCCCTCTCTCCTGCTGAAGTCGTGAAGGTAGAAATCAAAGACAAGACCGCGAAAGTTTACGTAACCGAAGACCAACAATCTATCGCTATTGGTCGCCAAGGTCAAAACGTCCGTCTTGCCTCGAAACTTACTGGTTTCGACCTCGACATCGAACTTGCGAAGGCTCCGGAAAAGAAGAAAAAGACTAACGTTGAAGATTCTCTTCTCTCTGCCCTCGAAGAAACATCCGAAGAATAAACAAAATAATCCCCCAGATGTCCTCTGGGGGAGTTTTTGTGAGATTAGAACAGATTGTCTTCGGCGAGGAAGATACGCGGATTATCTATTGCATCCATGATTCTATTCGCGATAAGGACTTCCTTTGCGATTGCGTAGCGGTTGTCGTAGTGCATGAGAATTACCTTTGCGGTCGGAACGTCGAGCAAAAGCTCAATCAGGCTTTGTTTGATGTCCGGAAGATAGAGATGAACCGGCCACTTTGTTGAAGAAACTTCAAGATAAAGCTCAATCGGCATCTCTGGGTCCTCGTCGTACGCCTCTCGTACAGCCTTGAAGAACGGCTCGGACTCTCTCGTGTCGCCGGAATAAACGATTCGCTTTCCGTCGAGTTCAAACTCGAATCCAGTCGCGCCGGAGAGACGCGGCGCGTGATCGGTCGGAATGACCCGGAAAAACCATGTCGGAAGTGAGAAAACGTCGTCGATGGTCTCCTGAAGCTCGCCGGACTGTCCGACGAAAATCCGGTGACGCGTCCCGAAACAATTCCGCAGCGCATACAGCCGATAGATTTCGTCGAAACGGCCACGCTCTTCGTCGTAAATGGCTTTTCCGCCTTCCGTATCGAAGTGAGCCATCGCGTCAATCCCGAAAGACACGTCGGTGATTACCTCGAGGGTTACATTCTCGAGCATATGTCGAACGCCATAGCCGAGCATAACAATCCCCGAAGCGTGGTCTGGATGGAGATGAGTGACAAGCGCAATCACGCGCTTAAGGACTCCCCTTCGGCTCTCGAGAATTTGCCTTGCCTTCGCAAAGTTGAGCAGCGACAGATCGAGAAAGACCAGGGTTTCCGGGTCAGGGAAGAAGAACGCATTCGTATGCGATTCTGAGGATCCGCCGTTCACCCCAAGAAACTTCAGGGCGAACTTTGTCTGTTCTGTCTGAAAATGTGCCATATCTACCCCTCCTAAAGATATATTATCCTTCTAATTATACCACAAAAAACAGAAAAATGCAACTTTCCATTGACTTTAGCGTCAAAAAGCGTTAAAATAGAATTAATTATTTTACTTGTTTTTAACAATCTTAACTAAAGGAATCTATGAACCAACAAGAACAAGAGCGTCGCGCACGTCTCCTGAAACAGGGGGCAGAGCGGCTCCCTGACATTAAAAAACGCTTTGAAGAGGCTCAAAATCGTAATTTTAACTCTAATTTTGCCCCTGGCGGAAAAGATGCAAACCTAGTTCGCAGGAAACCTGCTGCCCCGAAAAAGAAAGCCACAAAACCTAAAAAAGCTGCCGCTCCGAAGGCTCAAAAAGCCACCCCAAAACCGGACAAAACCGAGGCCGAAAAACGCAAGGTCAATCTTTCCGTTTCGACCCGCAAGGGGGAAATGGTCCATCACCAGCGCATGCTTTCGATGGACGTAAATGCCCAGGCGACTCAACATATTATCGGTATCCCGGTCAACAAATCTCGCTATAACGGCTACGATGGTCAGCAAGTCACAAACGCCATGCTGAAAAAAGCCCGCCCGAATCCAGATGCTGTTCGGATTATTCCAATTGGTGGTCTCGGAGAAATTGGCATCGGTAAAAACATGACTATTCTCGAATATAAGAACGAGATGATTGTTGTTGATATGGGTGTTTTGTTTGCTGACGCCGACTATCCTGGCGTAAATTACCTCATTCCTGACATTAAATACCTCGAGGACAACCGCGACAAGGTAAAGGCGATTTGTTTCACCCACGCCCACCTCGACCATATCGGCGCCTGCCGCCACCTCCTTCCGAAGTTTAACCCTCTAACTCCAATCTACGGAACCGAGTTTACGATTGGCATGATTAAAAAACAAATGTCTGAGCTCTCCGAAGTTCCAGATTTAAACTACGTCACTGTTGATCCGTTCAAACACGAACAAATTTCTGTTTCTGAACATTTTTCAATCGAATTTATTCACACTCTCCATTCCATCCCGGGCAACGTCGCCATCGTCGTTCGCACCCCGAACGGCGTAGTCTATCTCTCTGGTGACTGGCGCCACGAAGCCAACCCAGTCGGCGTTCAGACCGACTACGAGCGTATCGACGAAATCGTCAAAAACGAGGGCATCGCGCTCATGCTGAACGAATCAACAAACATTGATTCTCCTGGGAAACACCCTCACTCTGAATTTGACGTCGGCGAAAATCTCGGAAAGGTAATGGACAACTATGCAAACGGTCGCGTAATTGTCTCCTGCTTCTCCTCCCAGATTGGTCGTATCGAACTTATCTTGAAGGAAGCCGCCGCCCGCGGACGCAAAGTCGCCTTTTCTGGCTTCTCGATGATAAACAACGTCGAAGTCGCTCTTCGCGCCCATTCTATCAAGGTTCCGAAAGACACCATCATGAAAATGGAAGACATCATTAAACTTCCTGACGAGCGCGTCACGATTGTCTGTACCGGTTCTCAGGGCGAACTTAACGCCGTCCTTAACCGCATGATTTCTGGTTCTCATAAATACATCAAAATCAAACCGACCGACACAATCGTCTTCTCTTCGAACCCAATCCCCGGAAACGAGCCACACGTCGTTTCGACGGTCGGTGGTCTTCTTCGTGAGGGCGCAACAGTTATCCAAAACGGCAAAACCCACATCACGAATCTCGGTCCGCTCCATCTTTCCGGCCATGCCTACTACGAAGACCATGTCGAATTCGTCACGCGCCTGAATCCAAAAAACTACATGCCCTATCACGGCGAATTCTACATGCTCGAGCACAACGCTGAGATGGCGGAAAATGTTATCGGTATCCCCCGCGATCATATCATCCTCGCCGACAATGGTGACGTCGTCGAACTTCTCCCGAACCAAACCATCAAAAAATCCGGCCGCATTGCTGTTGGTAACAAACTTTACGACGATGCTGACCAGCCCGTCCATGAAGCCGTCGTCAAAGACCGCATCCACATTTCCCGTGAAGGTATTTTCATGATTGTTTTAACGCTTTCAAAGAAAACCGGACGTCTAATAAAAACTCCGGACATTATCTCCCGTGCGTTCATTTATCTCGACAATTCCGAAGAACTCATTGGCAAAATCCGCCATTACCTCCGTGCAAAAACCGACAAGTCGATTTCTACCGACCCTGAACTTAAAGTTCTAAAGGACGAGATTAAAGAAGATATCACTCATATCCTTTACGACGCAACCGGCCACACCCCGATTGTCATCCCCGTCATCAATAAAGTCTAAAAATCTTACTCACTTTTAAGCATTTCCGTTATATAATATATATAAGTAAACGAGGAAATACTTATAATGCAAAACAATCTTGATCGTCCGGGCGGAGCTCCTGGAGGTTCCAACTCTTCGAGCGTAACCCACACGGGTGCGACCGAGATCGGCAGTGATACCGAACTCTCAAATTCAACTTACACAAGCGTAACTGGTGGCGAGAATGCTCTCTTAGTAACCGGCGGGAGCGTAGCTTTAACAAACCCGACCGTCACAAAATCCGGCGACGAATCTTCCGAATCTTCAGATTTTTACGGCACAAACGCCGCCGTTCTTGTATCTGGTGGCAACCTTACCATTTCTGGTGGCTCGATCACAACCTCCGGTTCTCACGCTAACGCTCTTTTTTCTTATAATGAAGGTGCGATTAACGTCACGAACATGATCATAAAAACCTCCGGTAACAACTCTGGTGGCATCATGGTTACCGGTGGCGGCACGCTTCTTGCTACCGACACAGTTGTCGAAACCTCCGGCAACTCTTCCGCAGCAATCCGTTCTGACCGTGGCGGCGGTGTTGTGACTGTCGCTGGCGGCTCCTATACCACCTCTGGCGTTGGCTCTCCCGCAATTTACTCGACCGCAAGCATCTCGGCAAATGGCGCTAAACTCGTCTCGACCGCATCCGAAGGTGTCGTCATCGAAGGCAGCAACTCCGTTGCCCTGTTTGACGCGACTCTTACTGATACGAACACAACTCTTAACGGCAACTCAGAGACCTACAAAAACATCTTCATTTATCAAAGTATGTCTGGCGACGCCGAAGAGGGAACTGGTTCGTTCTCGGCTTTCGATTCTCAAATCACCACCAACAAAGGCGATACTTTCTTCGTCACAAACACAACCGCAGAAATTTCTTTACAGAACAACCGCATAATTAACAATGATGAAACTTCTGCTTTCCTTCGCGCACAAGCTGGAAAATGGGGCACAAGCGGCAGTAACGGCGGAATCGTAACTCTCACTGCCGAGAACCAAGTCATCGAAGGCGACATTATCCTCGACAATATCTCGAGTCTGGCCATGAGTCTCACCTCAAGCTATTACATGGGCGTCATTAACGGCGCGAATACTGCCCGCTCCGTCTCCGTTACGCTTGATGCTAATTCGAATCTTGTTCTCGCTGGCGACACCTATCTCTCCTCGCTTACGAATGCTGACGTCCTAAATAAGAACATTTATTCAAACGGCTACAAACTCTACGTCGACGGCTCGGAAGTCTCGATTAACGGCTCCGAAGCGCCAGAAGTTCCCGAGGTTATCGTTGACGAATCCGAAACTGAAGACGCGACCACAACCGCCGAGACGACTGGAACGACCGAGACTTCAACAAATTACCTTCCGTTCATCGTTGGCGGTGCAGCTATCCTCATCATCATCGTTGCGGTCGTTGCTATTGTTCTCCACGAAAAGAAAAAGAAACAGGTCCCTCCGGCTCCAACTCTTCCTCCGGACAATCCGTTCCATCCAACTGACGGCGGCCCTGGAATTGATGTTCCCGAAAACGGTCCAGGTATGGTACAATAGATATAGTCCCCGGGTGGCGGAATTGGCAGACGCGCTAGCTTCAGGTGCTAGTCTGAGCAATCAGGTGCAGGTTCAACCCCTGTCCCGGGGACCACTATCTTAAGTTTGATATGGAAATCTTTTCTAAAATCACCCCTTGGATTCTTTACTTCTTTATCTACGCACTTGCTGGCTATATCTTGGAAGTTGTTCTTTGCTCTATCGTCCAGAAACGCGCAGTAAACCGAGGGTTTTTGTTCGGCCCAATCATTCCGATTTATGGTTTCGGAATGATTTTTGTTTTACTTTCGACGGCGCCCTTCCGCGACGATACGTGGATGACTTTTCTCGTTACGATTGTTGTTTGTTCCGTCCTTGAATACGCAACGTCGTGGGCGATGGAAAAACTCTTTGGCATAAAATGGTGGGACTATTCAAAATCCGATCGCTTTAACTTAAATGGACGTATCTGCGCACGCAACTGTCTTGCTTTCGGCATTGCTGGCGTGATGATTGTAAAATACATCCAGCCGTTTATCGAAAAGTCAGTAAACTATCTCACTCCTTCAACCCAGACTATCGTCGCGATTATTCTAATAAGCCTTTTTCTTCTTGACACGATCGCCTCGACTTACGCCGTCCAAAAAGTCAAACACAGCATAAAACTGAAATTCATTTCCGGCGACCAAACCAACGAAATCAAAAAACTTGCCCGTCGTGCCATTGCCCAGCTCGTGACAAGAAAAAATTATCTCGAGCGTCGGATTGATGAACTCCAAAAAGAATTTGAAAAACATAGGCGCGAGTTCGAAGCGAACCAAGAAAAACGCTACCGTGAACTAAAGAAAAAGTTCGAATCTTATAAAAAGTAATTTTCTAGCCAGTTTTATCTTCAAGAACGTGCTATAATAAGCATATGAAGAATGAAATTGATTTAGATTATAACCTAGCAGCCGAACTAATTGACGACATAAAAGACGATCCAATGGGCGGATGGTTCGATTTGCCGGACCACTTTTTAAATTCTGAACTCGAACACATCAAAACCGTTGCCGAAAAAATCCGAAACAGCTCCGACTATCTCGTTTGTATTGGCATCGGCGGTAGTTATCTTGGCGCCCGGGCTGTTTATGAAGCTCTTGAACTCGACGAAACCGCAAAATGCAAATTACTGTTTGCCGGCAACAACATAAGCTCGCGCGAATTGAAAAAAATCTTGAAGAAACTCGACGGCAAAGATTTTTCTTTGAACATAATTTCGAAATCCGGAACAACTTTAGAGCCTGCTGTTGCATTTCGAATTTTGAAAGAAAAACTAATCGAAAAATACGGCGCTGACGAAGCAAAAAATCGTATCGTTGCCACGACCGACCCGGAAGTCGGTGCGCTCCGCGAAGAAACAAAAGCAAACGGCTATGAATCTTTTGATGTTCCTCTTGGAATCGGCGGACGCTATTCTGTCTTGTCGGCAGTTGGACTTTTCCCGCTTGCCGTTGCGGGTGCCGATATCGAAAAACTTTTGTCTGGTGCATGCGAATGCAAATCCGACCAGCTCAGCAAGGACTCGCTTGAAGACTCGATGCTTATTTCCTATGCGTTCTCGCGATTTTATCTTTACGACGAATGTGGCGCCGACGTTGAAGTTCTCGCGTCGTTCGAGCCGAGGCTGATGTATTTTAACGAGTGGTGGAAACAACTGTTTGGTGAATCCGAAGGGAAAGGCAAACAAGGCATTTTCCCGGCTTCGGTCATTTATTCAACCGACCTTCATTCTCTCGGTCAATACATGCAAGATGGCCGTCGTAACATTTTTGAAACTTTCCTAAAATTCTCTCCCGAACAAAACCCGCTCACCGTTCCAAAATCAAAGGACGAAGCGGACGGACTTCAATATCTTGAAGGAACAACCCTTCCAGAAATCTCCGAAAAGGCTCTCGAAGCAACAGTAAAGGCGCATAATTCTGGCGGAATTTCCACGTTTGAAATCGAAGTACTTGATCCTGAAGCTGAAGCAGGAATCTCTGAACGTGTGCTCGGATTCTTGATCTTCTTCTTCGAAACTGCTTGCGCAATGTCCGCCATGCTCCATGGCGTCGACCCGTTCGACCAGCCCGGTGTCGAAAAGTACAAAAAAGAAATGTATAAACTTTTAGGAAAATAAGGAAGGAAAAAGATGACAAAAAAACGTGTCGTAATTGCTCTAGGCGGTAACGCTCTCCAAAAAGGTGGGGAAGTCTCTGCCGACGGTCAAAAAGCCGTTGCGAAAAAAGTGGGCGAGTTGATTGCAAATTTGTCATCCCGCTACGAAATTATTGTTGCACATGGCAATGGTCCCCAAGTCGGGAACATTCTCATCCACGAAGAACAAGCCGCTTCCGAAAAAGCTCCGGCGATGCCTCTTGAAACCGCCGTCGCCATGTCCCAAGGCCAAATCGGTTACTGGCTTGCCCAGTCGATCAACAACGCTTTCATTAAAGCTGGAAAAAACCGCAAAGTCGCAACCGTCGTCACTCAAGTCGAAGTCGACAAAAACGACCCCGCGTTTAAGAATCCGACAAAACCGGTTGGCCAATTCTATACCGAAAAAGAAGCCTTGAAACTTGCAAAAGAAAAAGGCTGGATTGTGAAAGAAGATTCCGGACGCGGTTGGCGCCGTGTCGTTCCGAGCCCAAAACCAAAGGGAATTGTTGAAAAACGCGAAATTCTCGACCTCGTCAAATCCGGCACAATTGTCATTGCTGCTGGCGGCGGAGGTGTCCCGGTCTATCGCACAAAAATTCTTCGCGTTTTGAAAGGCGTAGACGCCGTAATCGACAAAGATTTCGCCGCCGAAAAACTCGCAGAGCTTATCAAAGCCGATATTTTCCTGTCCGTTACGGCCGTCGACTTTGCCTATCTGAATTTCGGAAAGCCCGACCAAATGGCCTTAAAGACCATCACTTCAAAGGAAGCCGATTATTACGCACGTCAGGGATTCTTTAAGGCGGGTTCAATGCTCCCGAAAGTTCTCGCAACGACCGAGTTTGCGAAAAAAGGACGAATTGGAATTATTTGCTCGCTCGATAATTTGGAAGACGCCCTAAAACTCAAATCCGGCACAATCGTCACTAAGTAAATTAATAAATCTTTAAAATTCATTTTGCTTATGCTAAAATGATATTATGGACAATTTATATAATTTAACGAATAAGGTCCCGTCTCGAAAGGACTTTATCGACACGACCGACTTTGACCAGGCGGAAATTCTCGATATCGTGAAAACCGCAGTTGTCGTTCGTGATTATATTAAGTCGGGTGGGACTCTCGACACGTTATATCATAAAAACCTTGCCATGCTCTTCGAACAAAAGTCGACGCGCACTCGTGTCTCTTTTGAAGTTGCCATGTCCCAGCTTGGCGGACACGCTTTGAACCTCGCTCCTGGCGCCATACAACTCGGTGCGCACGAAACAATCGAAGATACAGCCCAGGTTCTCGGCCGAATGTGTGATTTGATTATGGCTCGCGTCGACCGACACGAATCCGTAAAAGCTCTTGGTGAATTCGCAAAGGTTCCCGTAATCAACGGCATGTCGGACTATAACCATCCGACCCAAGAAATCGGCGACATCATCACCATCCTCGACAATTTAGACCCAGAGAAAAACTGGAATGACGTAAAAGTTGTGTTCGTTGGGGACTGTACGCAAGTCTGCGCTTCACTCATGATGATCACAACAAAACTCGGCATGAACTACGTTCACTATGGTCCGGAACACAAACTCCTTTCTGAAGATTTTCAAAAAATCGGCCGCGAAAATGCCGAAAAATACGGCGGTTCCGTCACGGTCTCAAGCGATCGCGAAGTTCTGAAAGGTGCCGACTTTGTCTATACTGACGTTTGGTATGGTCTTTATGACAAGGAAACTCCGAAAGAAGAGTACATGAAAGATTTCTATCCAACTTTCCAAGTCAACGATGACTTGATGGCTGCGACCGAAAATCCAAATTGTAAATTCATGCACTGTCTCCCTGCGAACCGTAATGAAGAAGTTTCTGACTCGGTCATGGATGGAGAGAATTCCATCTGCTTTGACCAAGCAGAAAACCGTTTGACCGCACAACGCGGACTTTGTTTGTACTTTGGCCACGCCGCCCAGGCGACTTTAGATTATATAAAATCCAAAAAGGAGGGCAATAATGCCTAGTAAAAAACCTAAGTTCAGGCTGTTTAGCGCCGTACTCGCTACAGTCTGTATCGTTCTGGTGATTGACGCCGTCGCACCGACCGCGGCAATCGGGAACTCTCAGTACGCGTGGTGGGTGATCATGATTCTCGGCTTCTTCATCCCCTATGCACTTATTTCTGCCGAGCTCGGTACGCAATACCCCAGTGAGGGCGGTATGTATACTTGGGTTAAAAAGGCGCTTGGAAAGAAGTGGGCCGGCCGCGTCGCTTGGTTCTACTGGGTAAACTTCCCGCTTTGGATTGCATCGCTTGCTGATCTTGCAACGACCCTTGTGATGACTATCCTCGGTATGGAGCCAACGATTGTCACTGCTCTCGTAATCGAAATCGGTTACATCGCTCTCGTTACAATCCTTGGTCAGCTCCGCATCTCGCAATCTGCCTGGGTTGCTAACCTTGGCGCAATCGTGAAGTTTATCACTCTTGCAGGAATCGGTGTGCTCGGTATCTACGTCTTTGCAAAACAAGGTTCTGCAAACCCGATTGAATCCTGGCACGATTTCGTTCCTCTCATTGCTGAAGGTGGCGGATTTGACTGGGCTGGTATTAGCTTCGTTTCGCTTATTATCTTTAACATGCTTGGTTTCGAAGTTGTCGGTACGTTTATTGACGATATGGACAACCCAAAGAAACAAATTCCTCAAGCAATCATTCTTGGTGCAGTTTTGATTGCCTTGTTCTACATCTTGCCAAGCTTCGGTATTGGCGTTGCTGTCCCGTTTGATGAACTTGCAACAAACTCTGGTCTTCTTGATTCTTATCAAATCTTGCTCGAGACCGTCGGTCTTTCTGCGGGTGCCGTCAGCGCAGTCATCACCGTAGTTGCTTGCTTCTTCCTTTATACTCTTATTGCAAACATCTCTTCCTGGCAGTTCGGTGTTTATTCTGTCACGGCTTATGCAGCTAAAGACGGTATCTTCCCGAAATCCTGGTCGAAGACCAATAAAAACGGCATCGCGACCAACGTTTCTCTTTGGACAAGTGCTATCGCGGCTGTTCTCGCTGTTGCTGGAATTATCCTCGCTTATTGCTTCCCAGAAGCCGAAGAACTCACGAACATGTTCTGGGCCTTCTTCGACCTCTCGCTCTTCTGTCTCCTTATCGGCTATATCCCGATGTTCTTTGCCTTTATGAAACTTCATAAGAAAGGACCTCAAGATAAGAAAGGTTACTGGATTAATGGCGGAAATCTAAAGCGTGTCCTCTACGGAATTATTCCGGTTATCCTGCTTATAATCTCCCTCTTCTTTACTCTAGTTCCTGAGTTTGATTGGGAAGCGATTCTTGACAACAAAATCCTCATCGTCAGTGCTATCGTTTGCGTCGTGATTGGTGAAGTCCTCGTCTATCACGCTGGAAAGAAAGACGAAGCAAGAAAGGCTCTTCGCAGTGCGAATAAAAGATAGTACCCCGAAAAAAGATGGCTTTTATATGCCGTCTGAGCTCTCCGAGCATTCCGCGACCTATCTTCTTTGGCCTGAACGCCCCGACAACTGGCGGGGCGGGGCCAAACCAGCCCAGGCTGCCTTTAGACAAGTTGTCGAAACCATCGCTAAATACGAGCCAGTCGTGCTCGGCGTAAACGAGTCTCAATATCTCCACGTCCTTGGCATGAATATGAAAAACGTTCATGTCGTAGAGATTTCAAACAACGACTCCTGGATTCGCGATACTGGTCCGACTTTTGTTGTGAACGGTAAAGGTGACATGCGTGCGGTCGACTGGGAATTTAACGGTTACGGTGGTCTTTATAACGGAATTTACTTCCCGTGGGATCTCGACGACCAAATCGCCGCAAAAGTTTGCGCGATTGAAGGCGTTGATCGTTACCGCACCGATGGATTCGTCCTCGAAGGTGGCTCGGTTCATACCGATGGTGAAGGCACGCTCCTTGTGACTGAGGAAACTTGTCTCGACAAGGGCCGCAACCCTGATCTCTCAAAAGAAGAAATCGAACAATATCTTCTCGATTATTGTAACGCGGAAAAAGTCCTTTGGATTCCATATGGAGTCTATAAAGACGAAGATACGAACGGTCACGTTGATAACGTTTGTCAGTTTGTTGCTCCGGGCAAGGTTGTCCTCGCTTGGGAAGACAATGAGCAAGACCCAATGCACGAACGCTGCGTAAAGGATCTCGAATATCTCGAATCTGTCACGGATGCAAAAGGTCGGAAACTCGAAGTGATTAAAATCCACGTTCCGAATCCAATCACAATCACAAAAGAAGAATCCGAAGGCGTTGATGTTGTTGATGGAACCTTCCCGCGCAACGAAGGTGACCGTCTCCCCGCCAGCTATATAAACTATTACAACTGTAACGGCGCAATTATCCTTCCGGTCTTCAATGATGAGCACGATCAGGCCGCAATCAACATCCTTCAAGATTGCTTCCCGGATCGTACAATCGAGCCGATTTATGCTCGCGAGATTCTCTTGGGCGGTGGCGACATCCACTGTATCACCCAACAAGTCCCGAAAGCCTAATCGCTTTTAAAAAGAGTCCCCAAACGGGGCTCTTTTTGATATAATATTCTTATGAATAGTTTGCATTTTGACGGACCAATAGTATTAGCAATTATGGATGGAGTTGGGCTCGCTCCGGCAGGGCCGGGGAATGCTGTCTCCCTTGCGCATACCGAGTTCCTCGATTATGCAATGAACAACTATCTTAACATCCCGCTCGAAGCTTCCGGCGAAGCCGTCGGCATCTTGAAAGGCGACATGGGTAATTCCGAAGTTGGCCATAACGCGCTTGGTTCCGGTCAAATCGTCAAACAAGGCATCGCTGAAGTCGAAGAGTATTTTACAACCGGAAAAATTTTCGAAGGTCCGACTTGGCGGAAGATAATCGACAACGCGAAGCCCCGTACGCTTCATTTCTCCGGCATTTTTTCCGACGGAAATGTCCATTCTTCAATTTCCCACCTCGAGAAAATGATTGCTCGCGCCGACCAAGAAGGGATCGAAAAAATCCGTGTCCATCTTGTAATCGACGGGCGCGATGTTGCTCCACAATCCGAACCGAAATATATTGACCGTTTAGAGAAATTCCTCACTCCGTTCCTTGAAAAGGGAAGAGACTATAAAATCGCTTCTGGCGCTGGGCGTATGGTTGCCGTTGCTGACCGTTACGAAAATGACTGGGGGATGGTTAAGAAAGGTTGGGATATGATGGTCTATGGCGAGGCAGAATATAAATTCAAGTCCGCACGCGAAGCTGTCTTGTCTTTCCGCGAAAAAGACCCGTCCATCCAGGACCAATATCTCCCTCCATTCGTTATCGTTGACGAATCCGGCAGTCCCGTCGGGAAAGTCGAAGAAGGCGACTCGTTTATTTATTTCGACTTCCGTGCTGACCGCGCGATTGAAATCGCCCAAGCTTTTACTTATAACGATTTCCCGTATTTTGACCGCGGAACGGTCTTTGGTCCGAACGTTTGTTTTGCTGGTATGACCGAATATAATTCCGATACTCATGTCCCCGCTTTGACTCTCGTTCCTCCCGTAAAAATCGACCACGCGCTTAATACTTTCCTTGGCGAAAAAGGCGTTTCTGAACTTGCGGTTTCCGAAACCGTAAAATTCGGCCACATAACTTATTATTTTAACGGTAATTCTTACGAAAAAGCTCCCGGCGAAGAACACATAAAAATCGAATCTGACACACTTCCGTTTGATACGCGTCCGTGGATGAAGTCCGCCGAAATTACCGACGCCGTCCTCGACAATATCGAAAAATACAAATTCATTCGCCTTAACTTCCCAGGCGGAGATATGGTTGGTCACTTCGCCGAACTCGAGCCAACCATGTCGGCTATGGAAGCAATCGACATAGGACTTGCTCGTCTCGCAAAAAAAGTCGACGAACTTGGCGGAATTTTAATTATCACTGCTGATCATGGCAATGCCGAAGAGCTTCTCGACAAAGACGGAAATCCAAAAACCTCTCATTCTCTAAACAAAGTTCCTTGCATTTTTTACGATAATACAAAAAACCGCGGAAAATATGAGCCAAACACTTCCGTGGCCGACCCGGGCCTTTCGAACGTCGCCGCGACAATCGCCTTACTCCTCGGCTTTACTGACACGCCTCTTTCTTGGCGCGACTCGCTTATTAAAGAAAAATAGGTTACAATATGGATTTTCTCGTTTTACTTATCTCAACAATTCTAACTGCTTTTCTTTCGCTTTCTGGTGGTTTCCTTCTTCTCGGAAAGTCCAAACTCGCGAGTTTCTTGAACAAAATCGGAAAACCTTTTGCGGCGGTAGTTTTGGTTTATTGTGTTTGTTTTGACTTAATCCCCGAAGCGCTAGAAAGCGACACGCTTCCAGTTTGGGAAGTTTTTACACTTGTCGCAGTCGGTCTTGTTGTTTGTTTCTTAGTTAACTTTCTCGTCGGTAGCATTCACAAACATGGCGAAGAAAAAGAACTAAAATCAAAAACCGAAGCCTACTCCATGCTCGTAATCGATAGCCTCCATACCATCATCGACGGAACTGTAATTGGCGTGACGTTCGCAACAAGTCTCGGAACCGGTCTCATGGCTGCCGTTTCTACAACGGCGCACGAAGTTCCGCAAGAAATTGGTGATTTCGGGATTATGATTCGCTCAAAAATGCAAAAATCACGCATCATAAAACTCCAAGTTGCTTCGGCGCTTTTACTTGTTCCGGCTGCGGTTTTGAGTTATTTTGTCGGTGAAGCTCTTCTTCCAACTCTGCCTCCTCTCTTGGCGCTCATTGCTGGATTCTTTTTATATATTGCACTTCAGGAAATTTCTGGTATGATTAAAGAAGTTAAACAAAACGGAGGTAAAACTCATGCCCATCACTAAAGCTATCATTCCTGTCGCAGGTTGGGGAACCCGCCGTCTTCCGATTACGAAGATTATCGAGAAATCCATGCTCCCCGTCGGCAACCGACCGCTCGTCGATTATTCTGTCCAGGAGCTCATCGAAGCCGGTGTAACCGACATTTACATGGTTATTTCGAATGTCGAACCTTGCCAAGTTCGCGAATTCTACAAAGATAACCTTGCACTTAACCTTTATCTTGAAGCTCGCGGAAAAAATGACCGCCTTGAACTCGCCAAGACTCTTCCCGACAACGTAAAAATCCACTACGTTTCTCAAGATCCTTCCGCAAAGTACGGCACGGCTGTCCCGGTTGCAATGGTCGCGGAAGAATATAATCTTAACGAACCGGTTTTCTGTTTCATGGGTGACGATTTTATTTGGAACCCAGGCGGCGAATCTTCTGCCGAGTCACTCTTAAAGGCCGTTAAATCCGAGCACGAATCCGCCCTTCTTGGTATCACAAAGCCTGAATCTGCGCTTCTAAACGGCGGCGCTTTGACGATTGAAGACGAAAAAGTTGTAAAAATTACAGAAAAACCAAAGCCTGAGCAGGTCACGGGTCTTGCGTCTGTTAGCAAATACATCATTTCTCCAGATTTGATGAAAGAAATTGTTGAATACGTTCACGCCAACGATTTCGGACCACTCGACCAAGAATACATGATTACCGACCCATTTGCTACCTACATCGAAAAAGGTGGTATTATGCGCGCTGCAAAAAGCGATGGCGAATATCTTGATGGTGGCTCGCTCGAAGGTTGGGTCCATGCCAACAATGTCGTCTGCGGAGGAAAATAGTTAGATGGCGAAATCTCGCGCGCAATTTACTTGTTCCGAATGTGGAGCAACTTTCTCGAAATGGTCGGGAAAATGTGAAAACTGCGGCGAGTGGAATACGCTAGTCGAGACGACTCCGACTGCCGGAATTGGCGAAGGTAAAAACGCTCTTTCAAAGTCCCAGCTGTCCGGGAAAAAGCTCGACTACGTCAACATCAACTCGATCATCCCCTCCGAATCGAAACTTCGTCTAAAGACCGGTTTCCCGGATTTGAACGCAGTTCTTGGCGGTGGTTTCCTAAAAGGTTCAGTAACTCTCTTAACTGGCCAGCCAGGCATCGGTAAGTCAACTCTGCTTATGCAGATCTGCGCCGAAATCGCAAAATTCCGACCCGTTCTCTATATTTCCGGCGAGGAATCTGCTGGTCAGGTCAAGTTGCGCGCCGAGCGGCTCGGAGCAAATTCCGAGAAACTAAATTTCGCCTCTTCAACTTCCGGAAATGACATCGCGAAAACAATTGAATCCGGCGATTTTGATTTTGTCGTTGTTGACTCAATTCAAACTCTCGCGATTGCTGAGATTGCTTCCGCCCCAGGCGGAGTTTCCCAAGTCACGAACTGCGGGAACCTAATCATTCGTGCTGCAAAAGCAACTGACACGGCTGTTGTGATTGTTGGTCACGTAACAAAGGAAGGGACTCTCGCTGGTCCGAAAGTCCTCGAACATCTTGTCGACGTCGTCGTGAACTTCGAAGGTGATCGTTACGGCGGGTTCAAGACCGTCCGCGCCATTAAAAACCGCTTCGGCTCGACGAATGAAGTTGCAATTTTTGAGATGGTCGAGAGCGGCCTAAAAGAAGTCAAAAACCCCTCTGCGGCTCTCCTTGCCGAACGCCAAAATACCGACGGCTCAATCATTCTTGCAACTCTCGAGGGCTCCCGCCCACTCCTAGTCGAGATTCAGGCTCTTGCCTCGAAATCTTCCTTCGGTTACCCGAATCGAACCGCCTCCGGTTTCGATTTGAACCGTCTTAAGCTCCTCATCGCCGTCCTCGAACGCCGCACGAAGCTCAATCTTTACGACCAAGATATCTTTATCAACGTCGTCGGCGGCATAAAAATCAACGATTCTGGCGCCGACCTCGCAATTTGCCTCGCAATTGCCTCTGCCGTTGCCGGAAGAAAGCTTAATGAAGATTATGTTGTGTTTGGTGAAGTTGGTCTCGGCGGAGAAATACGCTCTGTCTTCCGTCCCGACCAGCGTATAGCTGAGGCAAAAAAGCTTGGTTTTACCCACGCGATTGCCCCTCGCACAACCAAGGACAAATTCGTTATTCCTGTCCGCGACCTTCGTTCAACTTTAATCGATCACATAAAATAACTATGAAACAATCATATAAACTTGTCGAATTAACTCCAGAAGAATTTGAGAACTTTGTCAAGAACAAAAAACCGAACAACTTTCTCCAGTCTCGCGAGATGTTCTCTCGTTATCAAAAAGACGGGAAAGAAGCCTATCTGCTCGGTCTTTTGAGCGCGGACAAAACTTCCGAAATTCTTCTCGCCTCTCTCGTCGTAAAACTTGGCGAAATAAGGGGTCAGAAGACCTTTTCCGCTCCCGGTGGACCGATTTTTGATTATGAGAATGAAGACTGGAAAAACCGCCTTGAGGCTTTCTTGTCCCTCGTAAAACCTTTCTTAAAATCGAAGCACGGCATGACGCTCCAGATTTCTCCTAATATCGCTGTCGAATCCGGCCAATCCGCCCCCGACCTCCCAGGAATGAAAGCCCTTGGCGAATATGTCCAATGTAAATGGATTTCCGTTCTGAATCTCGAAGACAAAACCGAGGACTTCGATGTTCTCCTTTCGACCTTCCGCAAAACCCATCGCCAAAACATTCGCCATGGCGAGAATCGCTATTTTCTAGAGACTCGCGAGCTGAGCTATGACGAGCTCCCGATTCTTAAGAAACTCGCCGAGAAAGCCGGAGAGAAACATGGTTTCCACGATCAATCTCTCGAGTATTACGAAGAAATGTTCCGCGCCTTCGGTAACAAACTAAAGGTTTTTGCGACTTTCTACGAAGGAAAACCAATCGCTGCTGCCATGTTCATTCTTTATGGCGACGAAGTTGTCTATCTTTATTCCGGCTCCGACCCCGAATACAACAAAATCGCCGGCTCATACTCTCTCCAGTGGTTCATGATAAAATACGCCATCTCCCACGGATTTAAACGCTATAATTTCTACGGCGTCCGCCCTGAGCCAGGGAACGGAGTGTTCGAATTTAAGGCGGGTTTCCGCGCCGAAGTCGAAGAACTCTGGGGAACCTATATCCTTCCGCTCTCTCCGCTTGGAAAACTCTACTGTCTCAAGAAAAAATACCACAAATACGGCGAGGTGGCCTAGTGCGCATCCTTGGCGTCGACCCCGGGACCGGTATTTGTGGCTTCGGCGTGATTGATGTACCGAAGCGTGGCCCGATTCAACTCCTTGATTCGGGCGTAATTGCAACGCCTCCACATACTCCTCTCCCTGAGCGTCTTCTCGATATTTTTAATTCGCTCCATGAGATAATCGACCTCGACAAGCCTGAGGTAATCTCGATTGAAAAACTCTTTTTCATGCAAAATATCACGACCGGCATCTCTGTTGCGGAAGCTCGCGGCGTTGTTCTGCTCGTCGCCGGCCAAGAACACCTTCCGATTTTCGAATATTCACCAAATGAGATAAAAAAAGCGATGACTGGCTATGGCCACGCCGACAAAAAGCAAATGCAGGAAATGGTGCGCCTCCATCTAAAGCTCGACAAAATCATTAAGCCCGACGACGCTTCTGACGCTGTTGCCGCCGCCATCGTCCATTCAATGTTTATGAAAAATGGCGACACCGAGCACGAAACGCGCTATAATTAATCTATGATTTCACACATAAAAGGCATCCTAGAAGAAAAATTTGACAATTCCGTCATCGTCGACGTCGCCGGCGTCGGTTACGAAATTACCATCTCTGCCCCGGATTTTGAAGCCGTCAACCTTGGCGATAACGTAAAATTCTACACTTACCAGAAAGTATCGGAGAACGATGTCGCTCTATTCGGCTTCCTTTCGCTTGCCGCGAAGAAATTATTTGAACTTCTCATCTCAGTTAACGGAGTCGGTCCGAAGGCAGCGATTTCGATTCTGTCGCTCGCTTCACCCGAAGAAGTCCGTAACGCCATCGCGAACGCCGACTCGGCCTTTGTTTCGAAAGCCGCCGGAGTGGGGAAGAAGTCCGCTGAACGGGTCATTGTTGACCTTCGCGATAAGGTTGGCATCCCGTCTCATTACGGCGCAACTGTCGCAAACGTTCCTGGTGTAAAACCGGAAAATGACGAAGCTCTCGACGCTCTTATCGCCCTCGGCTTTCCGCTTAAAGAGGCGACTTCCGCCCTCGAAAACGTCGATCGCACCCTTCCGGTTGATGAAAGAATCCGTCTTGCGCTCAAGAACCACTAGCTTTCTCTAAAATCCCCCTTCCAAAATCTGCAAAAATATGATAAAATACGTATAATTGTCTAAAATTAAAGGTTAAAAAATGAGTTTTTCAATTTTACAAAAAATTGGTGAAGACCAGAAGAAAAAGGCCGTCGTCGACGTCCGCTCTGGCGACACCGTCAAAGTTACCCAGAAAATTAAAGAAGGCGACAAATTCCGCTTCCAGGTTTTTGAAGGCGTTGTTGTCCGTGTTGACCGCAAAGAGTCTCATACCGCTCGCATTGTTGTCCGCAAGATTGCGTCGGGTGTTGGCGTAGAGAAATCTTTCCTCCTTCACTCTCCTCTCGTCGAGAAGATTGAGGTAACAAAGCGCGCCAAAGTTCGCCGCAACAACCTCAGCTATCTCCGTGAACGCTCCGGCAAATCCGCTCGTTTGTCTTCTAAAGACTTCGATCGCGCTGCCGTCAACACTCTTAAGGCTGCCGAGGAAGTTCTCGAAGCTGAAGAGAAAACCGAAGAAACCGCTGAAGAAGCGAAGAACCCGAAGGGTGCTGCTGAGCCTGAGGAATAAACCTCGCCTTAGTTTTAGACTTTCTTTTAATCGCCTCCTCCGAGGCGATTTTTTCTGCTATAATAAAAGTATCCTACATGGAAGTTCTTTAGAAAGGTGGTGCTAAAATGGCTTTGCTGTGGTCGTTTCTCAAATTAATCGCAATTCTTTTTCTTGGACTCATGGTAATTACTTTGGCGATTTCCGGCTTACTTCTAACTTGGATAGGCCTAAAAGAGCTTTGCGACTTATTTCGTGGCAAGTCAGAAAAAGACAGCGTTGCGATTGGGCTAATTTCAGCCTTCCTTGTCTTAGGACTTGGTATGATTATCGGCTTTATCTTCGCATGTCTTCCGACTTATCACGGAATCGTCAATACTCTTAACGAGCTCGCGCAACTAGTCAAATAACCCCCTCTCCCCGCTCCGGCGGGGATTTTCCTTAAAAAAGACCGCCCAGATGGGCGGTCGAAGGCGATTAGAGAATCTCGGTATAAATCATGAGTATCGCCGCAGTGACTAAAACTATCGCGAGGACCATCATGACTATGCCAGTTGAACGGTAAATTTTCTGAACTTTTGGGTCGTCTGCCGGATTCCAGATTTTGTAGGTCAAGAACCCTTGAATGCCGAGGTCAAGCAAGAGAACGACTAGAATGCAGAGAACAAAGACAGCGACAAGTTTTGTGATGACATATTCCATGATTCACCAACCTTTCAAAGTGCAATAAAACCCCATAAAGGGGACTACTCTTCTTATTATATCACATTTCTTCGAAAAAATCAATACTAAACCAGCGTGAACCAGTCGTCAAAGTGGAAATCAGGCCCAGAAACAGAGGCGGCGGCGAGCAGCGGAGAAAAATTTTCTTTCATCGCCGGAGAAAACTTAAGAAAAGATTCGGCAGCGAACGTCATTTGTTCGAGTTTCTTGCGGTCAATTTGCTCGAGGGACGTACCGCGCAGTTGAGACTTGCGGTACTTTACCTCAGTAAAGAAAATCTGATCGCCTTTCGTCGAGATGATATCGATTTCATAGAATGGCGTTTTGTGATTCCGGGCGATAATTCGGTGTCCAGAAGAGCGGAGATAATCCGCCACAATCTCTTCTGCGCGGTCTCCAAGCGCTTTCGTCGTCACGGCGGGTTTCGGAACCGGCTTGAACGAGAGCCTGTGCTCTGGACAAGGACCGAGTTTCTCAAGGGCTTTCTTATGGAAGGCAGTGCCATAGCCGACGTGTTTTTCAAACCCGTACCCCGGATAAATCTCGGCTAAAGATTCCATATAACGGTCCCTGGCAACTTTCGCAAGAATCGAAGCAGCAGAAACCTCCTTGATTAGAAAATCAGCCTTTTTCAGGGTCGTAACATGTTTTTCTAAAGGCGTTTCGGCGAGAAAATTAATCGTTCCGTCAATCACGATCTCCGTGAATGGAACGTGTTTCAGTTTAATTTCTTCCACCGCACGTCGCGTCGCAAGTTTCAAAGCCGGTCCAAGGCCGAGGGCATCAAGTTCTCGACTAGAGACCCAGCCAAGCCCGGTCGCCTTGGCATTCGCTAAAATAAGTTCGGAATATTCTTCGCGTTTCTTTTTGGAAAGTTTCTTCGAATCAGTTAGCTCTTTTGTCCAATTCGGAAGCGTGTCAGCATCATCACGGGGAAGAATCACCGCACCAATGACAAGTGGTCCCGCCCAAGGACCGCGCCCAACTTCGTCAATTCCAAGAATCCGCTTCATATTGATTAATTATATCATACGCTACATATAGCGTAAAAAAGTATTGACAAACACTATATGTGGGGTATATAATCATAAGCAGAATAAATTAGAAACCAAAAAACAATTCAAACAAGGAGAGAAAATATGAAAAATATTGTTTATTTTGCACCGTCGGATATCGTCAAATTCGATTTCGATCGCTTCGAAAAATCTTTAAACACCCACGCCGCTGTTCCGAAGGAAGAAATCGAAACTGCTCTTAAAGACCTCGACGAGTACGAAACCCTTCATGTCTCTCGCCTCGTTAAAGCTGGCGTCCAGCTTCTCGACAAATTCGGTTCCGAAGAAGCCGCAAGAGCCTATTACGACGACCACAAAGAATATTTTGGCGAGAAATTTGAACGTCTCCGCCGCATTACCGGCTATCTCGTTGGTACTCTCGACCGTTGGAATGACGGCAAGAAAGCCGAAGAAAAAGAGCGCGTAAAACACTCCGTAAATTCTTGCGTTGACGATCTTGTCCGCGCCGCAAAAATCCAGGACCAGATGCTCGCCCAAAACGCCGCCTACGCTGGTAAAACGTCTGAATAACCTCTCTCCTCTTTCGCTCGCGTCATGCCTAGAAATATGATATAATTAAGGCATGAATCTAAAAATCGGAATTGTCGGTCTTCCGAACGTCGGAAAATCGACCTTGTTTAATGCTTTAACTAACGCCGGTGCTCTCGCCGCAAACTATCCTTTTGCAACCATCGAACCAAACGTCGGTATTGTTCCGGTTCCGGACAGTCGTCTGGATCATCTCGCAAAAATGTACGAAACCGACAAAGTCGTCCCTGCGACGGTCGAATTCGTCGACATTGCCGGACTTGTTGCTGGCGCCTCAAAGGGCGAAGGTCTCGGGAATAAATTCCTCGCTCATATCCGCGAGTGTCATGCCATCTGTCACGTCGTTCGCGCCTTTAAATCGAGCGACATTGTCCGCGCCGACTCAAAGCCCGAAGACGATATCTTAAAACAAGCCAAGGACGACATCGACATCATTAACCTCGAACTCCAACTTGCCGACGACGAAACAAAAGAAAAAATCGCCGCCAAGCGCAAGAAAGACCCTTCCGACGAAAACATCCCGTTCTTGACCGAGAAGCCGGTGATTTATATGTTTAATGTCGATGAAGAGGGTCTAACAGATAAAGACTTCCAAGAAAAGCTAAGAGGTTTAGTAGCGGGTGGCCGAAATGGCTCTTTCGAAGGGTATAAGACTTGGCCAAGCGGCCCGGAGCGGCCCGAGAAAGAGCTATTCGGACAGGACCCGCACTATAACGTCGTCTTTGTCAATGCGAAACTTGAGGAAGAAATGGCGGGCATGTCTCGTGAAGAACGCCGTGAATTTCTTGCTAGCTACGGCGTCGAGGAAGATGCTCTCGGCGAGCTAATCAAAGCCGCTTACTCGACTCTCGGCCTCCAAAGTTTTTTGACCGCCGGAAAGAAAGAGTGTCGCGCCTGGACAATTAAGAAAGGCTCTCTTGCTCCTGAAGCCGCCGGAACGATTCATTCTGATTTTGAACGCGGTTTTATCTCCGCACAAATTTGCAATTTTGACGATCTCGCGCGTCTTGGCAGCGAAAAGGCCGTTCGCGAAGCTGGTCTCATGCGTACTGAAGGAAAAACATACGTGATGCAAGACGGCGACGTTGTTGAATTCCGTTTTAACGTCTAGTGCACTCTGAGGCAAGTCTGCCTCTCTTGACAAAATCGAGAACTTGTGATAGGATATTCTTGCAGCTCTGCGAAGGGCTAGTATTTTCGATGTTAGGAGGGTGATTGCATGGAATCGTCGCATTTTAGACGGAAAGTAGAGGCAAACCATCTCGAGAATTACGACGAGATTAAGAAAAAGTTCTTTGAACTGTTTGACCATGGCCGGGGTGACCCCGAGCTTATCTTCAATAAATTCAAACAACTTCACTCTATCGTCCGCTTCTGTATCGCTCCGACTGTCGAGGAAATTATTTCTCGGCTGAAGAACCGCTCGGTTCTGTTTGAGTTCTACAGATTCTGTTTCGACGACGACGCTTTTGGTAAGTTCGAACGCGACGACCGGATGCGCCGTAACCTCGAGCAGGAAGGCTTCCAGATTGTCTACAAAAACCATGAACCTTACAAGGTTATCGACATGAGAAGCTCGAACCCCGACCCAGATTCAGTCGCCTAACAAATAAGCTCCCGAAAGGGAGCTTTTTCTTTTCTGCGACCACAGAACAAAAAACGTCCTATATTAGGACATATTTTAGGAAAAAATCAAGTGGTGATCTCTGCGGGAGTCGAACCCGCGTTGACGGGATGAAAACCCGTTGTACTAACCGTTATACTAAGAGACCATAGGTACGATAACAAACGTTATTATATCAAACTTTACTCATATTGGCAAGAGTAGTTGAACTCGACAGTGTAATCTTTCGGCCCATACGGCGCGACAGGATAGAATTTTGCGCTCGTGGTGTTTTTGTCGCAGGAAAATCCTTCCATCTCAAAGTATTTTTTATAACTCGAATATTTTCCGTTTTGATAAAGCAGGAGCTGGCGAAGCAAAACGGGTTGGAAACCGGTTTTTTCGAAAGTTTCGATTTTCGCTTCGAATGCTTCTTCTGTCATGTTCTCAAAAAACTTTTCGTGATAATAAGTTTCGTAATATTCTCGGGCAAGAAATTCAAATTTTCGATGCGCGACCGCCTCGGCGTTAAAATAAACCGTCACAAAAATCGAAAGTGCAACCATAATTGAAGAAATAATCACGCCATACGTCACAAATTTTCGAGCAAAAATCGGGTCGTTTGCCTTTTTTATTTTTGCGCGCATCTTGGTCGTAAGTTTTTTTGACTTTGCCATGATGTAATTTTAACATAAACATTGTCGAAATTCCATAAAATATGCTAAGATTAAATTATGAGCAAACTTTTCAAACGAACGAAAATCTTGGCGACAATCGGTCCCGCCGTGATGTCAGAAGAAGCTGTGACCGAACTTATTATGGCTGGCGTAAATGGCTGCCGCTTAAATTTCTCACACGGAAACTATATCGAACGCGACGAACAAATCGCTTGGATTCGTAACGCTGCCACGAAAAAAGGCCGCTCGGTCTCGATTGTTCAAGATCTCCAGGGCCCAAAAATCCGCCTTGGCGAGCTGAAAGCGAACCATCTCGACGTAAAAGCTGGCGACGAGCTGACGCTTGATTTTGATTGCGAAAAACATGACGGTGGAAAAGTTCTTCCGGTTCAATACAACCTTGCTGACAAAGTCAAAGTCGGCGAGCCGATTTTCCTTTTCGACGGCAAAATCCGTGCCGAAGTTATCGACGTTCCATCAAAAACCGCGATAAAAATCCGCGTCGGAAACGACGGCTATCTCATGTCGAAAAAGGGCTTAAATCTCCCAGATACCGATTTTGGTGGCGACATCATCACAGAAAAAGACATGGCCGACATTGAATTTGGCGCTTCGAGAGATTTCGACTACGTCGCGCTTTCCTTCGTCCAGTCCGCTGCCGACATCGACAAGCTCCGCCAAATCCTCCTGTCTCACGGCTCAACCGCTCAAATCATCGCAAAAATCGAGACGAAGAAGGCTATTGAATCCGACGAAGCCATGGAGGCAATTGTTGAAGCTTCCGACGGGATCATGGTAGCACGTGGCGACATGGCTGTTGAAGCTGGCGCCGAAGTCGTCCCGATTGTCCAAAGAAAATTAATTGCGCTCTGTCGCAAACATTCGAAACTCTGCATCGTCGCAACTCAAATGATGGGCTCGATGGTCGAGAATCCTGAACCGTCCCGCGCTGAAGTTTCTGACGTCGCAAACGCCGTCATTCAAGGCGCTGACGCCGTCATGTTGTCAGACGAAACTGCGAACGGAAAATACCCGCTCGAAGCCGTCAGGGCCATGAAAAAGGTCATTCTCTACACCCAGAATCATTCTAAAGTCGCTCCAATCGAAAGCGATCCAATTTCCGCCTCGAAAACTTACGACGCAATCTCTGCCGCGGTCGCGCGTCTATCAGAAAAGATAGACGCTGACGTAATCGTCTGCCAGACTGCGTCTGGCGCGACCGCTGCGGCGATTGCCGCCGAACGCCCGAATGTCCCGATTGTCTCCGTGACTTCGAATGCTCGCGTCGCCTCCCAGCTCGCCCTAACTTACGCAAACGCCGCCTTCGTCCGCCCGTACTCCGACGATTACGGTATTGACCTCGCTCGTGAGCTAAAGAACTCTGGCTATCTAAAGCCCGAGGAAGGGAAAGACGAGCTACTTGCCGTCGTCATTTCCGGCTCTCGCTCACGCGAACATGGAACCGACACAATCAAAATTCGCTACATTTAAGGAGAAAAAGTTACAGTTTATGGAAAATAAATTAACCGTAAAAGACGCAAAAATCAGAAATCAAGTTGTTCTCGTCCGCACCGACTATAATGTCCCGATTACAAATGGCGAAGTTACGTCCGACTTCCGGATTCGTGCCTCACTCCCGACGATTGAATTCCTCCGCGAACAAGGCGCGAAAAAAATCATCCTAATCTCCCACCTCGGCCGTCCCGAAGGGAAAAAAGTTAAAGACCTTTCCTTAAAACCCGTTGCTTTGAAACTCGCTGAGCTTCTCCCGGGCATTCCTGTCGATTTTGTCGATGATGTTTCCGGCCCAGACGTCGAAAACGCCGTCAGTCATCTCAAAAAGGGCGGTATTCTCCTCCTCGAGAACCTTCGCTTTTATCCTGGCGAAGAGAAAAATTCCGACGATTTTATCCGCGAAATAATCGACTCGACCGGCGCCGACGTCTTCGTCCAAGACGGCTTCGCCGTAATCCACCGCGCTCACGCTTCGACCTCCGCCGTCGCGAAAAATCTCCCTGTCTACGCTGGCCTTCTCCTTGAAAAGGAAATTACGAGCCTCGAACAGGTCCTGAAAAACCCTGAAAAACCCTTCATGCTCATGCTCGGCGGTGCTAAAGTCGACGACAAAGCGCCTCTAATCGACGCGTTCAAAAACAAAGCCGACTCGATTTGTGTTGGCGGGAAAATTGCAGCCGACGGCGCCGTAAAAGCCGAAGGTAACATTTATGTCGCAGAAGATTTTGATGAAGATGCCGAAGGCAACAAGCTTGACTGCGGACCGATTTCGACCGCTCGTTTTGTTGAGACCGCGAAGAAAAGCAAGACCGTCGTTTGGAACGGTTTGCTCGGGAAAGCCGAAGACGTTGCTTTTGCGACTGCCTCGACGATTTTCCTTAAAACTCTCGGCGAGAACCCGAAAATCAACTCTATCATCCTTGGCGGCGACACAACCGGCTTCGCCGAAGAACTGATGAACGAAGACGACGCGCTCCATTTCTCGCTTCTTTCGACTGGCGGCGGCGCAGCTCTCGAATTCCTCTCCGGAAAAACTCTTCCTGGCCTTGAAGCCGTTGAAGACAGATAAAAAATCCCCCTCTTTCGAGGGGGTGAGGTAGGAGGTGGAGGTGATCACTCAAGCTCAATAACGAGCCAACCCCTCCGGGGCGATCCGGCGTTATAATAGCCGGTGAAGTGACGATTCCGCAGGATCTTGATCGGACATCCATCCGAGACGTATCCTTCGATGTTGAAGCTCTTGTTGGAGCCATCTTCGTGCTGAACGCCGATGATGCGAACCCAGAGGTTCAGATCAGCGCCGCGACCACCGAGGTCGTGCGGAGACTTGATGACGAAGTGGGTGTGCTTGTCGCTTTCGAGCTTGTCGTAAGCATGCGCGCCCGCGTGCCAGAGGTCAGCCGAGCAGGGTCCATCGAGGATAATGACTTTGTAGGTCTCCTTGGTATTCATCCGAATACCTCCTTTTTAAAATGTGCTCTGTCCATACGAACAGGCTATACTTTCATTATACCACATCTCGCCAAAAAAGTCAATACCTTCCCTAAAGTAACATCTTGAATCTCTAGGATTTTTATGCTATTATTATTGCTGAACTTTATTTTTAACGTCTAAAAATTATTAACAAAGGAAATTATGGCGCAAGAAGTCAAAGACTTATCAAAGTTCCGCAACATCGGTATTATCGCCCATATCGATGCCGGAAAAACGACGACCAGCGAAGCGATTCTTTATCGTACTGGTCTAAAACACAAAATCGATCTCGTTAAGGGCGACACTGGTGGCGCAACGACCGACTGGATGGAGCAGGAAAAGGAACGCGGAATTACGATTACCTCCGCTGCTGTTACTGCTTACTGGAAGGGCCACAAAATCAACATCATCGATACCCCGGGTCACATCGACTTTACGGCCGAAGTCGAACGTTCTCTTCGCGTTCTCGACGGCGCTGTTGTTGTGTTCGACGGTAAGATGGGTGTTGAGGCTCAGTCCGAAACCGTTTGGCGCCAGGCTACGAAGTACGGCGTCCCTCGCATCTGCTTCGTCAACAAAATCAACCAAATCGGTGGCGATTTCTATAAATCCCTCGATTCCATCCACAAACGTCTCTCGAAGAACGCCGTCGCGATTCATCTCCCGATTGGTTTCGAAAAAGACATCTGTGGTGTTGTTGACCTCGTTGACATGAAAGCCTACACTTACAAGGACTACGCTGACCACGAACTTACCGTTGGCGAAATCCCTGAAGACATGAAAGAAAAAGCCGCGAACGCTCGCGCTATCCTCGTTGAGGAAGCCGTTGCTGCTGACGAAAAGTTGATGGAAAAATACTTCGCCGAAGGTGAAGCTGCTATTTCTACCGACGAGCTCAAAGCCGCTCTAAGGAAGCGCGTTCTTGATGGCGATTTCTACCTCGTTACCGGTGGCGACGGACGTGGCGTGATTGTCGAAAAAGTTCTTGACCTTGTTGCTGACTATCTCCCGTCTCCTCTTGACCGTGACCAGGGCCAAACCGTTGGCGTAAATCCAAAGACCGGCGACGAAGTTGTTCGCAAAGCTGATGACAAAGAACCTTTGACTGCTCTTGCCTTCAAGATTGCCTCCGACCCGTTCGTTGGTAAGCTTATCTTTATCCGCGTTTACTCCGGCAAACTCGAATCTGGCTCTTACATCCTTAACGCCTCGACTGGCAACAAGGAGCGTGTCGGCCGTATCGTCCGTATGTTCGCTGACAAACGTGAAGAAATCTCCGAAGTTGGCGCTGGTGACATCGCCGCTGTCGTTGGTCTTAAAGACACGACGACTGGTACGACCATCTGTGACCCGGCCCATCCTATCCGCCTCGAGTCAATCGAATTCCCAGATCCTCCAGTCTCTATCGCTGTCGAGCCAAAAACCAAGGCTGACCAAGAGAAAATGGCTCTCGGTCTCGCGAAACTCGCCGAAGAAGACCCGACTTTCCGCGTCCACACCGACGAAGAAACCGGCCAAACTATCATCTCCGGCATGGGTGAGCTCCACCTCGAAATTATTATCGACCGCTTGAAACGTGAACACAACGTCGAAGCAAACACTGGTGCTCCGCAAGTTGCTTATCGCGAAACCATCCGTGGCACTGCCGAGGCTCAGGGTAAACACATCAAACAATCCGGTGGTCGTGGTCAGTACGGTGACGTTTGGGTCAAATTTGAGCCGAACGAACCTGGCAAGGGCTTCGAATTTATCGATATGATTAAGGGCGGCGTTGTTCCTCAAGAATACCGCAAGCCTGTCCAACAGGGTATCGAAGAAACCCTTAACGGCGGCGTTATCGCTGGCTACCCAGTTGTCGACGTTAAAGCCACCCTTTACGACGGTTCTTACCACGATGTCGACTCCTCTGAGCTCGCCTTCAAACTTGCTGGCTCACTCGCAACTCGCGAAGGCATCAAGAAAGCCCGTCCGGTTCTTCTTGAGCCTGTCATGAAGCTCGAGATTACCACCCCTGAAGAGTTCATGGGCGACGTCATCGGCGACATCAACTCTCGCCGTGGCCGCATTGATGAGATGGAAGATCTCGCTGGTGGCACCAAGGTCATTCGCGCCTTCTGTCCGCTCGGCAACCTCTTCGGCTACACCTCTGATTTGCGTAGCATGTCTCAAGGTCGCGCCGCATCTTCGATGGAGCTCTTCGCTTACGAGGAAGTCCCACCAAACGTTGCGCAAGAGATTATTGAGAAGCGTAACAGCAAATAATCTATCAAAAACTGGCTGGGGAAACCTGGCCAGTTTTTTTGAGGCATTTTTCTACTTATTCTTGACTTTTTTGACGTTTTGTGCTATAATGGAAATATATCTCGTTGAGAGATTACATCGCAGGGGTTATCCCCTAGCACCTTTATAGGAGGGAAAGCCATGAGAAGCTTATCCAATTTTACCGACCCCAATGGTCGCATCGAACTCCCCGGAGATTTTGAACGCGAGATGGAAAACGCCGAACGGCGGATTGATTTCGAGATCGAAACCCGGCGGAAAGCCCCTAACTCAACCGAGTCTGCGATTCGAAGCCGAGCGATTGGTCGCGCAAGCACCGCTGTAAAGTACGGTCGCACGCCCTCTTTCTCGACATCTCAGGCTCTGAAGCAGTTCCGGGAAGAGAACGATGACCCCGAAAGCCCGCTCTATAAAAGAGCCGAATCCTTCTGGGAAATGTTCTGCGAGCAGTTCGTGCGGACCTGGAACGAAGAGACGAATGGTCGTCAGATTGACCTTTCTGATACTGTCCCCTGGGACTATGTTGAAGAAAAGATCACCTTCCCGACCCCGCCGTCTTGGCGTCGCCCCTGCAAAGCTTAAGTCCCCACCTCTGTAAGCCCTCGACTTCGAGGGCTTTTCCTTGCAAAATGCTTGACTTTTTTAGTATTTTGTGCTATAATGGACGCATAGGTTATGATTCTGCTAATAGCGTTTCGTGACCAAGTACATTTTCGGAGGTGAATGAAATGACCACCAAAACCATTTTCCCGTATGTTTGGGTCTGGAGTGCTCGGATTGACAATTACTCCGGCGAGGTCAGGGTTCGCCTGACCGAAAGGAAAAAGGACGAGAGTATGCACGAAGCCGACTACGTCGAATTCCGCTACTCCGCCGAGACCGTGGTTTCTTACCTGAAGAGCCATTGTGCTCACAATAAGTTCCGCGAAGTGAACTACGAAGGCGAGCAGGCTCGCGAATTCTATCGTCTGAGAGACGTATGTGAACGCGAAGTAATGCACCATGGAGATTCTCTTATCTCTCGCGGCGAAATTACGCCCTTTTATTCCGAGATGGTCGAGAGTATGGCCCGTATTTACATGTTCATCAAGGTGGCCCGCTCCTCTGGAGGCTACGACAACTTCTATGGCGGTGGCGACTACCGTCACCCTGGATTCAATTTCCAGCAGTGGCTCCTCGATCATTCCGGACAATAGTCCTCGCTTATTTTCCTCCACCCCCGCACCCCGTTCCCCAGGAACGGGGTATTTTTCTTCTCAAAAATCGAACCAAAAACTCTTTACTTTACCCCCAATAATATGATAAAATATCAAGGTAGAGTCTCGGAGCTGGTTTTTATTAGTGCTCTTGAGAATTTTATTAATAAAAAGGAGAAAAGAAAGAATGGCTAATTTTGACCGTTCCAAACCGCACATCAACGTCGGTACCATGGGTCACGTCGACC
>CAZQMP010000004.1:0-27121 GCA_964594565.1 uncultured Candidatus Saccharibacteria bacterium
CAATAACTTCAACAGTCGGCTCTTTCGGAATCTCAATTACTTCTTCCTTCCGAGAAATCCAATCATACCATCCTTGAAACGCTTTAAAACTTAGAAAAACCAAAACTCCAAACAAAACAACAACCGCAAGAAGCTTAAGAATCTTCTGTTTTTTAAGACTCCTTCGTACTCTTTCGCGTTCTGAATCGCTTTCCGGCTTATTTCGCCTTGCCGCAATCGTCTTTCCCGTTTGCACTATTTTTTATTCCCTTCCTGAAGAATAATTTCTGCAAGTTTCCCTGCCGAATCCGACTTTGCTTCTGCGTGCAGTTTTTCTGCCATTTTCTTTCGTTCCGCTGGTCGTCGAACGAGCTCGCGAATCTCCTCAAGCAGAAGTTCCGGCTTCTTTAGCATTTTTTCATCGTCAATCACGCGTACCGCCCCAAGTTGTTCAAGTCGCTCTGCATTTTTCTCTTGGTGCGCCCCCGGCAACTCCGCAAACGGAATGAGAATGACAGCTTTTGAAAGCGCCGCAAGCTCTGCAATCGTTGTTGCCCCCGCCCTAGAAACGACAACATCCGCCGCTCCAAGCAGCTCATCCATGTTCGAATTAAACTCCCACATCCTAAAGTTACTCTTAAGCGTCGCATCCTCCCAAACTTCGTATTTTTTCAGTTCGACCATCTGCTCAAAATGTTTTCTTCCCGCGACCAATCCGACCGACGTAACTTTAAGAATTTCCGTAAGAATCTGCGTCATGACTCGATTAAGGTGTTCTGAGCCTTGGCTTCCCCCCGTAACAACAACGAGTGGCTTATCTTCGTCGAATCCAAAACTTCGTTTAAGCGACTTTTGCCGCGCTTCTGTTACCTTCCTAAACTCATCTCCGATCGGAATCCCAACAAACACCCAATTCTCCCTCCCCGGTTTTTCTTCGAAATTCATCCCCATCGCGACCTTCTTCGCTCTCTTCATCAAAATCCGATTCGCGAGCCCCGGCGTCGCATCGCTTTCGTGAATCACATACGGAATTCTGAACAATCTCGCAACTAATCCGACCGGCAGCCCGACAAACCCGCCTTTAAGAAAAATCACATCCGGCCGGTTTTTTGGCATGACCAGTCTAAAGAAACTTTGTATAATCCCCGCGAGAAATCCAAAAAGACCAATAATATTTTTGAAGATTAAATCTCGGAGTGTAACTTTCCAAAGTTTAAAATAATCTCGAAAGCTCCACCCGGCATATCTTCGGAATTTTCCCGACAAAACTTTCCGAACTTTGATTGGTAAATCTCCGCCCGCTTCGCCAAGCGTTGTTAGTTTAAGAACATTTTTATAGTATTTTCGATCCGTCCAAAACTCAATCCTTGCTCGTGGACTTCGCTCTAAAATTTCTCTAACAACCGCAATTGCCGGCGTAATGTGCCCCCCGCTACCTCCTCCGACGACTAGAATTTTCATGAAGTCTTCCTCCTTTCAGATGTCCGTTTGAGAATCTGCGCTGACTAATTTCTTTCTCTCTTCTAGTATAGCACGAAAGTTGACTCGTAAGACCCAAAGCAATCGTAACAAACATCATGCTCGTTCCGCCATAACTCAGAAGCGGCAACGTAATCCCTGTAAGCGGGATTAGCCCAGTCATCGCCATGATATTTATTGCCATCTGCACCGCTACCCATGCAAACACTCCAATTCCGATTAACTTCTGTTCATCATCTTGTCCAAGCTCCCCGACGCGAAGAATCCGTGTAAGCAGCACGATAAAGACCGCAACAATCGCCGCAAGTCCAACAAATCCAAACGTTTCGCCCATAACCGCAAAAACCGAGTCGTTAATCGACTCCGGAAGATATCCCGTTGCCTGAACTGAGTTCCCAACTCCAACCCCCGTCAGTCCTCCCGTTCCGATGGCGATAAGCGCATTCTCGATATGATAATTATCCGAGCCTTCCCCGTTCACGAATGTCATAATTCTTTCCATCCTGTGCGGGCTCGAGACAACCGCAATCACTCCAGCAACAAGTATCCCCCCAACAACCAACGCAAATTTCCGAAGCTGAACTCCGCTCATAAAAATCGTTGCGAGTATAATCGCTACAATTACAACGCCGCTCCCCAAATCTTTCTGTAAGACTACGACGAACAGGAGCGAAATCGTGCTCATAAGTCCTGCCGGAAGCCAAAAATCGCTCGAATTAATCTTCCCTTCTTTTTTACGTTCCGCCGCAAGTTGAGAAAGATAAAGCACAAGCCCGAGCTTAAGAATCTCTGCCGGTTGCAAACTTCCGAACCCCCCTATCCTAATCCACCTACAAGCCCCAAGTTCACATTTTGCAATCGACTCAATCCCGAGCCTCCCTGCAATAAACAAAATTCCACAAAGCAAGAATCCAAGAAAAAGCACCCATTTCGAATATTTTCGATATTTCTCATATGGAAATTTAAACGCAAAAATAAACGCCGCAACCGAAATCGTCACGTTTATCAGCTGGTGTATGAAAAAATAATTCTCACTATAATCCGTCCCGTATGCTGCGTTCATAAAATTCACGCGCATCGGCCCGATTGCGTAAATAACAATGAGTCCCGCAACCAAAAGTATCAAGGTCATCAACCCGATAATTCTGTCGCTTTTATGTTTTCTCATTGCCTACCCTTTTCTATCCTTTCTAAGCAATTCCGCACGCACTCGCAATAAAGAGCCCGAGCACAGCCGCAATTCCCGCTAGAACCCAGAACCTCATAACAATCTTCGCTTCCCCCCAACCTTTTGCTTCGAGATGATGATGAATCGGCGCAGAAATGAAAATCTTTTTATGGAAGAATTTTTTAGACGTCATCTGCAAAAGTGATGAACCCGCTTCGACAACGAGCATGATTCCAATAACCGGAAGGAGCAAAAATGCGTTTGTCATCATAGCAACAACGCCGAGCCCTGCTCCAAGTGCAAACGACCCAACGTCCCCCATCATAAACCTAGCTGGCGGCACGTTAAACCAAACATAGCTAAGCAACCATCCAACAACCGTCAAACAAAATCCAAACAACATCCATTGCCCTTGGAACAGCGCAATCACACCATACGAACCATACGCAATCATCATCAGTCCCCCTGCAAGCCCGTCGAGTCCATCGGAAATATTAACTGCATTGCTCGTCGCAACAACCGCAAATGCAAACAGTAACATAATCCCGATCGAACCAAGTTCAAGCGGTCCTAGGAATGGAATCATCACGCTCGTCCAACCGAGCTTGAACGCAAAGAACCATCCCCCAAGCAGTCCAACGACAGAAATCAACGCGAATTTAACCGGCGCGCGTAGTCCCGCTGCCCCTTCTCCGCTTCCAAAGACGTTAATCATGTCGTCGACAAATCCGATCGCCGCTCCGCCGAGGAACCCAACAAGCGGAAGCCAAGTCTGCCCACGGTCAAAGTTACACACAACCGTAACAATTGCGACCGTAACAACGCCCACAATCCCTGCCATCGTTGGGAATTTGCGCTTGAACTTGTGCGCGTGCAGTTTCGTCATGACCGGGAGCGCATCTCCGTTCACGGTCGTCTTTTTCTGTTTCTTCCAGAATTTATATTTGTAGGCAAAATATGTATAAATCGGAGTTAAAAACATCGCGAGCAAAAACGCCCCAAGTGTAAGAATAAGTCCGAAAAACATTTCGTTATTAATTTCTGTTTTCCACATAACTTCTATTTTACTCCAGATTGGGCTTAATTTCCATATAGTCTATCAAATAATTCGATATTTCGTTAAATACTGGCGCAGCTTCTTGAAGCGCATCCCCGATTTCTCCATCTTTCCAAATCCTCACCATAACAACATACGCCGGATCTTCCCCGCTTGCTCCTCCAAACCCGACATACGTAGCCGTACTTTCATCCATCACATACGCTCCATCTCGAATTACTTGCGCTGTTCCTGTTTTTCCTCCGATAAAATATCCGTCACGGTCAATCCCATACAGTCTCTGCATATTTCTCGTCCCGTAAAGCATCTCTCTCATTTGCCGACTCGCATCTTCAGAAATAACTTGTCTAACCGCCCCCTCCTTTTCTTTCTCAACCAGTTCACCATTCTCATCTAAATATCCTTTTACAACTGTCGGCGTATAATACTCCCCTCCGTTTACCATCGCCGAATATCCCGCCGCAACTTGAAGCATCGTAACCAACATATTCTGTCCGAACGTCATGTTCGCATACATTGAGTCGCGTCCGTCTCCTTCGACCGGATCGCCAATTAACCCTGCCGCTTCATTAAGTTCAATTCCCGTAAACCGCCCCAGTCCAAACTTATTCACATAATAATCGTATAGTTTCTTTCTTCCTTCTTCCGTAATATTCTCTGCATCCCCGCCAATCCATTTCAGCGCCTGAATCGATCCGACGTTCAAACTCCAGTTAAGCGCATATTGCATCGTACGAACCGCCGCTCCGTTTTTACTTGCGTTAGAAATCGGCCATCCGTCGATATAAATCGTATCGACGTTATAATAAGTCGACTCCGCCGTCATCACCCCAAGGTCAATTCCCGCCGCAAACGTAAACGCCTTACAAACCGACGCTGGCTCATACGGGTCTTCCGTAACACGGTTAATGTAAACTTCTGCACTTTCAACATTCCCATAATCCGCCGGATCGTATCCCGGCAAATTCGCCATCGCCAAAACTTCGCCGTTTTTCGGATTCATCACGACAACGCTCCCTTGGTCCTTCCCAAGTTCGTCCATCTTCTGTTGCAAAATCTTTTCGACATTACTTTGAATGTTCCGATCAACCGTAAGTACAACTTTCTTCCCATCTTCCGCCGGAATTTTTACGTTATTATCCCCGATTGAAAGCGCGACCTGGTTTACATCCGCAATCGTCTTTAAAAGCCCGTCTTTGCCCGATAATTCTTCGTTTAACGCCCCTTCGACACCGTACTGACCAATCCCGTCCGCGTTCACAAACCCAAGCATCCTCGCCGCAAGCGTTCCTTCTGGATAGACTCGTTGTGTTCCTTCCTGGAGATAAACCCCGGAAAGTCCAGCCTCGCGAAGTCTAAGCGCTTCCTCCCGAGTCGCGTTCCGTTTAACAACAAAATACCTTCTTGTCCGGTCTTTAAACGCCTCAGAAACATCAGTCCCAAGTGTCTTTCCGACTTCCTCTTCATCCGCAATCATCGGGTCGACAATCACCGTGTAAACTTTCCGGTTCAGAACGACCGCAACCGGCTCATCCCTATCCATCATATAAATCTCGCCTCGCTTTGCTTTAATCGTATTTTCAAGCGTATGCTGAGCTTCGGCTTTCGCAACCCATTCCGGATTCTGAATAATCTGAATCAAAAATAGCCGCGCCAAAATTAGCGCCGCTACTACATAAAGACCCGTTCTCAGGATTTTAATTCTATTCATTCCGCTTATAATTATACCACTATTCGGCGTAACCGGAAACCGTCGCAACTTCCATTGTCGACGCAACTTCCGACGAATTCGAAGCCGCAATGCTCGTCAACTTCGACTGCTCAACCGCTAAATCTTCCTTCTCCGCCTCAAGCCTAGAAATCTCCGCTTCAATCTCCGAAAGTTCATAGTCATAGCTCGTTGCCTTCGTTCCCTGAGTGACATAAATCAAACCAATTACGAGGACCAAGACCCCGAGAATAACGCTCTGCGAAACCGATCCAAGGGTTTTTGGGGTATGTCTGACAGTATTTCTATTTCGGACCCAAGCCGAGCTAGATTCACGCATTGAAAATAAATTCCTCGCTTTTTATGTTTATTTTTATTTTGTTTGGTTTATATAACTTAGTCCGAGGTGGGTGTCCTAAACAGAGCCATAAGTAATTTAGGGCCACCTCGGGAAGGTCATAATTTTAACACACTCTTTTTAGACTCCGCAACCATGTAGTTGTGGTAGCCCTTTTCGGGCCAAGTCTTAAAGTACTCCACCCCCATTAGAAGGTGTCAGCAAAAGTGAACTTTAACTTTTTGTGCTCTGCTTTTGTTGGAAACAACGATTTGTTTAGGCATAATGCCCTCCTTTTATTTTTGTTTTTATTGTTTATTTTTAACAATCCAGAGTTAACGAATTGCCGCACGTAGTTTTGCGCTTCGAGCTCTGGGGTTGTTAACTAACTCCACTTGCTCCGCAACAATCGGTGTCTTTGTTAAAATCTTAAGTTCCGACTCTTCTCCGTGACTACTCGCTTCTTTAAAATACGTCTTGACGAGTCGATCCTCCAAGCTATGAAATGTGATAATCGCGACTCTTCCTCCCGGCTTTAAAACTTTCGGCAAAAGCGGCAGGGTTCGTTCAATCAACCCCAGCTCGTCGTTCACTTCGATTCTAATCGCCTGGAATATTCGCGTCGCTGGATGCGTCTTTGAGAATTTTGACTTTGACTTAATAAAATCAGCCAGCTCTCCCGTCGTTTTAAACGGCCGGTTATGCACAATCTCTCGCGCCATCCTCTTTGCATTCCCGGGTCTCTCTTCGCCATACTTCGTAAAAATCTCTGCCAACTTTCCTTCCGGATAATGATTGACAACTCTTTCCGCAGTCAACTCTTGTGTCCTATCCATTCTCATATCAAGCGGTCCGTCGTGCAAAAAAGAAAACCCTCGTTCAGCTTGGTCTAGTTGCGGTGAAGAAACTCCAAAATCCGCCAGAACCATATCAAAAGTTTTACCACACTCTACTAACTTCAGCACCGAGTTATAAAAGTCATCGTTCACAATCTCCAAGGGTTCACTTTCGTACTTCCCTCTTAGAAACTCCACTGCAAACGAATCTCTATCGACGAGCGTCGATTCTTTATAATTCCGTGTCAAATCCAAAACTTTGCTTGCGTGCCCTCCGTATCCGGCCGTGAGATCCAAATATGACTCACCAGGCTGCGGGTCAAGGACCGAAAGCACTTCTGATAATAATACTGGTTTATGAAGCTCTTCCATATGGTACTAATTATACCATATTGCATTCTATAGTTTGAGAACGCTTAACTAGAAACTTTAGCGTTTTTGTTTTTGCTAAGATTTTTGTTTTCCCTTACACTTTAGATCCACCACAATCTCCGCGAGAAAATCTCGAGTCATATTGTGGCCGTTGAGAGACTTATTGTGTAATTGGTTGTGAGTTTTAATTGGGAGGTGTTAGTGTCAAAATGTACCTACGATTTTGTTGACGCGTATCGCTTAATTTAACCGCGCGCCAAAACTCCTAGTTAACCGTCCTCAAACTGTTGTTAATGTACCTTCAGTAGATTTTTTATGTTTCGTTTTTATTTTATTTTCTACTTATTTTTAGTATAACCAGTTTCGAGAAAAAAATCAAGCCCTTTTTGGCTTGATTTTTCACAATTTCCTATCAAACTTTTCCACAAGGGTGTGGAAAAGGCTTTTCTACTCTTGAACCGTCGTAATTCCCTCTCCCGTGTTCGGATGTTGTAGCGAATACACAAAATCCGTTCCAAACGCCGCTAGAAGGCATGTACATAAAATCCCCGCCGTTTTCGGTCTCATCTTGTTATAAATTTCGTCCAAGATAGGCGCAAGGAAATACGTGACTGCTGCTCCCCCAAGCCCAAACACGAGTAACCCCTCGAGACAAATCCTCCCGTCGATGTTTAAAAAGAATCCCGTATAGTCCCACCACTTCATTCCCTTAACCGTCTCGAGATACCACGCCGTTCCATATTCAATCACGCCCGCAAGCGCCATCGCCGCCAGAAAGAAGAATCCCGGCTTTTTTCTTAACTTCTTCAAAAGTACCAGAATCGCAACTCCTCCCGTCCCGTAAATCGGCAACCAGGGCCCAAACATCGTCCCTCGATTAATAAACTTTCCGTCCGTCGCAAATGACAGCATAACTTCCCAAATCCATCCAACAAACGCGAACGTAAAAAAGAACAAGATCAGATTTCTTACCGAATAGTTTCTGTCGTAATCCGTCTTGAACGCAAAACTTCGCAATTTATGCGGATATTTTTTCTCTGGATATTCTGGAAGATTTTGCGTGTTCCGAAACAGATATTCGTCGTCCAAAAGTCTTCCGTTTTGAAGCGTTTTCTTCGTTTCCTTTCGCGTCTCCGCATAAAAATTCGCCCAAACAAGTTCTCTAAACGGGTCAAAGAAAAACAGGTCTGACACCCCAAACGTAAAAATCGCCAAAACCACCCATGGCAAAAATGTCAGTTCAAGTTTAAACGCCTCGAATTTTCTCCCCCTCATCATCTCTTTGGATAGTCTGAACGCTTCTCTTGTAGAAATCGTCGGATTCTCTGCTAAGATATATGGAATTAAAAGATATTGATATCTCTTAACAAACCCTCCGACAATCGTCAGACTCCAGAGAATTGTAAACAGATTTTTCAAAAACATTGTCCAAGCCAACTTGAACATCTTTCTCGTCCGATACGGGAACGCCATCCTCCCTACGTTCGTTTTTCGATATTGTCTCGTCTCTAAAAAATAGCGGTTCTTTCCGATTTCAAAAATCATCTTTATGAGAATAAACTCAAACAATACAATCAGCGCTGCCGCCAACGAAATGAGCCCCGCGCTTAAGTTCCCCTCGAGAAAAATCAGCCTAATCGAGTTTAAAAAGTTTACTCCGAGAAAATTCCCATTCGAAATCACGCTCACAATTGGCGCAAGGACCCCTCGCGCTTGTTCGTCGATAGCCTGTTCCGAATCGTTCAACTCGGCCTTACCAAGCGTCTCCGCTTCAATCTCTCTCGGTCCCTCTTGGATTACAGTTTTCGCTGACTGATAAAATTGTATAACGCTACTATTCCCATACCACGCCCCCGAAGAATAGTTGTATCCCCCGTTCATAATCAGCGAGAACGCAAAAGCTGCAAAGACAACCCAAAAATAATTCTTTTTCAGCGTCTTCCACGCTTCACTCTTCAACTGTTTCCGATTCACGCCCATCTCTTTCCCCTAATTATCCCCTTGGTGGTTCCCCTCCGTCCGGCTCACCCATCAACTTCTTCGACTTAATCTCGTATCTAAGTCCCGTGACTGGCGAAATATAATAATCTTCATTCAAGAGATTAACGAACATATTCAAATCTCGATCGTCCATGATAATAATCGATTTATCGTCATCTGTCATAAGGTCAAGCTGCATGTCGTCCGAATAATCAATCATCTGTTCTTGCGTCATCGCTTCGCTAATGTCGATATTCTGGATTTTCTTGAGTAACGGCTTTTTATCTTGAAGTAGCGCGTTAAGAGTCAACCCCTCCGCAAAGGAAAGCTTATATTTTTCCTGAAGCTCTTTCGATTTAGCGTCCGCAATCACTTGTGATTTATAGTCATATTGAAACAGTGCTTCGAACTTCGTCTGATTAAACACGACGATACTTTTATCAACAATCGCGACTTGATTATCTTCCGGCATCTTAATCGCAACTTCCGCCGAGAACGGTTCAAAACTCTCACCGTTCAACTCCCAGCTCGTTGCCCCTTTGAGTGCTGCGCTCGCAGAAATCGCCTTCGCAATATAGAAAGTTTTTGTTCCATCATCCCCGCCCGGATAAGAAAACTTCGCGATAATCCCCTTTACTTTCTTAAACTCATATTCGTTATCCGAGAAAAAGTCGATGTCTTTATATTCATTTTCAATCAAATGAATCAGCGTTTCTGCCCTTCCGACGTTCTCAAGCTTCGTCTTATAGATGACTTTATCTTCGCCGTCACTCTTCTCGTAAGTTCGACATTCAAGCCCTTTGTCCGCTTCCTTGATGATATAGGAAATCGCTTCCTGCATAAACATCGCTTTAACCGAACTCGTCAACTTATCAGAATAGCGAACTTTATACGGAGTGTAATTTTTATTGAACAAAAACAATTCGACAGAGACATTGTTCTTTACTTCGTCGACTTCATTCGCCCACTGAAATACATCAAAATCTTCCATTTTTACCTCTCTTAGTTTATTCTATTTTACCACAATTTTTAGTATCCGTAATCCCAGCTTTCTTCTTCCGGAAAATCATCAAATATTTCTTCCTCTTCAAAATCATTACTCCCGTACGGATCAAACCCGAGTTCTGTCAAAAACCTCGACGGCATCGTATAGTTTCTTCCTCCGAACGCGAATCGACTTTGCGCCCAAGTCAAAAACAGATTTTTCATCGCTCTCGTCATCCCTACATACGCTAGTCTTCGCTCTTCTTCGATATCTCCTTCCTCTTCCGCGCGGCTACTCGGGAACAAGCCTTCCTCAAGTCCAACCAGAAAGACAACCGGGAACTCTAGCCCTTTCGAAGCGTGTAACGTCATAAGCGTAACTGAATTTTTATCACTACTTTCATCTGCGCTCGACATCAGCGCCGCATCCGCCAAGAATTCTTCTAACGTCTCGTATTTCGAAGCGTTATCCGCCAAAACCACAAGGTTATTAATTCGTTCTTTCCCGCTCGGCGTTCCGTCGTCTAATAGCCCCGGAAAATCAAAATACTTCACAATCAATTCGACAATTTCTGGAGGCGTTTCTTGAGTTTGTGTTCCCCCGACTTGCGTGACAAAATTTGTCACTCTCATGAGGCTCGTCCTCGCCTTCGGCGTGAGTTTTTTCAACAGCTCCTCATCTCCGTATCTTCCGCCCGCATCAAGGTGTGCAAAAATCTTTTCAACCGACTTCTCTCCAATTCCCGAAAGCACATTTTTCGCAATTCTCTCGAAACTTACCTTGTCTCGCGGATTGACAAGCAGGCGCAAAATCGCCAGCACATCTTTAACTTCCTTTCGGTCATAGAATCTGACCCCGCCAACAATTTTGTAAGGAATCGTCGCCCCAATAAACGCCTTTTCAAACGCATACGACTGAGCATTCGTCCGATAAAGAACCGCAAAATCAGAAAATGCATGCGTCTCACTCATCTCAATAATCTTTCGCGCGACAAATTGCGCCTCCTCGGTTTCATCCCGAAGCGTCTTAATCTCAACCGGATCACCATCCCCCGCTTCAGTAAATAGCGTTTTCTCAGACCTCTGTTTATTCTCGTTAATAATTTTCTGCGAAGCTTTAAGAATATTCCCTGTCGAACGATAATTCTGTTCGAGTTTAATAACTTTCGCCCCTGGAAAATCTCGTTCAAAATTCAAAATATTTGTAAAATCCGCCCCACGCCATGAATAAATCGACTGCCAATCGTCCCCCACAACACAAATATTATTAGACTCGTTAACTAATAGTTTTATCAACTTGTATTGAACGTTATTTGTGTCTTGATATTCGTCTATTAGAACATATTTAAATCTTTCTCGCCATTTCTCTCGTATATTGACATTTTCTCTAAATAATTTTAACGCTCGTAATAATAAATCATCAAAGTCAAGCGCAGCTGCCGCCTCTTTTTCCTTCTCATACGTCGTATAAACTTTTGCTACTGTTTTCTGGTTTGGATAATATGCATGCGTCCAAAACTCTTCCGGCCCGACCCCCTCGTTTTTTGCTTTCGAAATCATCGAAAGAATCGACTTCGGCTTAAGACTCTTGTCTTCGACGTGCAAACTCTTCATTATCCTTCGGATCAGCGCAATCTGGTCCTCCGTGTCATAAATCGTAAAATTCCGATCGAGCCCCGCCGCTTCATATTCGATTTTTAGAATCCGAACGCAAATCCCGTGGAACGTCCCCATATACGGCATAAAGTTCCGCGGCAAATTGACAAACCCATCTCCGTTTTCATCAAGAGAAATCCCGCGCGACTCTGCAAGAATCTTCCAAAGTCTTTCTCGCATTTCTCGCGCTGCCTTATTCGTGAACGTAACCGCAAGAATCTCACCTTCATTAACGCCGTTTTGAATCAAATTCGCAATTCTATGCGTCAGCGTTTTCGTTTTTCCCGACCCCGCTCCTGCAAGAATAAGCAACGGACCCTCAAGCGTCTGAACCGCCTCCTTTTGCATGGGGTTCAGACCATCAAAAATTGTATCTGTTTTCATTCTAACGCCTCGATGTCTGCCCCCAGTGTCTTTAGCCTCTCGGCAAAGTCTTGATATCCTCGTTTAATCATATAGACGTTCCGAAGAATAGATGTCCCCGGAGCTGCGAGCATCGCAAGCAGAACAACGACCGCCGGTCGAAGCGCCGGCGGCGCCATCATTTCCGCCGGACGGAAATTCGTCGGACCTTCAACATAAACTCGGTGCGCATCGAGCAGTTCAACCTTTGCATTCAAGTTAGAAAGCTCTGTCGTGTAAATCGCTCTATTCTCAAATACCCAATCATGAATCAGTGTTCTTCCCTCTGCTGTCGCAGCGATAACCGAGAAAAATGGCAAATTATCGATATTAAGCCCCGGGAACGGCATCGGATGAATCTTGTCTTCCGGCGCAAATAGTTTTGCCTTATGAATCTCAAGATCAGCAAGCCTCGTTTCGCCATTTCTAGATTTATATTCTTTACTTCGAGAAATATCCGCCCCCATCGTCTTGAGGACTTCAAGTTCAACTTCCAAAAATTCAATCGGCGCACGTTTAACTTTAATTTCCGACTTCGTAACAATCCCCGCTGCGATTAAGCTCATTGCTTCGATTGGGTCCTCGCTCGGGAAATATTCAACATCCTCGTCAATCGTACGCTTTCCAACAATCGTTAGGTTTGTGGTTCCGATTCCGTGAATCTTCACACCAAGTTTTTTCAAGAAGAAACAAAGGTCTTGGACCATATAGTTCGAGCTCGCTCCAACAATTTTTGTTGTTCCTGGATATTTTGCTGCCGCCATCAATGCGTTTTCCGTAACCGTATCCCCGCGCTCAATCAAAACAATTTTCTTTTCCAAAAATTCACCGTTTTCGTCGCGTTGGAATTCTTTTTCTCGGTCAACTTTTATTTCGTAAAATCCCGACTTACACTTCGCATCAACTTCAAGTCCAAATTCTGACAAAGCTTTAAGGTGTGGTGTAATCGTTCGCGATCCGAGCGAACATCCCCCCGCATATGGCAATTCGAAGTTGTCGAACTTATGCAGAAGCGGTCCCATAAACATCAAAATCGAACGCGTTCTTCTCGCCGCTTCGACGTCAATTTGATTGATTTTTAATTCAGATGGTGATATAATTTCCAAATCTTTTCCGTCATTCGTCCAGGAGATTTTTACGCCAATCGATTCAAGAACTTCGATGATTCGGTAAACTTCTTCAATTTTCGCAATCCCCCGAAACAGTGACGTTCCCTTGTTAAGGAGCGACGCACAAAGCAGCGCCACAGCCGCATTCTTACTTGTATTGACAGTAATTTCGCCGCGCAATTCCTTTCCGCCATGAATCACATAACTCTGCGAAGCTTCGTCCGCGACAGAGAGAATTTGCCTTTCAAGAATCCCAGAAAGCTTCCGGATCATATCAAGAGAAATGTTTTGTTGTCCCTTTTCGATTCGGTGAATCGCCGACTGACTTGTTCCAGCTCTTTTAGCAAGCTCAGCTTGCGTCCAGCCCTTCTCTTGCCTGGCGCGCTCAATCGCCTCGCCAATTTTTGCTTGATAACTTATTTCAGATTTCGCTTTTTCAACTTTCTTCTTCATACAAAGATTATATCATACCGCGAATTAAAATACTAGATTTCGTAGTCCCAACCGACCTCCAAGAAAATCTTTTTCGTTGCTTTTCTTCCGTTTAAATTTTTCATAAATCCGAGATAAGAAAGTACCGATTGTTCCGACTTTTCCCCCGCCGAAACTTCCTGAACCGCCTGTTTGAACCCCGCCTTCGCCCTCTTCCCGGGCACGACTCTCCCCGGATAAATCACCGCCCCGAGAAACGGCAATCCTTTTCTAATGTTTTGAATATACTTTTTCCTAGGATGCAGAGTAAGTCCCATGGATTTTAGAAAGGCTTCAATCTTTGTAACGTCGTTCTTTGCTTTCTCAAGTTCTTCTTTTAGGACAATTATATAGAAATCGTCGACAAATCTTCCGTAGTTTTTATATCCAAGTTCGTCCGTAATAAACCTATCCAAATCATCCAAGAAAATATTCGCCGCAAATTGCGAAGTTAAATTTCCGACTACTAATCCTATTCCTTTCGGCTGAAAAAACAAACTTTTGCTCTTCGGAATTTTTCGCCAATCCCTCGGACTCCCCTTCCTCGTTACGCCCTCAACCGGATCGTCAAAAATAATTTTCTCCCAAAGAAATTTAGCTGTCCGAAATAATTCTCCTCCGTTCGGAAATTGTTTCTGAAGACCCCAAAGAACCTTCCCAAACACTTTCTTTCGTGATAACGAGACAAAATACGCCTGCACGTCGAGTTTAATGACAAACGCCTCCTTCATAAAATTATTACTCACCCGCCGTATATTCTTCTCCGCTCTTCGTATCCCGAACCAAGTTCCTTTCTCGGCTCTACAAGCATACGTGTCGTGAATTAAATGTTTATCCCAAAATTCTTCGGAAACATTTACGAGAAAATGATGCACGATTCTGTCCCGAAACGGCGCCGTAAAAATTTCTCGGAAAACCGGCTTTTTAGAAACGAATGCCGTTCCCCGCCCAGGTTCAAACGTCCGGTTGATAATTGCATCTTTAAGATTAATTAAATTCTCAATTTCGTTGACTTCGAACTGACTCTCGCCCAAAGTCTTCCTTTTTCCTCGCCGCGCTTCAAGATAGGCTTGATTAAGCTCAACTAAAAGCCACTCCTCGAAACTTTCTCCTTCTTTTCTTTCATGAACACTCATTCCTTCTTTCCGCTTCCTTCCGCACTTCGACTACTTTTTCTCCAAGCGAAACCGCCGTTCCTCGCGACCATATTTTTAACTCCGCCGCAAAAGATATTTCAATCAAAAGTAAATTTGCAAGTTCAATAATTTTCTTCCACGCCTCCCGTTCCGGAATCATTTTCATATTCACCATCATATAGTACTTCATCATTTTCCGCCCATAATCCGCAATCATCATCCCACTATAGTCCCGCTCAAAAATCGACATCTTTCTCGCCATCTCGAACGTTCTTTTTTGGACGATTCTTAAAGCCTCATATAATTCTGGTGCCAACGTCGCGGTCGGACGCAAAATCGAAAGCGCTCGGTCCTGATCGAGTTTAAAATCATGTCGCATTCGTTCCAGCTCTTGCTTAGAAACAGAAAACTGAAGCTGAAAAATAACGATTCCGTTTTCTTCCTTCTTCAATTTTATAAGTCCTGCGTTTCTTAATTTCTTCTCAAGACTATCAACCCCTCTAAAACAAATAACCCCATCCTCAAATACTGTTTTCGTATAGTCGGAATCGGGTTGTATATTCGGCTTCTTTCGGAAATATTTCTTCGCAATTTCGTTATAGTAAATTACGAGGGAATTTCCAACCATCTTGTACCAGCCCTCACCGCTCTGGAAAAGAATCAGGTTAGAAGTATTTTTCTCTTCTAGATTTTTGACCCGGAATTTCGTATTGTCATACAAATCCCTCTTTGTCATTTTAGAAGAATCATTCGAGACTTCCCTCACAGACTTCTCTTTTTCAATCTTGTAGATTGAATTCATGTTCCTCCTTTTTAGGTTCAAAAAAGTTTACCCTTTAATTATACCGCCTATGTTTTTCTTTTACAAGTTTCTATTTCCGAATCATTTCGGCGTAAGTTTCTTGAGAAAAATTCTGTTCCAACGTCTTATCAAAAAGTTCTAGAACTTCTTTGCGAATCGTTTCAGCTCGTCTGCCTTCTGGAATTTCCGCCTCAATCTTTGCAAAAAATCCATTCGTTCCCTCAACTTTATCGAGATAAAGCGTTTGTCCGTCTTTAATTTTCAAATCCTGACGTTTTCTGGAAACTTCCGCATAAAGTTCAAACCCAAGTTGCATCGCCATCCCAACCGCTTCTGTATAATCTTTTATCAATGTCTCGTACTCGACTTCCGTATTCGAATCTTCAATATGTCTTTTTAAAATCAAAAAGTATCGCGCCGGACGGTCAACCGCTCTCATTTCTGTTCGCATAATCATTCTCGGATAATTCTGTCCTCGCTTGTATCCTCGCGGAACATAAACTCGGTCATGCTGCCAATAAACCGGTCCAAAATCAAACCCAAGTTCTGCAACTTTTTGTTCGAATTCGTCGTGCCCTTTTATTTTCGCTTTTACAATTATTTTTTTCATTTTAACAATTCCTTCAAAATTATCGACTCTTCCGGAAGCGTATATCCTCTTCGTGCTGCATTTGCGGTTTGGTCCGCTTTCTCGTTTAGTTCCGTCCCAACATGCCCACGCGTCCAATGTAACTCAACCGGATTTTCCGTATAAAGTTTATAAGCAGCCTGCACAAGTTCGAGATTCTTAATCGGTCCTCCAGTTTTCTTCCAACCTCTCCTTTGCCATCCACTAGCCCATTTTGTAAGCACGTTCACCCAAAACTGCGAATCTGTATAAATCTCGCAGCCTTCTTTCCCCGCATATTCCATTGCTGCGATCAGCGCTGCACCTTCCATCCTGATATTCGAAGAACGTCGCTCATTTCCAACTCGAACCGGTTCTCCGTTTTCCAAAACAGCATAACCACCTGGTCCTGGGTTAGGGTTTGCGCTTCCATCTGTCCAAAGAATTCTTGTCATGGTATAATTTTAACATAATGCACGAGAAACATAAAGATTCTGAACGTGTTCAACGCGCCGTAGACATGGCCACAAAAGCCCATGAAGGCCAGCTTCGTCGTACCGGCGAACCTTATATTATCCATCCTCTCGCCGTAAAGAAAATTCTTGAAGAATGGGGCATGGACGAAGACACAATTATCGCCGGCATCCTTCATGATACCGTCGAAGATACCGACATAAAGCTCGAAGACATCAAAAAAGAGTTCGGAGATTCTGTTGCTTTTCTCGTTGATGGCGTCACAAAACTCGGTAGCATCCGCAAAAACATGAAGGATCTCGATACTTACCTCCCCGAAACAAAAGACAACTTCCTCCGTCTCATGATTGCAACCGGAAACGACATTCGCGTTCTCATCATAAAACTCGCCGACCGTCTCCACAACGCCCGGACTCTTTCTGCCCTTCCTCCCGACAAACAGAAAAAAATTGCTCTCGAAACACTAGAAATTTTCGCTCCGCTCGCTGACCGTCTAAACATGGGACGCCTCCGCGTCGAACTCGCCGACTTAGCTTTTTCTTACGTCGATCCTCGCCGTTTTGAATATCTGAAAAATCTCATTCAGAAAACCAACAAACAAGGTGAAAAAGCCCTCAAACAAATCGAAAAAGAAGTCTCTGACCTTTTCAAAAAGGAGAAACTCAAGTTCGAAATCTCCGGCCGCATCAAATCTGTTTATTCTCTTCATAAAAAACTCGCAAAACACAATCAAAACATGGGAGAAATTTACGATTTAACCGCACTCCGCATTATCGTCCCCGACATTACGAGTTGCTATCTCGCTATGGGTCTTCTCCACTCTCTTTATACGCCTATGAATGGCCGCATAAAAGATTACATCGCCGTCCCGAAACAAAACGGTTATCAATCCCTTCATACGACCGTCATCACTAAAAACAAAAAAATCGTCGAGTTCCAGATTCGTACGAAAGAAATGCACGAATACGCCGAACGCGGTCTCGCCGCCAGCTTCTATTACAACGAACAAAAATTGACCGAAAACTACAAAGAAGGTAAAATCCAGCACCTCCCGACTAACCTCCTCTGGATTACCGAACTCCAAGACGCCGCCGCCCGCCTAAAAGAAGGTAAAAAAGTCGACCTGAAAAAACTTCGCCTTAATCTTTTTGCCGACAAAATTTTTGTCTACACTCCAAAGGGCGACATCATCGACCTTCCGAACGGTTCCCTCCCCCTCGATTTCGCTTTCCGCCTCCACTCAGAAATTGGCGGCCACGTCGTCGGCGTAAAAATTAACGGGAAAATGAGCAATCTCAACAAAAAACTCGAGCAAGGCGACGTCGTAGAAATTCTCACCTCAAAAAACCAGACCCCAAAGCAATCTTGGCTCGACAAAATCTTTACTTCTCACGCCCGCCAAAAACTCCGCCAGATGCTCCCAAAGGAATAATCTTTAGAGTTTTTCGAGATAGTTCTCAAGTTCTTTTTGGTTTTTGAACGTAATTGTAATTGACTTACTTGTAATTTTTACGCGCTTTGCTTGATATTTTTTAAGTACCGTCTGTTCGCGTTCGTGGTATTCATGTTCTTTCAAAGCTGCCGACGAAGATTTTTTCTTCTTCAACTTAACATATTCTTCAACTTTCCTCGCCGACCAACCTTCGTCAATAATTTTCGGCAAAACTTCCGCAATCGTGTCCTCATCCATCGTAATAAGCGATCTCATCACCCCCTCCGACAATCCGTGGTCAACCATGGCTTTCTTTGCAAAATCCGGCAAATTTAACAATCTAAGTGTGTTTACAACCGTCGTCTCATTCTTTCCGATTCTCTCGGCAATTTCTTTTGCTCCAAGATTGAATTGCGTCTTTAGCTTCGCATAGGCCGTCGCCAGCTCAATCGCATTCAGATCTTCCCTCTGCGCATTCTCGATAATCGAAAGCTCTAATCGATTTTGAGCGTCAAGCGTCCGCACGATTGCCGGAATCGTTTTAAGTCCCGCGATTTTCGCCGCCCTAAACCTTCGTTCCCCCGCAACGATTTTATAAACCTCGTTTTCTTTCGTGACGACAATCGGCTGCAAAACACCATTGATTCTAATTGACTGTGCAAGCGCTTCAAGCGCTTCCATATCGAACTCTTTTCGTGGCTGCTCCTTATCGCGTACAATTTTTTCGAGTGGAAGTTCAACTAACTTAGAAATCTTCTCATCTTCACTAACTGTCGGATCAAAATCTTCGTCGACCAAATCCGTCGGAATTAGACTCTCAAAACTCCTCCCGAGTCCCTTCTTCATTGCCGTCATCTCCCCTCCTTTTGCGTTCGCTTTTCAACTTCCTTCGCAAGCTCTTTATAAGCTTTTGCGCCCTTAGAAAACTTATCGTATTCTCCGACCGGAGCTCCGTGGCTTGGCGCCTCCGCAATCCGTACATTCCTCGGAATCGTCGTCTCAAACGTCAAGTTCTTGAAATATTTCCGAATCTCTGCCAAAACCTGCGCAGAAAGCGAAGTTCGCTTGTCATACATCGTCGCAAGCACCCCTAAAAGCTGCAGATTCGGGTTCATACGCTTCTTAACCAGCTTCATCGATTCAAGAAGCTGTGCGACACCTTCAAGCGCATAAAATTCCGTCTGAACTGGAAGTAAAAGATAGTTCGAAGCAATCATCCCATTGACTGTCAAAAGAGACAAACTCGGCGGCGAATCGATAATAATGTAATCGTAATCCGGAGCGACTCTACTAATTGCGTTCTTAAGCAACGTAAACTTCCCCTGCTTATTAACAAGTTCAACTTCAACATCTGCCAGTTCCGGCGTCGTCGGTGCAATATCGAGATTTTTGTGTTTTGTCCCAAGAATCGCCCCCCCAAGTCCGATCTCCCCAGCCATTACTTCAACCATCCCTGCCTCGAGTTCGCTCTTATCAATCCCGAGTCCAGAAGTCGCATTTCCTTGTGGATCAAAATCAATAATAAGCGTCCTGTATCGGTCTTTTGCGAGATAATACGCAAGATTAACCGACGTCGTCGTCTTCCCGACTCCTCCCTTTTGATTCGTGACACAAATCACAATAGCCATATCCTTTATTATAACAGAAAAAATCCGTCTTTTAAAGACGGATTTTCCCATCGAACTTATTTAATAGATTCGATTTTGATAAGAGAATATTTTTGGCGATGACCAGTCTCTTTGTGGACACGTTTCTTCGAGTGATAGCGAATGACGCGGACTTTTTCACCTTTAACCTGTTCCTCGACGACTTTCGCTTTAACTTTCACTCCTTTGACGGTTGGTGTACCAACTTCGGTCTTATCACCGTCAATTACGAGCAAAGCGTCAGTTTCGAGCTCTTTAGTTCCTTCCGGGAGGAGGTCCACCCGTAGGGTCTCACCTTCGGTTGCAATATATTGCTTGCCACCTACTAAAATGACTGCTTGTTTCATAATTTTACCTTTAAATTAGTAACTCCGCCTATTTTATCACAATTCTCTCTATTTTTCAAGATTATCTTGTGGCGGATTTTCTCCCTTAGCTTCTTTCTGGAGTTTCTTCAACTGATGCCTAGACACCATCCAATATCCAAACCCGACCAGAATCCCAAGAGAAATTACACTCGCGAGTATAATCTGCGCTGGACCTGTTTCAGGAAGTTCCGCTGGGATACAGCTTCCGCCTGTCTTGTCGACTTTGACCTCGACCTTATCATATTGTGTCTCGGTTCCCGCATTTGGATTATCGGCACGTCTCCCAGAAATCCCTGCAAGGTTGTAAAGCACTGTTCTTCCGCATGTAAATGCGTCGTCTGCCGTGCCTGCTTTAACTTTATAGTAGATGTAGACTTCTTCGCCTGGCTGGACTTCTCCAATCAAGGCTCCGCCACTAAACAATCCGTTTCCATCCGAATCCTGAACAATCGTTTCCGTTTCCCCTCGGACGATGCGTGTTGTCCCGCTAATATAGGTCATTCCGCTTAGCCCGTCGAGCGTATCGAATGCTGTTACGTCTGCCTGCGCAACCGTTCCAGTGTTCTTATAGCGAATCTTGAACTCAACTTCGCTTCCCGGCTGAATCTCGACCGATTCCGCCCAAGTTTGTCCCCCGTCAACACTTGCGGTCTTCTCCATCTCAAAACTTGAAGTCGCTGGTGTTTCTGGCTCTGGAGTCGGCTCTTCTGGCTCCTCAACTGTAAACGCGCGGATCCTAAACACAACTTGTCCAGAATACTCATCACATCCAAGGATGATACCATTTAACTCTCTAAGACCGAGATAGGTGCCATCTGCCGAGAAAAGGTTTGTTGATAGGACTGTCCCGTCATTCCAGTTGTTGTAGATTTTTGCACTGCCTGTAACATACGCAAGTGTCACGTCCTCAGTCGCGTTCATATACGCTTCGTCCCAGACTTCTGGCACTAGCGTGTTAGACGCGGAGATAATGGCATTAACTTCGCCTCTTTCTCCTGCCGCGATTGACTCTGGGAACGCCGCCGAGATTTTTGCTTCTCTCGCTACGCCGATATAGTTGTGGTCTCTGTCATTATAAGTCGAGCTCGCATTATTATGATAATAAATGTAAACTTCATAATCGTGTCCGCCCGAAACCGTCACCTCGTTTGTATACGCATCTCTCGTCCCATCTTCGTGTACTTCCACAATCCTAACAAAGTTCCGTTCGTCTCCAACCGCCGCGTTGTTTGTGATCGAGTTAAACACCGCTTGCGGCGCAGGACTCTCGTTCGTATAGGTTGTACGTTCTGGCCCCCAAGCTTGTGCTTGACCGCTGACGGTCAAAAGCCCAAGCCCAAACATCGAGAACATTCCAAACAGAATTGCCGATATTGTTATTTTTTTCTTTTTATCGTTTCTCATTTTTTCCTCCTACAATCCTAAATCCCCTAATAAATCATCGATATAGGCGTCGCCCTCGGCTTGGGTTGGCGCTTCCGTTATTTCTTGCGCATTAGCTTGCTCTTGTGCCTGGTCAGCTTCAGCTCCGCCAGAAACTTCCGGAACTCCCGTTTGTTCGTCTCTCGTCACTTCTTCAGGTTGAACAAACGCGTTCTCGTCATTAGTCCTATTTTCTGGTTCGGTTTGTGCCGGCTCCGTCTCAGACAATCCTGGTCCCGTCGCAGAAATGGTTCCCGTCTCATTCGTCTCAGGTGCCTCAGTCGCCACTGGCTGTTCTTCTCGTGTCGGTCTTTCCGTCAAATCTTCCGCAGAAACTTCCGGTTCAACCGTTACAATCCCAGCTGCACCTTGGTCTTCAAAATCTTGAACGACTTGCTTTTCGTTCTCCTCATCCTTCGGAGCTGGTGTTTCTGGTTCTGGTGTAGGAGTTACTTCAGGAGTTGGAGTTGGGGTTACTTCTGGAGTTGGCGTAGGAGTAACTTCCGGTGTAGGCGTTGGGGTTACTTCCGGTGTAGGCGTTGGTGTTACCTCTGGCGTAGGAGTAGGAGTTACCTCCGGTGTAGGCGTTGGCGTTACTTCTGGGGTCGGGGTTGGCGTTACCTCTGGAGTTGGTGTTGGGGTTACTTCTGGAGTTGGTGTTGGTGTTACCTCTGGCGTAGGAGTAGGAGTTACCTCCGGTTCCGGTGTCGCTGTCGCGGTACTTCCTGCTTTCCATTTCCAGTTTCCGCCCTCATCAACATTAATCCATGCTCTCTGACCGATATTCCTTCCTTCCGCATGTGCATCACGAACCGTGTTCTGGAATCCTTGTCGGCTAGAAACAATGTTCTTTCCTTCCGCATCGAAGAACGTCAAAAGCAAATCTCGTCCTTCTCCTGATTCGTCGTCCGATTCAAGCCTTCCATGCACTTCCGAGTTCTCATGCTCTCCCATAACCTGGTCACGCATGTAGTTCCCTAAGGTCCAGTCATATGAGCTGCGGATCTCTCCCCCCTCTAATCGAGTATAGAAGATATCGGCAGTCTCGTTTGCGAACCTATCATATTCTTCTTGACTCATCGCGCGAACTTGGTCGGCGGTCAAATTTTCCGCTTCAATCGAGTCAAGATTATCTACTCCCATCTGAACACGCAATCGAACCAACGCTTCCGGAGAAAGCATCACAACTTTCATCCAATTCGCAGTCCTTTCTGCATCCGTTTCGCCTTCAATATGAAGTCCATACGCTGTATCGTTCTCAAACCCGTCTTCCTTAGCACGGCTATCAATTTGGAACTTTGTATTATACGGGTCAGTTTCCGGATGGTATCCTCCGCTATAGACAAATCTTTCTACTTCTCCGTTCTTCGTATGCACAAATCCATTCGAAGTAAATTCGCCGTACGTCTCTGCTTGGCTCTCTTCCTCCGCCTGCTCCGAAGGAACAAAGGAAGCTTCTGGTGTCGGAGTTGCTACAGTAACCGTCGCCGCTTCAGGCGTCGGCGTTGGCGTCGGCGTAGAAGTTTCATATTCAAGCCGTGCCCCGCCAAGCAGCGCATCTTCATCTCCGTCTACAAGATTAACCCTGTTCCTGTCTGAATTTTGGTCCTCAAAGACAATCTCCGCTCTTTGTCCTCCCCCGTCTTCGCTCTTGTTGCGATTTTTGAGCGAACGATATCCGAAAAATCCTCCAACCCCAATCGATGCCGCAAGCAACAATACCAGCGCTCTCGTGGCGATTTTTTTCAGACGACCCTTAGCCTTCGGGCTAGCCTCAATTTTTCTTTCAACTTCCTCAGCTAATTTCTCATGTACTTCTTCTTCCGAAGCCCCCTCTTCGACCATTCTCTCAACGTCTTTTCCGATTTCTGCACTAGTTTCTTCGACGATCGCATCCGCTTCATCCTCTTCCGATTCCGGCTCCGTCTCAGTTTCCCCCGCCATCTCCGCAACCGCATCGCTTATCTCATCCTCCGTCGGCGTTTCTTCTGCCGGGCTGAATAAGTCGTCTTTTGACTCCGCTTTCGGCTCAACTTTTTCTTTACCTTCTAGCTTCACTCCTTCCGGAATAATAAACGATCCAAAAACTTCACCTTCGTCTTTCGTAGACGACGTGAATGGATTCGAACGGCGACGTCGTTTTCCAAACCCATAACGCCCCTCAAGCTCCTCAATGTTCACCTTTTCAGGATTCTTCGGAGCCGCTTCTTCTTCGTGCGCCTCTTCGACCGACGCTTCCTTAGTCTCGGTTTCTTCAACAACTTCCTCAACCGGGGCCTCTTCGCGCGGGGTTTCTTCTTCAACCGGCGCTTCTTCTACTGGCTCAGCCGAAATCTCTTCAATTCTAGCATTCTCAAGTGCCGCTTTCGTTTCAGCATTTCGTTCATCAATTTCCCTCTGCTGTTCAAGGATTCGTTTTGTTTGCTCGGTTTGTGTTTGTTCGGGAGATTTTTCTTTAGAAGCTTCAAGAACTTTTCTACCAGTTGCTTCCGCAGAATTTCTGCGCATCGCTTCAATTGCCTTAGCTCGTTTTTCCTCAGCATATTCCTGGAAATCCTGCTCATCGCGAACGCCTTCAGGTAACGTCCCGTTTCTACGGCGCTCAGCATAAGTACCAATTTCCTTCTCAACTTCCGCAAGCCGCTTTGCTTTGGCGGCTTCAAATTTTTCCTCAGCCTGAGCCGCCTCAGCCTCGCGTGCCGCTTTTTCTTCAAGATATTCCTTATAATCTTGCTCGTCGCGCACTCCCTCTGGGGGTTTAACAAACCCTTCACCTTTTACTTCGATGAATCGTTCTCCCATTTTATTCTTCCTCCTCTGCTTCTGTTTCTCCAAGATATTCCGCCTCGAGTTCCTTTAAAGCTTGCTCGGCCAAATCTTCGAGCTTAAGTCCAGCGCTTTCGACGATTTCGTCCAATTTTTCCTCGTCAAAATCTTCGTCGTCGAGCAGTTCATTCAACTCACGCAATTGTTCTGTCGGCAAGGCGCGTAAAATTTCGCTCCGAGTTTTTGTCTCCAAAAGTTCTCGCACACGCTCTTCTTCCGTCGCGCGCTCGTCTTCTGGAATTCCTTTTTCTTTGACCATCCAGGCAACGACTTCCTGAATATTCTTTTCCCCCTGTTCGTCGTTGTTTGTGTTCATGTTATTATCTCCCTATATTAATACCACTTTATCACAAGCTTAATCAAAGTGCAAGTGTTTATCCGACTTTTTTATCTTAATTCAACAAAAAACCGAACTTTAAGTTCGGTTTTTCATTTTACTTTTTCTCTACTCTACGCCGCCTTTCCAAACGCAAGCGCCAAGACCTTTTTACCGACTAAGCGGTTCTCAGATCTCTTTCGGAAAATTTCAATCCGATTCTCAGCGTTTCGACTGATGACTTCATGAGACCTATAATTTTGTTCATCATCGTACGTTTCTAGCGCACTAAGACCAGTTCTTTCATCAATTTCTTTGGCCGTCTCTTCGACATCGTCTCGCCAATCTGAATCGATTGCTTTTCCTTCTTCAACCACTTTGCGCGGGATATAAATCACTGTTTCATCGAGGACTTTATTCTCCTCTCTTGCTCCTTTCGTTACGTTGATAGTGTTTGCGCTCATGGTTTGCCTTTTTGTTTATTTTATTTTTTATTTTTGTTTGTTAGAATTTTTATTTTGTTTTCTAACTTGAATCCAGTATAGCACACTTGGCGATTTTTGTCAATACTTCTTATGCTTTATTTTTAAATTTTGTCAAATTAACAGATACGAAAATCCACAAAAAAGACCCCCGAGGGGGTCTTCCGTAATTCTTTGTTAGGCTTTTTCGAGCGAAATTGTTCCCTGCTCTCCCTCAACTTTAACTATCTCATCATACTCATAGTTTGACGTTTTGTCGATTTGAATTGCAAGAACTTCATTCTTCAACATCTCGACAAACTGTTTCGGGATTTCAAAGGAGACAGAAAGTTTGATCCGATCATCAACTTGCAGGCCCGCTTTCTTTCTCGCCGCCTGAACTGTACGAATCAGCTCGCGAACAAAACCTTCTTCTTTAAGCTCTTTCGTCAATTTCTTATCGAGCTCAAATTCTTTTCCGTTCGCAACTTCCTTAACGTTCATTTCGTCTCGGATAATTGCCTCGAAGAATTCTGGCAATTTCTCGCCCTTATAGATAAATCTCTTGAGCGGTTGACGGACTTTGATCTGTTCTTCTTTGTCATCCTTTCTCATCCTCATCATCAACCCCTCCGTGATTGCCTCACGTGTTGCCTTCATCTTCTCGAGAACTTCCCCATCAATCTTCCCCGCTTCCGGATAGTCTTCGAGATGAACCGACTTCCCAGCCCCCGTCATATTCTGATAAAGTTCTTCCGCCAAGAACGGCGTAAATGGTGCCACAATCTTCGCAAAATACGTCAGGACGTAATAAAGCGTCGTATAGGCTTCTGCCTTGTCTTTGTCGTCTTCCGACTTCCAGAAACGCCTTCTCGAGCGTCTGACGAACCAGTTCGAAAGATCGTCCACAAACGGCAGAATTCCCGCAACTGCTTTTGGAAGGTCATAAACTTCCATTCCTTCAACAATCTCGTTGCGAAGCTGCCAAACTCGCGCTACAATCCATTTATCAAGTTCATTCTCGAGTTGCTCGATTCCCTTGAAGTCCTCCGAACTCCATCCATCTACCTCTGCATAAGTACAGAAGAAATCGTACACATTCCAAACCATCGAGAGTTTTCTCGCTACGTCAGAAACATCCTTATCAAGCAACGCAAAGTCTTCCCCCGCGAGCACTGGGCTCGACAAAAGCAAGAACCGAAGCGAATCCGCCGAGAACTTATCCATCAATTCATTCGGGTCAGTATAGTTCCCGAGGCTCTTGCTCATCTTTCGCCCGTCATTTCCTGCGAGCGTCCCCGTAACAATGACATTCTTAAATGCATTTTCTCCAAAAAGTGCAGTATTAACGGCGTGGACATAATAGAACCAAGCCCTAACCTGGCCAATATACTCAACGATGAAATCCGCTGGATAATTTCTTTCGAATTTGTCTTTGTTCTCGAACGGATAGTGCATTTGTGCAAACGGCATCGATCCCGATTCGAACCAACAATCAAGCACTTTTTCTATTCTCTTGAAATGCTCTCCGTCGATATCAAATTCAATCTCGTCAACCCAAGGTCGATGATAATCTTCAAGTCTCTTCCCTGAGAGTTCTTCAAGTTCGTCGTAGCTTCCGACAACCTTAATCGAACCTTTATCGCCTTTCCAAACCGGCATCGCCGTTGCCCAGAATCGGTCGCGAGACAAATTCCAATCTGGCGCCGCCTCGATGTTCTTCTTAAATCTTCCCTCTTTGATGTGTTCTGGGAACCAATTAATTTTCTCGTTCTCTTCAATCATCAACGGCTTTGAACCTTGAATGTCAAAGAACCAGCTCGGGAACGCGCGATACATAATCCTCTGTTTTGAACGCGGATTGAATGGATATTCATGCTGGATATACTCGATTTTATAGATAATCCCCTTCTCTTCGAGTACCTTCGCAATGAACTTATTTCCTGCCCAAATTTCGATTCCGTTCTCGTCTGTATCTCTTACACCAAGCTTTTTGAGCGCGGATGAAACTTCCGAAAGATAATAGCCATTTTCGTCCAAAACATCCTCAAATTCAACTTCGTTTTCATGCTGCAGATAAAGGTTATAATCGT
>CAZQMP010000005.1:0-22664 GCA_964594565.1 uncultured Candidatus Saccharibacteria bacterium
ATTCAGTTCGGCTGGTTCCCGCTCAATTATCCTATGTGTTCAGATAACGGCAATACGGTATAACCCGTATTAGGTTTCCCCATTCGGCAATCCCCGGATCAATTCTCGTTCTCAGATCCCCGAGGCTTATCGCAGAGTCCTACGGCCTTCATCGGTATTGATTGTCAAGGCATCCACTATTAGTGCCCTTATTTACCTTTTTATGCATTGACTTAATCTAGCAATCGAAGTTCGATTACTAAAACCGTCAATTAAATTTCTTTCATCGTTATCAAATTGTTAAGGAAACCTCTTATGACGCAGAGAAAAACGGGTTCTTTCGAATCCTTTTCTCGCAGTTGGATTTCGTCACTTTTTTTACAGAGGTCAGAAATGCTGACGTGTTTAACTGTTCTCAAGTATACCGCACTTTTCGAACTTTTGCAAGGGTTTTTTCTAAGATTTTTGACTTTTTTTGAGATTTTTAGCTTTCGCGGCTTCATAATCAGGGATGAGCTTTGCGATTCTCTCATAAGGACCACTATCGGCCTGCGCCAGACGCTCCGGCGAGCTGGTTCCGCGAGCAAAGGCTTCTTCGGGTCTAATGATGTTTTCGCCGTCGTAAAGCTTGGTTTTTACGAAGCGGGGATCGCCTTCTAGGCGGAACTCAATGTTAATCCAATTACAGTTCCCCGGAACATTGAATAATTTAGAATCGCGGACTTCAGTAGGAAGTACAGTAAAGAAAGCGAAGCCTTTCGCGGACGGAAGGGGATCTCCGCGCTCGATTGCTTCGACGCGGGCTTTTGTCGTGTCCTTAATAGTCTTCTCGATAAGGTCCAGGCGTTTCTTAAACTCAAGCTCGGTTAAATCGAGCAGCTTGGCCTGGGTAGAACCGGCAACAGCATGCTCCCTCTGGAATCTTAAACCGTTCATATCCAGTTCGCGCCCATAGCCATCAATGGGCTGGAAGGATTGAAGGAACTTCGGAGAGCGGCGAATAGTCGCGATTGCCTTTGAGATTTCCTCGTAACTGCTCTCGTCAGACACAGAGTCGAGAGCTTCAATGGCGCGCGCCTCTAGATGCTCTTCATAGACTGGCTTTTTTATGTTTACGATTGGGATGTTGAAGAATTTAGCGTGGCGAAGGGCGGTTTCGGGGATATGATCGTCTTCGGTAATGATGTAATCGGGGAGTTTCGGCTTGCCGTCTTCGTCGTAACGACGCAAGAGGACTTCATTGTAACTTGACGTTCCGCCCATAGCTTCAAGGTTCTTAATGGCGTCAAGTTTGCCTCTGCTTAGGTCCGTCTGGGCACGCCCGGCAGTGTTGCTCGAACCAGCGTCTCCGCTAGAGATACCGATAATGGAATCGCCTGGGATATGAGAGAATCCATAACAAAGCGAGTAGTAAGTTCCGTACTTAGAAACGCGCGTCGATAAATTTGTCTCTGAATTAATGTAAGAGACAGAAAGAGTGTCGCCGAGAGCGTTTTTGCCACGAGTTCCATAGCCTTCCTCACGCTCGACTTCTTCTCGAGAACGAGCCCAGAGCGAAGGATGCTCTAGGAGATCTTGGAATGTTTGGACGCCGATTGCTTCACTGCCATCGACCTTCAAATTCGCATGGCGATAATCAACGGCATGCGAAAGCATCGTAAACGGCTTCCCTTCAAGGTCGAAGACAGGGATTTCTGCTCCCTCAAATTCGAGCGAGCGCTTTTTGACTTCGCCATCGTCAAGAAGAGCCGCTTCCTCAAGAGATTCGACCGTTGTCAATCTTGCGTTAAGTTCACGTTCGACAAGTTCTTGAGCGCGTTCAGATTCAAATCGAGATTGGGTTTTTGCTTCAAACGCCGCTCGAGCTTTAGACATATCCCGTTCAAGCGCTTCGCGCTCTCTTTTTTCCGCCTCAGCGGCCAATTTCCTGGCTTCCTCGGCTTTTCTTTGACGGGCATCTTCCTGACTACGCATAGTGGCGAGTCGGCGAGCTTCTTTTTCTTCGCGGTATTCTCGGAGCGCAATAGACATAGCTTCGCGATCGCGTCGACGTTCACTTGATTTTGGTTGGAGACCAAGTGAATCAAGAATTCCGCGGCCAATTTTTCTTGCTTGGGACGGAGGCGTCTCAATCTTATAGGTTTCGAACTCGCTTTCGGCGTCTTTAGACCAATCGGATTCGTTTTGGTAGAGCTCACCCTTCAGACGTTCGACTCGGGGGCGTTCGCGTTGCTCATAATTCATATGCTTTTATTATATGATAAAAATCGTAGTTTTTAAAGCTTGTTGATTGCTCTTAGGACGCCAGGTTTATCGGTAGCAATGAGGTTAAGCGTGGCGTCGATATCGTTTTTAGCGACTTTTAGAGTGCGCGCAAGAACGGGGTCAGTTGACAGAGGGGTGAAGAATTCGAAATAGCGGTCAGCGTCGGCTTGTTTATCGATGGTGGAGGCAAAATAACGAGGGTAATCTTCGACGGATTTTTCACCATTAATTTCGTAGATGTAATCCCAGTTTTCTAGCATCCAGTTAAACGCGCGGTCCCGAGAATATTTCCAGCGACGAAGACGAAGGAGGAAAGAAAGGTGGTCCTGAGGCTTTAAGACGTCGGGATTTTTAAGAAGATCGAAAGCAAAATTAAGATTTTTCTCCAGGCGGGGCTTCGCGAGAGCGGAACGGAGGTCAGCTTTCAAATCTGGGTCGGTTGTTTTCAGATATTGATCATAGACAAACGGATAGAAAGATTCTTCGTCGAGCCACATCTTTGCGCTCAAAACGAACGGGCGCAAGTCAGGGTCGAGCGCAGTAAGGTCGTCCCGATAAAAACTTGTTAGTTTTTCGAGAAAGTCCGGGTTCTTAGAATAGAGAGCGATACCGAGGAAAGTTTGACGAAGTTCGGAATCATTCAAAGGCTCGTCCGATTTCTTTTCAAAACCGAGCTTCTCCAGAAGTTTTTCGACGATTTTATAGAGATACTCCTTAAACTTCTCTTCTTCTTTTGAGTCGTAATCGATGAAAACCGTGAGTTTTGAGATGATTGTGTCGAGAATATCCCAAACAGGGGAGGAAGTTTCTTCCTTGAATTTCTCGAGGAGCGGCAAAAGCGAGCTCGAGGCGACAATCGGGGTCTCGGCGAGGAGCATACGGTCGATTAAGAGGCGAAGGCGTTGCTCATTTCTGAGGTGTTTAAAGTTTTCAAGCGCTTCGGAGAATTCGGGGCCGGAAAGATTGATAAGATAATGACCAGACATGTCATCTTTGAGAACAGGGATGGGATACTTTTTATCGTCCGTAGAGCCGTCGAGAAGAAAACGTTGCTGAGCTTCGTCGGTAATGACGGGGTAGCCAGGTTGCGTCAACCATGCGGTCATAAAATCGCGAACGGAGAAGCCTCTTGCGAAAGGCTCAAGCGCCGCCCAGAGGTCACCAGCATCGGCGTTTTTGTATTGGTTTTTCTCAAAATAAGCTTTTATTCCGGAGAAGAAGTTTTCTTCGCCCATTTCTCGAATCAGCATGAGCATGAGATGCGCGCCTTTGGCGTAAACGATACAGGGGTCGAAAAGAGTAGCGATTTCTGCAGGATCTGATACGTCTTCTCGGACGGATTGGACTCCTGCGATTGCATCACGATAAAAGGCGGCTAGACAATCTTGCGTGAAAAAGTCGTTCCAAACCTTAAATTTCGGGAAAATCTTATCCGTACAGTAATATTCCATGATTGTTGCGAAACTCTCGTTCAACCAGAGATCGTTCCACCATTCCATGGTGACGAGATTTCCGAACCATTGATGAGAGAGCTCATGCGTAACTGTAAGAGCGACGGCCTTTTTCGAGGCAATAGATGAGTCGCTAGAACAGAGGAGCTGGGACTCGCGGTACGTAACAAGCCCCCAGTTTTCCATTGCACCCGCCTCAAAATCAGGGATAGCGACTTGATCGAGCTTCTTGAGGGGATAGGGGATTTTGAAAAGGTGGTCGTAATATTCAAGGGATTTAACCGCAAGATTGTTAGGGAAAGAGAGAGAAGTTGGGTCTTGGTTTAGAGGGGCGAAAGTGCGGACAAGGACGCCAGATTTGGTCTTCCCTTCGACGACGTTGAACTTGCCGATGACGAACGCCAAGAGATAAGTCGACATGCGAGGAGTTTTCTCGAATGCCCATTGGCGCCAATTGGCTTTTGACTTACAATCTGTTTCTTCGATGATAGGGGTATTAGCTAAAACAATGTCGTCTTTGTCAGGAACGGCGATTGAGAGCTCAAAAGTGGCCTTTGCGGCGGGTTCATCGACGCAAGGGAAAGCTTCTCGGGCGTAGTGGGACTCAAACTGGGTAGAAACGATGCGCTCTTCACAACCGTCGTGTACATAGGTCGAGAGATAGGCTCCCTGCATGTTTCTGTTCAGAGGGCCATGGAATCCAACTTCGACAGAAACGTCGCTCCTAGGGGCTGCTAGAGCCGTCAGAACGCAATTATCTAGGTTATAGTCGACTGATTCGCCGTTGATTTTGAAAAAATCGATTGTTTGGCCCTTTGAATGAAGCTTCACGAGGCCAGCTTTCGACACTTTTCCGGCAATTTTTGCCGTTCCAGAGATGGTTTCGGCGTGTTTATCTAAAAAGAGGTTGAGTTGGTATGATTTTGGGATAAAGAAGTCTAAAAGTCGTTCCATATCTCTATTATAGCAGGTTTTACTCTGCGTTGGTATGGACGGCAACAACATCGTCGAGGTCGTCGACGGCGTCGAGGAGTTTTTCGAGCTTTTCGATGTTATCGCCTTCAACGGGGACGGTTGAAGTTGGGAGATATTTCAACTCAGCAGAGGTGACGGTTAAGCCAGCGTCAATCAGGTTTTGGCGAACTTTCATAAGATCAGAGGGGCCGGTGACGATTTCGATTCCGTCCTCGACTTCTTCAGCATCTTCGGCGCCAGCATCAAGAGCCTGCATGAGCGCGTCCTCAGATTTCTCAGAGATGACGATTACCCCTTTGCGGGCGAATTGGAACATGACTGAGCCGGAGTCCGCAAAACGACCACCGTTTTTCTCAACAGTATGGCGAACCTCGGGGAGGGTACGGTTTTTGTTGTCGGTTGCGACTTCGATGATAATGCCGGTTCCACCGGGTCCATAAGCTTCGTAGACTTCCTCAATCAGGGCTGCGGCGGATTTGTCAGCGACGCGTGCAATTGCGCGTTCGATGTTTGCTTTCGGCATGTTCGCAAGACGAGCCTTCTCAAGAACCATAGCGAGGCTTGGGTTCATGGCCGGATCAGTTCCCTGACGAGCGGCGATAGCAATTTGATTCCCGATTTTTGTGAAGAGAGCACCGCGCTTAGCGTCGACAACAGCTTTCTGACGCTTGGTGGTAGCCCATTTGGAGTGTCCTGACATGAATTATTCCTCAAAAATTAACAAATAATAAACTTAGTTACATTATATCATGAGTCAAGTGGATTTGTAAATTCTTTTAGTTTATGATATAATTGAACACACTCACACAAGAACATTTTTAGAAAGAGGTGAAGGAGATGCCGGAAGCTGTTGTGTCCATGGCTCGCGATTTTCGTGGAGTCGAGTCTACTGTTCTTCAGACCGTTGCCCTTTGTGGGGCAGTTCATGGGAGTCGACTGGTTGCCAGTGCGGCGATGTTTGAACTCAGGCGGCGAGGCGCTTTAGACCTTGTTGGTGAAGTTATCAAACACGTTGCCGATGAGAGCGACAAGGCCTTTTATTCCGAGTATTTGTGTCATCTTTAAAAAACTGAAGCCCCGCGGGATGCGGGGCATTTTTCGAATCTTTAGTAGTTTGTAGCTTTGAGCTCGAAGTAGGAGCGAGGGTGGGCACAGACCGGACAAACCTCGGGAGCCTCTTCGCCGACGAAGACGTGCCCACAGTTACGACACTTCCAGACGGTGACTTTGTCGGATTTGAAGACGACATCGTGTTCGATGTTATCGCGAAGTTTCGTAAAGCGAGCTTCGTGCTCTTTTTCGATGGCGGCGACGCCTTCGAATTTTTTCGCAATTTCTTCGTAGCCTTCAGCGCGGGCTTCTTCGGCAAAGGTACGATACATTTCGGTCCACTCGCCGTTTTCTCCGTTAATGGCGGAGGTTAGGTTTGTTTTTGTATCGGAGACCGAACCACCGTTCAAGAGCTTGTACCACATTTTTGCATGTTCTTTTTCGTTCCTGGCGCTCTCGAGAAAGATGTCGGAAATTTGTTCATAGCCGTCTTTTTTGGCCTGAGAGGCAAAATATTGATACTTCATGTGAGCCTGAGACTCGCCCGCAAAAGCGGTCTCGAGATTCTTCCAGGTTTTTGAATTCTTCTTCAGTTCCATAAAACTCCTTTTTCTCTAGTATAGCATAAAAAAGCCCCTCTGGGGAGGGGCTTAGGAGGAGATGTTTAGTACAGCTCAGAGATATCAGTGACGATGCGGTCAGCAACGCCGAGCTCGAGAGCTTTCTCAGGGAGCATGTACCATTCTTTGCGGTAGTTTTCCTTATACTGTTCAGGGGTGATTTTCGTGCGCGCGAGAATGAACGGCTTGATAATTCTCTCTTCGTATTCTTCCTGAAAGCGGGCATCATCGATGGCTTTCCCCGTTGAATTACTACTCTCGAAATACCCCTCATGAATCAGGACAACCGAGCCAGGGAGCAGAAGACGTTCATGCCCGGCAATGAGAATGTAGCTCGCCATCGAGAAGGATATGCCGACGTTAATCGTGATGACTTTGGTGCGGGACAAACCGATGACATGGACAAGGGGGAATCCTTCATATTGGCTGCCGCCAGGGGAATTTACGATGAGGCGGATGGGCTGACGCTCAAAGATGGTGCCATTCTGTTTTGCTTCCTGTTCTGCAAGGTCGTCAAGGCGGTTAAACTCAACGATGTGATGAATGATGTCAGACACGTCGAGAACCGTGTCGGCGGTAGCAACTTCGTAGATCGGACCAATCGGGACGTTAAGGACGAGCCGGCGCCTTTCGAGGTCGGTAAAGAATATGCGCTCAAAGAGGTCGGTAGTCATGGCGTTCTTTTCCATCTTAGGGAAAGCGAAATAGTTATTCTCCATGCTTTCATCTCCTTTCTAAAGTTCATAGCATCCCTGTTCGTGGGATGCTAATATGAGGTTAATTATACCCCCCCCCCCCGTGAAAATGTCAAAGTTAAGCATTATGGATAGAGGCGCAAGATGTGGTATAATGGAGGGTAATATGGCCATTGAAAGAAGTACAGAACGAGTTGTAGACGTAAATTCTCACGAAGAACCCGAAGAGGAGATTTTTGAGAAGTCGTTGCGTCCGACTACCTTTTCCGAATACATCGGGCAAGAAAGATTAAAGACAAATTTGAAGCTGGCGATTGACGCCGTAAAAAAGCGCAATGATGGAACGACGCTTGATCATGTGTTGCTTTATGGTCCTCCGGGGCTTGGAAAAACAACAATGGCGAACGTAATCGCGCATGAGCTCGCGGCGAATCTGAAAGTTACGAGCGGGCCGGCGATTGAACGGGCGGGAGATCTCGCTTCGATTTTAACAAATCTTCAAGACGGAGATGTCTTGTTTATTGACGAGATTCATAGGTTGCGACGGGTTGTTGAGGAAATTCTCTACTCAGCAATGGAAGATTATAAGCTCGACATTGTAATCGGGAAAGGGCCGGCGGCGCGAAGCGTGCGGCTCGATTTGCCGCATTTTACCGTGATTGGAGCAACAACACGGACCGGGGCGCTCGCAGGACCGCTCAGAGACCGGTTCGGCATCATCCATCGGCTTGAGTACTATAAACTCCCAGAAATCCAACAAATTGTTTCGCGAACAGCAAATATTCTCGGGAAAGAAATTTCTCCGGAGGCGACAGAACTGCTTGCGACAAGGTGCCGTTTGACTCCGCGTATCGCAAACCGACTCGTAAAACGCGTCCGGGATTATTCCGACGTGAACGGAGATGGAATTATCGACCGGAAAGTGACCCAGGAAGCGTTGGATTTGATGGAGATTGATGAATATGGGCTCGATCCGGCGGACCGGAACATGCTTGAACTGATGCTGGAAAATTACGGAGATAGGCCGGTTGGACTGACGACAATCGCGGCCCTTACGGGAGATGAGCCGACGACGATTGAAGAGTACTACGAGCCGTATCTTTTGCAACTCGGACTACTCGAACGGACGCCAAAAGGACGAGTTGTAACCTTAAAAGCGAGAGAACACTTGAAAAAACTAAAGAAATAAGGTAAGATAGAAAGGCGAACTCTCTTAGCGATAGTGATGGTACCGTAGCTCAGATGGTTAGAGCGTGGGACTCATAAGCCCAAGGTCACTGGTTCGATCCCAGTCGGTACTACCATACAAAGACGACACATTGGAGTCAATGTGCCGAGTAGAAAGCCCCCGATATTTCGGGGGTTTTCTGCTATTTTGTCCTAAAAGCGGCGTTCCATGGTAAAATAGACTTATGATTATTGGACAATTTTGCGATTCATTCCCGCCGACGCTCGACGGAGTGGCGCGCGTAACTTTTTCTTATTGCGAAGCCTTAACAAAGATGGGACACGAGGCTTATTATATCGCCCCGAATAACTCTGACGCTCCGGATTATCCGGGTTTAAATACGATTCTTTCCCCTGGGCTCAAAATCCCGACGGAACAATGGCACGTCGGACTGCCACTTGTTGGCACGAAATATCGTCGGAATTTGAAAGAGATTCCTTTCGACATCGTACACGCTCAAAGTCCGTTCATTGCCGGTCTTGAAGCAGCGAGAATTGCGAAAAAACGAAAAATCCCACTCGTCTCAACCTTCCACTCGAAGTATTACGACGATTTTCTTCAACGGACTCACTCAAAACAGCTTTCACGCTTTCTTTTGAAATTTATTGTGGATTTTTATGATAAGTGCGACGCGGTCTGGACTGTAAATGAGGGGACGGCGGAGGTTTTGCGAAGTTACGGGTTTGAGGGGAAGATTCTCGTGATGGAGAATGGAACAGATAAGGAAGAGCTTGACGAAGCGGCCGCTACGAAGATGAAAAGAAAAATTCATCATAACGACAACATTCCGACTTTGTTGTTTGTTGGGAGACACAATAAACAGAAAAATATCTCTGGGATTCTTGAAGCTTGCAAGATTCTAAAACATGATGGCGTAAAGTTCAAACTCGTAACAGCGGGGGACGGGCCGGATTTTGATAAACTCGTCCGCCAAGCGAGAAAGCTCGGGCTTCGGGGCGACGTCCAATTCCTCGGACACGTTTCCGATCGGAAGAATTTGATGGCGCTTTATTCCCTTTCTGATTTATTGGTTTTTCCTTCCCTTTATGACAGCGCGCCGATGGTGCTTAGAGAGGCGGCAGTTATGGGGACAGCTGGGTTGCTCGTCAAGGGGTCTTGCTCAGCCGAAAACCTCAAAGACGGCATCAATGCATTTATCGCCGAAGACGAAACGCCGGAGAAAATTGCCGAAAAAATCGAAGAAGCTCTTCCGAACCTAAAGAAAGTCGGACTTAACGCCTGGCGAGATATTCCGGTTTCTTGGGATGAGATAATGAAAAAAGTCGTTCGAGAATACGAACGACTGATTGAAGAAAAGCAAAAAGCCTAAGCGGCGAGCTTGAGACGCAAATCGACGAGTTGGGTCGACGAATTCCGTACGACTAAATCGACGCCGTTCGCGGCACGCTCGATACGATGCGTGACACGACCGTTTTTGTCGCAGATGCAAATCTGATTCGAAATCAGAGCGTCTGTTAAGTAGCTCCCATCGTTTCCAATTAATCCATTCCTGACCAGCATATCTTGTATAAGGTCCATCTAGAAAAAATACCTCCGTTAGTTTTATCAATTATATCACTCCGGAGGTATTTTGAGGAAGAGTTTCTTGAAAAATTAGTTCCAAAATCCGCGTTTTTTGTTCTTTGGGTCGCGAAATTCTTCGAGCAATTCTTTTTGTTTGCGGGAAAGGTTTTTCGGGGTCTCAACAATGACGGTTACGATGTGCGGACCGCGGTCGCCATCAGCGCGAAACGGAACACCGTGCCCAGAGAGGCGGAACGGCGTACCGGATTGAGTTCCGGCGGGGACTTTCATCGTTACGACTCCATCAACAGTCTCAACGTCGACTTCACAGCCAAGTGCAGCGTCAACCATGGAGACTTTTACGTCAGAGAGAATAATGTTTCCCTCGCGGGTGAGGTTTTTGTCGGGCTTAACGCGGATGCGGACATAAAGGTCGCCAGCGGTGCCGCCTTTCGGGGCTTCGCCGCCTTTTCCGGAAAGGCGAATCGCCATTCCGTCGTCAATACCGGCCGGAATTTTAACCTTTAAGACCTTGTCGGAGTTTGGAGCGGATACTTCGCGAGTGGTTCCGAAAATAGCGTCTTTAAAGTCGATCACGACCTGGGTCTCATAGTCAGTTCCTCGCATTGGGCGGCGACGACGCGAGCCGCCGAATCCAAACAAATCACCGAGAATATCGTCGAGCCCTCCGCTACCAGAGAAGTCAAAGTTAAAGCTTTGACCGTTGAAATTAAAGTTTCCTCCTTGACCGAAGGGGTTTCCACCTCCGAACGGATTGCCGCCATTCCCACCGACACCGGCGTGACCAAATTGGTCGTAGCGAGCGCGTTTTTGTTTGTCGCTTAAAACTTCGTAGGCTTCGGTTGCTTCCTTAAACTTTTCCTCAGCTTCTTTGTTGCCAGGGTTTTTGTCGGGATGATACTTTACGGCGAGTTTGCGGTAGGCTTTTTTAATCTCGTCGTCGCTTGCGGTCTTCCCGACTCCTAATACTTCATAATAATCACGTTTCTGTGCCATAACTGTATTTTATTATACTCCGCTAGCAGACTAAAGTAAAGACTGCTAACCAGTAGTGTAATACAGAGACAGAAAAAGGCCCCGTCTTAGTGACGGGACCGATAGAGAGATTCGAGGGATTCAAAGAGGACGAGAATCAAAACCGGATAGATGACGCAATCAATCAACGCCTGGAGCGCGCGAACGCTGATAAGCGAAGCAAGTTTTACCCCGTAAAGTTGCGAGATAAATAGCGTGTTCAAAACGAGAGTAATGACGATTTCGTTCAACATTACGCGCCCGATAATGACGATGTAAGTAATGTCTGACCGGTCGTCGCGAGTCCGGGTTTTGATGTCCTTAAACATGTCACGACCGAGGCTTCCGAAGATATAGCCAGAGATGGCGGTGGTAATGGTAAAGGGGAAGAAATAGGCGCCAACTGGGAAGACGAGCGCGCCGACCAAATCTCCGAGAGCGCCGATGACTGCGGCATAAGCTGGCCCGAAGAGAAAACCGGCGACAAGATAAGTTGCGACAACGACGTTGAGCTTCAAATTCCAGAGTTTCAAGGCGATCAAGTTGCCGAGAATAACATGGAGAGCAATTAAGAGCCCCATAAGAGCTATACGCTGGGTTTTTGACATGATATCCCTCCTTTTTAATGTGCTACCTCTTGTCTATTTTATCATATCATTGACTTTTTATCAATAGTGTGCTATAATAAAAAGGTTAGGAGTTTCCTATAGCACTTTCACTTCTTAGAATACCAAAAGGAGGGTTTTGGATGGATTGTTACCTGGATCAACGTGGTGTGCTGACCGCTGGCGGCGTCTCCCAGATTGTGGAGAAGTTCTATAGTGGCAGTAAAAACAACGTCTACGAATTTGAGATTCCTGCGGGAACGGTCGGGATTGGACAGAACGCTTTCTCAGGGTTTTCAAACCTCGAATCGGTGGTGATTCCGGAAGGGGTCATCTACATCGGAAAGAGTGCTTTTGAGCACTGTGAGAACCTGGCGGAAGTTATTTTTCCGACAACTCTTCGTTATATCGACGACCGGGCATTTTTCAACTGCTTCGCGCTTGAGACGCTCGACCTGCCGGACGAGGAACTCGAGCTGATTTCTACGGCAGCGTTTGCGCATTGCCACTCTCTGCGCAAGATCGTAATTCCCGGTTGCGTCAAGACGGTCGAAGCCGAAGCTTTCAAGGATTGTCAGAACGTACGGAAGGTCGTCATTAACGAAGGTGTCGAATTCCTCGGCAAACGCGCTTTCGGAGACATTTTCAGGCTCTGGCATTTTAGCTGGAGGAACCTGCCCTCAACCTTAGCGGACGACAGCTACCGGAAAAATGCTTTCCTTGGCTCGACCTGCTCTCCGAACGCCGGTTTCTTCCGCCATCCTATCAAAAAGATACGTCGCTATCTCGGCAGAGAATGGCGTCCGTATTGGTGGTCTTAAGAAAAAGCCCCTGGGTTCCCCAGGGGTCTTTTATATGACTTATTTGGCGTATTCGACGGCGCGAGTTTCGCGGATGACGTTGACTTTAATGACGCCTGGGTAACTCATCGTTGCCTCAATTTTATTGGCGATGTCACGAGCAAGTTTCAGGGCGGTCAGGTCGTCGATTTGTTTCGGTTCAACAATGACGCGGATTTCTCGGCCGGCAGAGATGGCGTAGGCTTTATCGATTCCAGGGAAGGAAGTTGCGATATTCTCAAGGTCACGCATGCGCTCTGCAAAGTTCTCGGCGGAGATGTTGCGGGCGCCAGGGCGGGCGGCAGAAATCGCGTCGCAAATTTTAACAATCAAAGCTTCCGGAGTTGTCGGCTCGATGTCGTCATGGTGTGCAGCGATAGCGTGGACAATCGGATCAGGAAGACCGTATTTTTTCGCAAGCTCAGCGCCGATTTCGGCGTGTTTGCCTTCGATTTTGTGCGTTACGGCTTTGCCCATGTCATGGAGGAGGGTCGCAGTCTTCGCGATGCGCTTGTCGGCGCCAATTTCCTCAGCGATCATGCCAGCCATATGTGCCATTTCGATCGAGTGCAAAAGGACGTTTTGGCCGTAAGATGTGCGGAATTTAAGTTCCCCTAAGAGATGGAGAATTTCGCGGGGAATGCCAACGACGCCAACTTCACGGGCGGCGTCCTCGCCAGCACGAACAACTTCTTTTTCGATTTCTTTTTCGCCTTTAGCGACAGCTTCCTCAATTGAAGCAGGATTGATGCGACCGTCTTTCATAAGACGTTCGAGAGCATAGCGGGCAACTTGGCGACGAATCGGGTCAAAACTCGACAGAATCACCATTCCTGGGGCGTCATCGACAACAATGTCGACGCCAGTGGCGCGTTGAAGGGCTTGGATATTCCTTCCCTCTTTTCCGATAATGCGTCCTTTCATCTCGTCGTCAGGGAGTTTAAGTGCAGTAATCGTACGGTCAGCGGTTACCTCGGAGCTCATACGCTCCATCGCCGTCAAGAGAATCGATTGAGCGGTTTCGTCGATGTCGTGTTTGATTTCTTTCTGTTCTTTTGCAACGAGAGCAACGAGGTCTTGTTTAATGTCGTTCTCAGTCATTTTCATGAGCTTTTCGCGAGCTTCGACTTTCGAAAGACCGGCGATTTTCTCGAGTTTTTCGTGTTGTTTAACGCGAATATCGCGAACTTCGTTCTTAAGGTCTTCGAGTTCTTTTTCTTGGCGGGCGAGTTTCTCGGTTTTTTTCTCGAGAGTATCAAGCTTTGAGTCGAGCGCAGATTCGCGGTCAGCGAGACGGTTTTCCGTACGCTTCCACTCTTTCCTGCGTTCGTTTTCTTCCGACTGGGACTTTGACGAGATTTCGGCGGCTTGCTTCTTCGCTTCGAGAACGATGTCTCCAGCTTCGTGTTTTGCCTTCCGGATAAGGTCTTCAGCCTTATTTTTACCCCCGTTTTCGTGTTTTTTGTTGTACGCAAAAATTCCGCCAGCACCAACCCCAAGGCCGAGGATTCCGGCGACAACAATGGCGATTATGTCCATGTTCCTCTTTTCTAATTGTCGTTTGCCCGGGGTATGACTCTCCCGGACGGATTAACAAATAAAATCAAAATTTAATATTCCGGTTTTATTATAACACAGAATCATCTACAACTGAAGAGCTTTCCGAATTTTCGGCATTCGAGGCATCTTCTGTCGATTCGGTTGGTTGATTTATAATGAGTTTATCATAGGCGCTTTTGAGCACGTCGTAATTTTCTTTAAGTGAGTCGCGTTCGTCCTTAGCGGTTAAATAGTCGCTTTCGAGTTTTTCGTAATTTTCCTTGAGCGTTTCGTTTTGGGTGTATTCAAAAACACCGAATCCAACGCCGGCAAGCGCAATAAGCAAAAACAGAATTGTCAGAACGGAAAACCAAATCGAAGATTTTTTCGGAGGTTCAACGGGCGCAGGCGTTGCCGCTTCTATCTTTGCCATTTCGGCAAGAGCTTCAGCGCGTTTGCGAGCCTCAATTTCGGCCTTTGTTTCGGCATAAGTATCCCCAACAACATTCTTCATCGGCGGAACAATCGATTTTTGGTTGTTGAGATGGAGAAATTCAGGGGTTTCTTTTGATTCTTCGTCAGCCATAAGTTTATTATAACATTTTACTTTCGTGGAGTCGAGATGTTTGCAGGACGACCGTAATCGGGGAGGATAATTTCGTGCTGATTCCCGTTATGGTCAAAAAGTGGGACGTGGAGTTTGTGCGCGAGGGTGTTGACGACGGAGGCGCCAATACGAAGCCCCGTGAACGAACCTGGCCCTGAGAAGAAGGTGATCTCTTCGATGTCATCCCAGTTTTTTTTATTCTCCGCCATTTTCTCAGCAATAAACTCGAGTAATCTCTCAGCCATTTCCCGGCCGAGATCTTCTCGATATTCTTTGTCGTCGAGGCGAAGAACGGCTTCGAAATTTGAAGTGTCTAGATAAAGTTTCATAAGAGATTTGGCTCCATTTCGATTTTCCGAGCATTATTTTCAAGAATCGTAAAGTTAATTCGGAGACGATTGTCAGGGAGAAGACCGGCGACCGATTCACCCCATTCGATTACAATAATCGAGTCAGGCTCAGACAGGGTCTCCTCAAGTTCAAATGACATAATTCCGGGGTCTTCAAGGCGATAAAAGTCATAATGAATCAGTTCTCCTTTTTCCGGAAGAGCGTAGCGTTTTGAGATAGAAAAACTAGGAGACGTGACCGGCTCCTTTACGCCAAGGCTTTTGGCGAGAGCGCGGGTGAAAGTTGTCTTTCCTGCGCCAACGTCGCCCGTAAGCTCGAGAACTGCGGGGCGGTTTAACTTTTTCCCGACTTTTGCCGCAAGTTCAGCTAATTTTTCTTCGGTTTCAACTATCATGCAATAAAAAATTCGTCTGATATTGTGGTAGGTCCGGCTGGAATCGAACCAGCATTGTATCCTTAGAGGGGATATGTCCTATCCGTTGAACGACGAACCCAATATAAAATATTATACCATAAAATTTTAGTGTATAATAGAGTGTATGAAGATTGGAATTTTTGACTCGGGAATTGGGGGGACGACCGTGATGGCAAAAATCAAAGAATTATTGCCAAAAGAAGAATATATTTACTTCGCGGATTCAAAAAATTGCCCGTATGGGACAAAGTCGCTTGAGGAACTTAAAGAAATTGTCTCTGGGAACGTCGAGTATCTCTTGGCGAGAGGAGCGGAGCTTATTGTGGTTGCCTGCAACACGGCGACGACCCAGACGATTGATTTTCTACGCAAGAAATATCCAAAAATCCCGTTTGTTGGGACGGAGCCGGCGGTTAAAAAGGCCTGCGACGAGAGTTCAGAAAGGGCTAGAATCGTGTTACTCGCGACGGAGGGGACGGCAAATTCTCCACGTACAAAGGAGCTAGTCGAGACAAACAAGAGACCAGAACAGACGGTCGAAATCGTTCCCTGCGAAGGGCTCGCGAAGGCAATTGAGGACAAAAACGAGCTGGAAATTGACCAAATTCTTTCGGAAGTTTGCTCCGCGCTCAAAAAGCCCGATTTACAGGGGTCAGACGAGATTGAGACGGTAGTTTTGGGCTGCACGCATTACCCGCTAATTCGGGATAAAATTCAAGAAAAATTCCCCCGTGCGAAGTTAATCGACGGGGGCGAAGGGGTCGCGAAAGAAGTTAAGCGGCTGGTTTCTCAAGCTTATAATAAATAGACGGGGCGAAACGGACTGGCGCGAGAAGCGTCTGAGCGGGTTTCTCGAGACGAGTTAAACCCTTTGTTCCAAATACTTTTTTAAGCTTCCCAGAACGAAAATTCGAGACGGAAAGAACTTTCAGGATCTTGAAACCTTGGTTTTTGAAGAGAGATTCGATGTATTTCGGATGATAGTTATACATGTTCAAGTCTTCAAGGTAGGAAGGTTGGCGATCGAAAGGATTGATTTTCGATTTCTTTGTCAGATAACGTGCCATTTTTGGGAGGGTTTTCTTGTTCGCAACTTCAATAACGGCAACGCCGCCGGGTTTCATAACTCGGTATAGTTCCTCAATGACCTTTGGCATGTCTGCAAAATGATGCGTTGCGCGAATCATCATCAATCCGTCGAATGTTTCATCTTTGAACGGAAGAGAGTAAATGTCTCCGGCTTTGGTTTTTATGCGGTCGCCGTAGGTTTTCTTTGCGTCGGCGAGTTCGGTCTTTGAGTAGTCGAAAATTGTACAGGTTTTTGCACGGCCGAGGTATTCGTCAGCAAGGCGGCCGTAGCCTCCGGCAATATCAACAAAGTCGTCCATCGTATCAGGAAGGAGCTTGCGGATTGCCATACGGTCAGCGATATCTTCATATTCGCGTTTACCGTCTTCCCAAAAAATTTTTTTGTAATCGTAGCCGTTATAATCGGCAACAAGTTCGTGATCGGTTTTCTTTGAGGATTGTTTTGTCATAACACAATTATATCATACTAAACGACGCGGGAGATTTCTTCGAGCGTGGTAACGCCGCTTAGTGCGAGCAGGAGGCCCTTTTGTTCTAGGGTCAGCATACCGTGTTTCTTCGCAACGGCTTCAATTTCTTTTGTGTTTGCGTCGGCGACATCTCCGCGAAGGAAGGAAGAGATTTCGTCATTCACGACAAGCTGTTCCATAATAACCGAACGACCAGAATAGCCAAACGGGGCGTCAGCAGTCGGAACGGGGCGAAAAAGTTTAATTTCCTCGGGGTTAAAGCCTTCGACTCCTTCGAGAGTTTTTCGAATGTAGGTTTTTACTGCTTCGTCGGGTTCATAAGCTTCTTTTGCGTCAGTCAGTTTTCGGACAAGCCGCTGTGCAACGACGAGGCGAATAGATGAAGAGAAAATCGGGTTTGTGCCGATTAAGTCGATCATACGGGAGAAGGCGGCAGAACTTGAGTCGGCGTGGAAAGAACTTAAAACAAGATGGCCGGTAATCGAGGCCTGGATGGCGGTTTTGGCGGTGTCGGCGTCGCGAATCTCGCCAACCATAACTACGTCCGGGTCAAGACGAAGAACAGAACGCAAGCCTTCGGCGAACGAGCCGCCTTTGTTCGTTGAAATCGGGATTTGGGAGATGCCAGTAATGCCGTATTCGATCGGGTCTTCGAGAGTGATGATTTTTTTGTCGGTCGTATTGAGCGCATTCAACATCGAATAAAGCGTCGTAGATTTACCGGAGCCGGTCGGACCGACCATGAGCACAAGTCCGCGAGGACGGTTAATGACGTCGTCAATTTCTTTTCTTTCCTTATCGGAAAGACCAAGCAAATCAAGTTTAAGAAGCGATTCATCAAAGTTAAAAAGACGGAGAACAGCGTCTTGGCCATACATAGTCGGAACGGTTTCGACGCGGACGTTTAGAATATACGTCGAACTTGGGCGATGGATTTCCATTTGCATGTGGCCAGATTGAGGCTTCATCGAAGCGGCGGAAACATTTGCGCGAGATGAAAGTTCGCCCATGAGAACCCGGTAACGGTCCTTGTCGAGATTCGCGACGGGATGGAGGAGACCGTCGACACGCATGCGAACGCGGATTTCTCCGCGGAGATTTTCGATATGGATGTCAGAGGCGCCGAGTTTATCGGCTTGGTCAAGCAAAAAGTCAAATACTCGGTCGGAAGAAACGGAGTTTAGAGTTTTAGAAACTTCGGAAATTGTTTCGGAATCGCCTTCGGCGGCGATTTTGATGTCGTCGTATTTTACTTCCTTCGGAGGGTCGTAGCGAAGCATAAGTACGCGAAAAGCCGATCCGGAGATAAGGAAGAAGTCGACTCGTTCCCCGTCACGTTCGTATTCGCTGCGAAGTTCTTCAAGCAAAGAACGGGGAGTTTGACTCGTAATCATGAACTGATAATGTTCACCCTCGCCGCCTTTCTGGAGCGGAAGGATAAAGTCTTTATGCATCTCCGACTTATCAAGAACGCCAGAAACTAGCGGGATCGAAGCCTCAAAATCACGTGTATCAAGATATGGAAGCCCAAGAATCCGAGCGCGGTTCGCAGTCGCAGCTTCTTCATTTTCTCGGCGTTTTTTCTGAAGTTCTTCCTCGTTCATGCTTATGATTATATCACGAGGAGGGGTACTTTTGCAAAAAAGAAAAATATGTTATAATGGGTTTTATGCGTAAGAAAACAGCGAAAGTTATCGCGAAACTAAATCGCAATAATAATCATAAACACAGCGACAAGCGGAAACACCTTCGCCATAAAGACGGTCGCTAAGATAATCCCTTCGGGGATTATTTTTTAGTTTTAGGCTTGGTTTCTTTTTCCTGCGAGAGCCAAGAAACGAAGATTGAGCCGAAAAAATTACCTAAAATAGCTAGAATAAGCGTCCAAGAAAAGCTAGCGGCGACACCGAGCGTGATAACGTTAGCGATGCAGTGTTGAAAACCGCAAAAGATAAAGAGCGGAATTCCGAAAATGATTCCGAGTGGAGTACCTTTCTGGTACATTTTTACGGCGAGATACATGATGACCCCGCAGAGGAAAGATTTGCCAAAAAATCCAAACGTAAATTCCCAAGACAAAACTTTTTCTGTCGCCGCGTCGACGATGGTTGGGTCGATAAGACGGAAAAATAGACCAATCAAGAATCCAGCGAGGAGATTAACGAGCAAAATGATAACCAAGTCGAGCGGGTTTAGCTTTTTCTCGAACAGAAAGCCGCACTTTCCAGTAAAAAGATTCAACCCGAGATAACAAACTCCAAGCAAGCCGAAAGCAAAAATGATTGGGCCGATTGGCGAACCGAGTTTAAGGAGCGCAAAATTTCCAAGCCCAATAAGAAGCGAGGCGGCGATAGATTTTTTGATGAGTTCTGACATATTACTCCTTGTTTAGTTTTGAATAGAAAGTTTTAAGAGTGCGAGAAAGCGGGTCGAGAGGATCGTCGGTTTTTACGTAGCCAAAAATAATTTTTCCGTTTTTGTCGAGTTTTGCGTAGTAACGCCAAAGCAGACCACGTCCGAATAGTTCGATATGACGCTCGGGATTTTCGACGGTTTTGGAAAGAAAAGCTTCGAGCCGGTCGAGATAACGAGCTTGTTTGACTTTGTAATTTTTATTGAAAATATTTTCCCAAAGATTTTTCTCAGCAAAATATTCCCAGACTTCCTCATCTTTCCCTTCGGGTGTGATTTCGTTGCCGAACGCATCAAATTTCTTTGCTGCTTTTAGCTCTTTTTCCAGAGAAGGAATATGTTTTTTGATTTCGTCTAAATATTCGCGCATGAGAGCATCGAGGAGTTTCTTAAAGTCCTCGTCGAGCTCGCGCTGTTTCTTTTCGGTTTCAGTAACTTCTTCGTCCCAGAACATGTAATTATATTGTAACATAAATCTCGCCGATTTGACGGTAATTGTGATAAAATAGTGTTACCATGCCCTCGTAGCTCAGTGGATTAGAGCACTTGTCTTCGGAACAAGGGGTCGTAGGTTCGAATCCTATCGAGGGTGCCACAAATAGCGGTCACATCGGAGTCGGTGTGGCATTTTTAAAGCATAGTTTCGTCAATTTTTATGACTGTTCCAGAATCGGCAGAGCCGGAAAGAACGGCCTTCGCAACGAGATTTTCAACAGTTTTTTGGACAATTCGGCGCATTGGACGCGCGCCCATTTTTGGATCATAGCCAAGTTCAACAAGACGATCTTCTGCCGGTTCGGACAATTCGACAGAAATTTTTTGCGGCTCGAGAGTTTTGTTGATTGATTTTATGATGAGGTCGACGATTTGGCGAAGTTCTGGTTTTCCTAGCGGCGTAAACAAACAAATTTCATCGAACCGGTTCAAGAATTCTGGACGGAATTCGCCGGAGTGAATCATATTGTTAATTAACTCTTCTTTGAGTCCAGCAATATTCTCTCCATGTTCGACAGCAGCGCGGATTTGTTCGGCGCCGGCGTTTGAAGTCGCGATTACGACTGCGTCACGGAAAGAAATTTCACGGTTTTTAGCGTCGCGGAGAATACCTTCGTCGAGAAGCTGAAGAAGAGTTGTGAGAACGGCAGGATGAGCTTTTTCTATTTCGTCGAGAAGAATGACCGAAAAAGGTTGTTTGGAAACGCGCGCGGTAAGTGAATCGGCGTTGTCTTTTCCCTCTTCGAGAAGTCGCGAGACATCAGCTTCGGAAACGAATTCGTTCATGTCGAGACGAATCAAATTGTCTTCGCCGTGGAAATAAACGTCAGCGATTGACTTTGCAAGTTCGGTCTTGCCGACACCCGTCGGGCCGAGGAAAAGGAAGGTACCGATTGGGCGGTTTTGATTGCGGACTCCGACCGCCGCACGACGGAGTGCGTCAGAAACAGTTTTTACGGCTTCGACTTGGTCAATCATGCGCTCATGAATCAAGGTTTCCAAGTTCAGCAGTTTTTCTTTGTCTGAAGAATCGTTTGCGGCAGAAAGGCGAACGCCTTTGGTTTTTTCTATGGCAAGTTTGACTGAGCTCGCCGTGACAAGCTTTCCTTCTGCGTAGTTTGCAGAACTTTCGAGAAGATTAAGAGCGCGACCTGGCATGACAATATCGTGGACGTAGCGTTCTGACAGGCGATAGGCTTCTTTAAGTGCGAGATATTGAAAAGTAACTCCGTATTTATGTTCTAAGACCGGGATATTGTCCTGCATGATTTTGAGCGTTTCCGCTTCATTCGCAGGATCGACGATGACTTTGTTGAGTTTGTTGGCAAGCGACGAATTACGTGCGGAAATTTCGAGAAACTTTTGTTCGTCCATCATGAAAATCAAACGTAACCTTCCGGCGTCAATAATCGGTGTAAGAATGTTTGAAATATTGACCGAGCCAACCGCTTCTTCAAAAAACAGCTGTGCATTGTCAAGACAAATAATAATGTTCTTCGCGGCGTAGGCCTCGTTCAAAATGACCGTGACGAGGCCTTCGAGCTCGCCGCGACCGCCAGCTGCGGAAATGAGTGACGTGGCGTCAAGCATGAAAACTTGGCGATATTTAAGCGACGCGGGGAGTTTCGAGTCGGCGTCCATGAGCTCTTCCACAAAAGCGTTGACGATGGTTGAACGTCCAGAGCCTTCCGGGCCAACAAGGGCGATGTTTTGGCGGCCGCCTTTTGAGAAAGCTTCAAGCATTTTCGAGACGATTTCTTTGTGTGATGCGAGATGAACTTGAGTTTTTAGCCCGCATGAACGAGTTTCGGAAAGATTAACGCCGTAACGCGAAAGAGTCGGAATATAGCCGAAGGAAAAGTCGCGCGCAATTCCGCCGTTACGACGTTTCTTCTTGGCACTTTTTACGAGACCGTAGAGATGATTATACCAAACAATTCCAGCGCGAAGATCCTCGGGCTCAAGTTTAAGTTCGTGTAAAAGTTTTTCTTCCCCCTCAAACGTTTCTAAAATTGCCACAGCTAAAATTCCGCCAGAAACAACTTCCGCGTCGAGTTCGTTTCTAATTTCTCGCGCTTTTCTAAAAACCGGGCTCATGTCTTCGGGAATTTGTTTTGCAACATATTCAAGCACGTCCTTCGTGATTCCAAAACGTACGGCTAGAAACTTTCCACTGCGAGTTTTATAAAGTTTTTCCGCAAACTCGAGCGGCGTCGGGTTTTTAGTCAGGGAGACCATAACGTTTGCAGAAAGGATGTCGTTAATATTTTCTGTTTTTCCGAGCGGAACGCGGTCGAGGTCGGATTTTGACCAAAGCAAAATTTGGAGGATAAGAATTGCTCCGGCGGCTAAAAGCCATCCGACTGAATTTTTGTCGAGAAAAACAAAGTAGATAAAGCCAGCAAAGAAAGACAGCCCGACAAAAATCGAAACTGCGCGGGTGCCGAAATTGTTCAAGATTTTTCCGACGCGAGCCTTTTTTGCGCGAATGGAATGGTAATTAAAATTATCCATTAGAACGTTACCCCCTGGCTAAATAGAACGACACAATAAACCAGAACGGCAGGCGCGAGCGGCCAAAGTATCGCAACTAGACTTCCGAATATGAATTGGAACACAATCACAATCAAGCCGATGATAAGAATGAAAAAGCGAATCATCGCGCCAATAACGCAAGATAAAAGATAGTCGAAAAATGCGCGGATTCGAGCGTCGAGCGCAAGCGAAGTTGTCCCGCCGGCAGAAATTTGGCGGAAAGGCGAGAAAAAATTGCGGATTAAAAGTCGAATCGAGAAAAAGTCGGCAGCGTTCTTAAGTTGGTCAACAAATTTTTCCAGATAAGAAAGAAAGCCTCGAGAATACCACCATTTCAGGAAACTTAGAATAAGCATAAGTTTATTATAGCATAATTTTTAGTGTATAATATAGATTGGAGAAAAAATCTGAAGGACTGGCTCGAATCCTGGGGTGCCTCCTTGGGAGGCACCAAAAAAGTCATGCGAGCATGACTTCTTTGGTCC
>CAZQMP010000006.1:0-22634 GCA_964594565.1 uncultured Candidatus Saccharibacteria bacterium
ATCTCGAGGTCGTCGAGATCTTCCATCTCGGCGCGAGTTTTTTCGGCGAGATCGGAGGTTTCCTCCGTATCTGTTTCTTCCCTGTCGGTTTCGGAAGTTGCGTCCGCGCTCAAAACGGGAGCTTTCGGGGCGCCTTCACCGTCAGTGTTGACGATTTTAAGGTTATAACGGGCGTCATTTTTCGTGCCGAGGGCGCGAAGAAGGGTGCGGATGCTCTGGGCGGTTGCTCCGCGCTTTCCGATGACGCGACCAACATCTTCTGGGTCGACAGAGAGGGATAGAAGGACGCCTTTTTCGTCGATCTTGCGGTCGACGGAAACCTTGTCAGGATTGTTCACGAGAGTTTTCACGATGTATTCGACAAATTGCTGGTCAATGGTTGACATAATTTCTCCAAGTTAATGATATAAAATAATTTTACCACAAAAAATAAGGACTTTACAGTCCTTATTTTAAGAATTATTCAGCAGGAGTTTCTGCCGGGGCTTCTTCAGCCGGTTCTTCCTTAGGTTGGTTCTTGCGGAGTTTGTCAGCGTGTTTTGGTTTTGCGGACTTTACAGGCGCTTTTTTGTACCAATCCGGAAGCTTTATGCCGTTTTTCTCAAGGATGAAGGCGACGCGAGAAGAAGGTTGGGCGCCGTTCTTGAGATAGAACTCGACTTTTTCTTTGTCGAGAACGAGGGCTTTGGTTTCTGGGTTATAGTTGCCGACCTCGGCCACAACGCGCCCAGAAAGAGGGTGGCGCTGGGATTCTTGGACGACTATCCGATACACCGGGAGGTGTGTACGGCCATTACGTTGCATGCGAATCGCTAGCATTGGATTTTCTCCTTAATTTTTATAGTTCCTTTATTTTAACTTATTTTTCCAAAAAAAGCAAGAGGCTAGCGGGAAGGATTTCTTTCGAGGAGGGAGATATAGAGAATAACGAGGGCGCCGGAGAGGAGAAGACCGCCGACGATGTCGGTTAGCCAATGGACGCCAGAGAGGGCGCGGCCGACAACAATCGCGAGCATGAGTAGCGAGGCGAGCACGCAGAAGATCCGCGCGAGGAGCTTGTTTTTTACGAGGCGAGAGAAGGCAATCATGGCGGTCGAAAGGATGGTTACGGCAAGGAGAGTGTGAGTCGAGGGAAAAGAAGGCTCGAGGGTTCCTTCGAAGAGGACGGGGCGGAAGTTTATCGCGACTTTATCAAAGAAAACATAAAAGAGGATGACAAGAGCGTAGATTCCGGCGAGAGCGAAGAACTCGGGAGCGAGCTTTTTTAGGGATCTCTTTCGGAAAAGGTCGACAAATCCCGCGACGGCGAAGCCAGCGGCGACAAGGAGGGCGGCATAGCCGAGATATTCGGTCAATTTGTAAAGCGAAGCGTTAAACGGGAAATGCGCGGCAAATACGGCGTTCAAACCGGCGAAGCCGACAGAAGACTCTTCAGGACCAATCGGCGCAACGTCAAACGTGCGAACGAGAACGAGAAAAAGAATGAAAAACAAAAAAGCAATTCCAGTCAAAATCCAGTTGCGATAACGTTTCATAAACTAATTTTAGCACATCCGGTTTAGAATAAAAAGACCCCTCGAAAGAGGGGCGAAGCGGATTCTATTTCCGGTTTATTTTTAGGTTGGTCGTTCCGAGGGTCAAGAGGAGAACTAGGACAATGTAGCCGAGCGGGCCGAGAATCCTAAAGCCAGAGAAGATAAGGGTAAGGACGAAGAGCATGACGGCTTCGGCCGCGAGGAAAACTAAGGCGAACATAACGAAAAGCAGGATAAGATGATTCGAGCCAAAGTCGGTTCGCATCAGGTCTGAGAACGGGAAGACGAGCACAAACATGATAAGCGTGCAGACGACGTAAAAGAGGACGGTAATCCCGAGCAGGGTTTTAAAGCTTTCGACGATGACCAAGGAAGGACAAAGAACGCTAAGAATCCAGAAAATAAATCCGACAATAAAAAAGTTCAAGATTTTCCGCATTAAACCACCTCCTTCAGGGAAAATCCACATCTTTATTATAACTTAAATTTAGAGAAAGTCAAGGAAAAAGCTTCTTGACAAGCATAAGCATTTGGGCTAAAATAGATGTAGTTCTATTTTGAACAAAAAGCTAACTGCGAGTCGGCTTTACACATAAAAGTTGAGAGCTTATATGTTCAAAAATCCACGGGTTTGGCTACCGGTGGTTTTTTGGTTCTTGGGGATTTTGGGTAGAAAAATGCCCCTCTTTCGAGGGGCGGCATCGTTACTTTTTCTTCTGTTTACGCTTTTTCAGGCGAGCTTCACGGGCGACGAGATAGGTTTTAAACTCTTCTTCGAGATCGTAAGGAGAGTAAAACTTAATCTCCTCGGCGTCATGCTTTATTTCGCGACGAACAACTGTCCGGTAACGCTCACGCCGGAGGCGAGCGATTTCCTGGTCAATGTTCCCGTCGAGACCGACGAGGCAAAGGGCGTTGAGGAAGTTTTTGCCGTCTTTGTCTGATTCGGCGAAGGGTTTGCCGAGTTCTTCGGCCTTGCTTTTCAAGATTCCGAAGAAAACCTGACATTCTTGTTTTGAATGAGCGAGCTTTGCTCTCAGGAGCTTTCGGTCGGCTTTGTGGTTCCTTGCGAATACGGACTTCGTGTCAGGGCTAGGGTTGTCAGAATCGAGGTCGCGGTCAAGCGACCAGTGTTTGTAGTAGTTCCCTACCTCAAGCAACAGGCGGTCGAAAGTTTTGTAATAAGCAACGATGCGGAGGTATGAATATTCTTCGGGCACATAATCACCTCCTTTGGTAGGATAGGCCCAACTTCTCTATTATATCACAGATTCTCGATTTTGTCAAAGGTTAGAGGCCTTCAAGGGGTGATAACTCTTGATTCCCTGGCGAGCGGCTTCGGTTTGGGCTTCCTGCTTCGAGTGGCCAATGCCGGTTCCTTTAACTTCGTCGCCGACGTAAACAGCGACGGTAAAGCACTTGTCGTGGTCAGGGCCTTCTTCTTTGATGGTGTGGTAGACGGGGGTCTTTCCGTCCTGTTTTTGGGCGATTTCTTGGAAATAGGACTTTGGATCGCGCCAAGAACCATCTTCGAGGATTTTGTCGATTTTTACGAGGATGTTTTTCTCGATGAAATGTTTGGCGGTTTCGTAACCCTGATCAAGGTAGATAGCGCCGATGAGAGCTTCGAAACAGTCGGCGTAGATTACTTCGTGGGCGCGGTCAGAGTTCTGGCGTTCGCCTTTAGAGAGGCGGACGAGGGGACCGTAACCAAGTGCTTCACCGGCGGCACCAATCGACTCGGTGCGGACGAGGGCGGCGCGCCAAGAGGTCATAATTCCCTCCGGTTCGGTGTAGTTACGATAAAGGAAGTCCGAAGTTACCAGTTCGAGCACGGCGTCTCCGAGAAATTCGAGCCGTTCGTTGTGTTCGAGCTTGAGGTTTTTGTGTTCGTTCACGTAGCTGCGATGAGTAAAGGCGGTGACGAGAAGGGTGATGTCGTTGAATTTAAAGCCGAGTTTTTCTTCGGCAAATTTTTCATAATCTTCAATCTTTAAAATAGGCATGTTTATTTGAATTCTCCTGAGCGGATTTTCTTTTTAGCGATTAACATTAATTTTTCGATGTCTTCGTATTCAATTGCATCGAGGGCGTCAGCAAACTTAAACCACTTAATCCCGTTCATCCATTTTTCCTTGGTTGGAGTTTCTCGGGGGTCGAGAGAATGGACGAGGTAGATTTGGGTCGTCATGAGGACGAGTTTGTCGAGACGGCGGTATTTGAAGTGAATTTTTCCAAGCCAACAGAGTGTATTAATATGGAAAAGACCCGCTTCTTCTCCGATTTCGCGGATGGCGGTTTGTTTCGCGGTTTCTCCGGGTTCGATATGACCCTTCGGGATAGTCCAACGGTTCTTCGAATCTTGGATGAGGAGGATTTCGATATCCTTCTGGTCTTTTGACAAACGGAAAACAATCCCGCCAGCGGTTGGTTCGCGGACAATTTCTTGGATGGCCGGCTTCTTTTTAAAGACGGTCTCGCGGATTTTTGTAATCGGAGAGGGTTTGTATTGTTTCGGAAGAGCTTCCGGAACTTTTAGGTTACTTCCCTGTCTCTTTGCCGGCGTCTTGCGCGGCTGGGGTTTCGGGTTTTGATTCATGAGATTCTTGTTTAGAGTCAGCAGATTCATCGCCGAGGCCGAGCTTCTTAAAGGCAGTTCCGAGAACGCCGTTAATAAATCTTGAGGAATTCTCTGAACCGAAAGCTTTCGCAAGCTCAACGGCTTCGTTGATTGCGACTTTCGGAGGAACGGTTTCGTGGGTGTATTTTAGCTCGTAAAGACCGATACGAAGGATGTTGCGGTCGATTGCGGCGATGGTTTCGATTGGCCATTCGGGGGCGATAGGGGCAAGCTCTTCGTCGAGATCCTTTGTATGGTCAACAACTCCCTTTGAGAGATCGTAGACGAATTTTGTATCGCCAAGACTCTTTTCGTATGGGAGGATATTTTTAGCGACGATATGGTCGATTTCGGCGCTGGCGTCGCCCGCCTTGCTTCGGAATTCGTATTCGTATAAGCTCTGAAGCGATATGATTCTGCCGAGGTGCCGATTACTTGCCATTATTTACCGCTTTTCTTAGTTTCTTTAGTTTTTACAGTTTTAACCTTCAAATTTGGGGTCTTTTTCTTTGTCTCGAAGGCTTTAACCGGAGAGATCTTGTTCACAGCACGAGCGAGGTCAAGACGGATGTGGCTCCTGCGGAGACCAGTCTTGCGAGCGCTACTCTGTTTTTTAGGTTCAGGCATAATACTCCTTTAATGATAGATACTTTGGGATTATTTTAGCACGTTTTTTTGCGTTCCGCAAGGGGTGTGAGAAGGGATTTTTAGGCGACGAGGTTCAAAAGCTTCGCGCGGGGGACGAAAATGGTCTTTTTCGGAGCACCGTTCACGAACTTTTTCACATTCGAGTCTTCGAGAGCAAGCGCGACAACTTTTTCTTCGTTCTCGAGGTCTTCGACCGGAACGGAGACTTTTGCGCGGAGTTTGCCGTTGACTTGGATGACGATTTCGACAGAGTCGGTTGCGAGCTTCGACTCGTCCCAAGTTGGCCAAACGTCGTCGGCGTCAAGCTTTTCGAGCATTTCGGAAGCGAGATGTGGAGCAAACGGCTTCAAAAGTTTCGCGAGGACAATCAGGTCTTCGTCGGAAGAGCCGGATTTATAGAGTTCGTTAACATATTCCATCAAAGCCGCGACAGCGGTGTTGAAAGAGTGACGATGGAGGTCGGTCGTGACCTTTTTGATGACTTTGTTTCGGACAGTGACTCGTGCGCTATCGTCGGTATCTTTCGAGACGGGATTATTGAAGCAAAGCGTCCAACAGCGATTCAAGAAGCGGTAAACACCGCCGACACCCTTGGTTGACCAGGCGGCATCTTCGTTGTAAGGACCGATGAACATTTCATAAGTTCGGAGCGTGTCGGCGCCATAGCCGGACTCGATTACATCGAGCGGGTCGATAACATTGCCCTTTGACTTTGACATCTTCTTTCCATCGGGGGCGTTGATATAGCCATTATAGAGTAAGGTTTTAATCGGCTCGCGGAACGGAAGGAAGCCGAGGTCGGCAAAGAATTTGCACCAGAAGCGGACGTAGAGGAGGTGTGCAACGGCGTGATCGCCTCCGACATAAACATCGGTCGGAGCCCATTTCTTTATCAATTCGGGATCCCAAGCGTGGTTTTTATCGTGCGGAGAGACGTAACGCCAGAGATACCAGCTTGAACAGGCATAGCCATCGAGCGTATCGGTTTCGCGGGTCATTTCTTCGCCTTCAATCGTAACTTTAAGCCAATCTGTCGCCTTTGCGAGGGCGGAGCGGCCGGTCGAATCCGGAGCATAATCTTTTACTTCGGGGTGAACGACCGGGAGAGTGTCTTCGGGGATGGCGTGGGGGTTGCCGTCCTTGTCGTAGGCGATTGGGATTGGGCAGCCCCAATAACGCTGACGAGAGATTAACCAGTCGCGCATTTTATAAGTTACTTTGCGGCGACCGATTCCCTGTTTCTCAATCCAGTCAAAAATTTCTTCGCGGACTTCGCTACTTTCGCGGCCGGAGAACGGGCCGGAGTTGACCATGACGCCTTCGCCGGCGTAACAAATATCGCTGTCGTCGGAGTTGTCGGGCTTTTCGATGACTTTTACGATTGGGAGGTCAAACTTTTTTGCGAATTCAAAGTCGCGTTCGTCACCCGCCGGGACGCCCATAACGGCGCCGGTCCCATAGCCAGAGAGGACGTAATCGGCGACCCAAATTGGAATTTCTTCGCCAGTTGCGGGGTTTACGGCATAAGAACCGGTAAAGACGCCGGTCTTTTCTTTGTTTTCTTGGCGTTCGATTTCGGACTTTCTTAAGGAGTCTTTGACGTAAGTTTCGACAGCTTCGCGGGTTTTCTCGGTTGCGAGTTCTGGGACGAGCGGATATTCAGGAGCAAGGACAAGGAAGGTTGCGCCAAAAAGCGTGTCGGGGCGAGTTGTGAAGACGGTGATTTTCTTTCCGTCTGCGGTTTTAAACTCGACTTCGGCGCCCTCGGAACGACCGATCCAGTTTCTTTGAGCGGTCTTAATTTTCTCGGGCCAATCGAGCGAGTCGATGTCGGCGAGAAGTTCGTCGGCGTAAGCAGTGATTTTAAAGAACCACTGCTTCATTTTTTTCTTTTCGACTTCGGTTCCGCAGCGCCAGCAATGACCGTTTTCGACTTGTTCGTTCGCAAGGACAGTTTGGTCGACCGGGCACCACCATTGATAAGACTCTTTTTGGTAGGCGAGGCCCTTTTCAAAAAGTTTCAAGAAGCACCACTGGGTCCAGCGGTAATAATCTGGATCGGAAGTGTTAATCTCTCGAGACCAGTCAATTGCGTAGCCGAGGCGTTTTGCTTGTTTGCGGAAGTTATTGATGTTTGTTTCGGTCGCGGATTGGGGGGAGATGCCGGTTTTGATGGCGTAGTTCTCGGCGGGGAGACCAAAAGTGTCGTAGCCGAAGGGACGAAGGACATTCATTTCTTGTTGTTGATAGAAACGAGCCATGACATCGACGATTGTAAAGTTGCGGACGTGGCCAACATGGAGGCCGGCGCCGGAAGGATAGGGGAACATTTCGGCGACATAGACTTTCGGCTTGTCGCTCTTGTCGTCGGCTTTAAAAGCTTCAGTTTCTTCCCAGATTTTTTGCCATTTTTGTTCGATTTTTAAGGGGTCATATCGGTTCATAATTTTCTCACTTATTTAGAGTTTAATTTCAAGATTGCCTTGGCGAAGGATAAGAGGCTTTTTCCCGGTTAGGTCGACAATTGTCGACGGGAGTTGATTTTCGGGAGTTTTCCCCGTTACGAGGAGGTCGACTTTTGGGAGGGTTTCTTCGACGGTTTCGGAGTTGGTCGCGGGGGAGTCGCCTCGAGGATTCGCGGAAGTTAGAAGAAGTGGACCGGTCGACGGAAGGATGTTTGAGAAAAGTGGAGATTTCGGGATGCGGATGCCGACGGTGTCGAAGTGATTAAAATACGGATGGGAGAATTCAGGATTTTTATGAAGGATTAGAGTTATTTCTCCGGGGATGTATTTTGTGATGAATTCGCGGGCAAGTTTGTTTACAAGAGCATATTTCGAGATGTCTTCTTTCGACTCGGAGACGAGGGTGAAAACTTTGCCGGATTTAAGGTCACGTCGTTTTAGGTAAATAAGTTTTTCGAGGGCGGTCGCGGAATTTAGAGAAATCGCGAGGCCAAAAACCGTCTCGGTCGGGAGGGCGACAACTTGGCCAGAACCGAGGCTTTTAATGATTTGTGAAATGTTTTCCGGGGAAACTTGAATCATATCTATAAATATTGTATCATACTTTTATGGAACTTGTTTTAGTTTTGCATAATATTCGTTCGACCGGTAACGTCGGATCGATTCTGAGAACCGCCGACGGGCTTGGGGTTTCTAAGGTTATTCTCTCTGGCTATACGCCGAGGATTGATGACGCGCGGGTTTTGCCGCATCTTCGAGAAAAATTAAATAAACAGATTCAAAAAACTGCGCTCGGGGCGGAAAAATTCGTGGAAAATTATGCGGTTGAGGATATTTTTGGCGAACTAAAGACGCTTAAAGAGGCGGGATTTAAAGTTGTTGGACTTGAAAATAATATCGAGACGGAAAAGCCGTTTTTTAAGATAGAAACGGGTAAATTTTCGGAACTTTCGACCGCGCTGAAAAAGAAGGTTGTGCTTGTCCTTGGCGAGGAGGTTGAAGGGATTCCTGAGTCGCTTTATGAGATGATTGATGTATTTTTAGAAATCCCAATGAAGGGTCAAAAAGAATCGTTCAATGTCTCCGTTGCGGCGGGGATTGCGGGATTTGTTTTGATGAATCTGGACTAAGTTATTTTGTTTTTGCGGCGTCGGAAACGGCGGTTGGCTCGGCCGGAGTGGTCGGTTCGACAGGAGATTCCGCAGGAGCGTCAGTTGGGGCGTCGGCCGGAACAGCGTTTTGAGCGGAAAGTGGCTCAACGACAGTTCCTTCGGCGTCAATCGGCTCATCTTCGGTCGTCGGTTCTAAGACTTCGACATCAGTTCCTTCGGTTTCTTCGCTGTCCGTGGTCGTGTCGTCGGTTATGGGAGTTGTAGACGAGCTTGGGGTTACGGGAGCCGGAGTAGACTGGTTGTTGCCGGAGAGAAAGAAGTAGTAACCGACGAAACCACAAAGCGCAAGGACGACAACAAGAAGGATAATCGTCATGGCGTTGGACTTTTTCTTTGGCTGACCAGCGCCGAAAGAGCCGCTTTTCATTTCGATTGGGGTTTCGGTCGCGGCGGCGGCAATGATGTCAGGTTTCTTGTCGCCAGCGTCAGCTTCGGGAGCTGGAGCAGGTTCGGAAGTTGGCTCGGGTTCCGGAGCGGGGACGGCCGGTTCGACAGGACCGGTTGCGGCAGGTTCCGCAGGAGCTTCGGGGGCCGGTTCGGCAGCGGGGGCTGGAGTTTCTGCAGGCGCCTCAGGAGCAGCCGCAGGAGCTTCGGGAGCGGCGGGAGCAGTTTCGGGAGCCGGTTCGGCCGGGGCGGTATTGTCAACGACGGGAATTTCCGGAGCAGGAGCGGCAGGTTCCGCAGGAGCTTCGGGGGCCGGTTCGGCAGCGGGGGCTGGAGTTTCTGCAGGCGCCTCAGGAGCAGCCGCAGGAGCTTCGGGAGCGGCGGGTTCCGCAGGAGCGGGAGTTGGAGTTGTTGGATTCGTGTTTGGGTCCATAATTTTTTCTCAAGTTAAATTATTAAAATCAATTAGTTTAAGTTTAGCATAAGCTAAAAGAGATTTCAAGATTCGGGGGAAGGAATGGAGGAGGAAGTTGAAGATTCAGGGAGGTCAGGAAGTTCTACGCCAACTCTCGGGATTTTTAGTTTTTCCTCGAATGTATAGTTTCCGGCTCCAGACTCACCAACGAATTGGTAGCGATAGTAAGGGAAAGATTCTAAGTTGTCGGCGGTAAAAGTAAAATCTTCCGCGAGGACCGTTTCGGGTTCGGCGACATAAACGAAAGCAAAGTCAAAATCTTTAGTTGTTTGGACGGTGTATTTTACGATGTAGGCGAGGTAGGTTTCTTCGCTGTCGGCTTTTTTGTATGTGATCACGTCTTTAGTTCCCTCTTTAAGAGCGGCGGAATCGCCGAAAATCGCAAGGATTTGTTTCTCGAGAGAGGTGCGGATGGTCTCGTCGGTTAGCTCTGTCTCTTCGGTACGGTCGTCAGGAACGGCAGGCGCGACAGGCTCGACTTCTTTGGAAGCCGGGATTAACAGGTTGCGGAGAAATTCTGGGCAGTCGATGTATTGTTTATCGATTACGTAGAGAAAACCAAGGGCGAGGAAAAGAATCAAGAATAAAATCGACAAAAAGGTTCTAAAACCATGTTTTTTCTTCGGCTTCGGCTCGGTCGAAAGAAGTTTTTCCGGGAGGTTAAATTCCTTTGGAGATTCGATTTTTTCGGGGGTTTCTTCCGCTATTTCGACGGGAGTTTCCTCGTTTTCGTCGTTCGAGTTTTCGGAAGTTTCTTCCGCGCTCAAATCGTCGAATTTTACATCGATTTCCTCGGCTTTTTCTGTTTCTTTATTATTATTTTCCGGAGAGGGTTCCGGAGAAGTGTTGTGTTCAATGCTCTTTAGGGCATTTAAAGCATTATCATTATCCATATTTTTATTTTATCATAAATTTTTCTGTTATAATAGACATATGAGCGAAAAAAAAGTGGAGAATTCTGAAGAAATTGTTTTAAAACCGAGTGATTTTGTACATCTCCATAATCACACCCATTATTCCCTTCTCGACGGGCTGACGAAAGTACCGGAGTTGGTTGATTTTGTAAAGGCAAATGGGATGGAAGCGGTTGCGGTGACAGACCACGGGACGATGTCGGGCTTGGTTGAGCTTTATAAAACGTGTAAAGAGAACGGGATTAAACCGATTCTTGGGCTCGAGGCGTATGTTGCGGCGAGAAATCTTGAGGATCGCGACCCGGCGCATGATAAGCAAAGGTTCCATATTACCCTGCTTGCGATGAACAACAAAGGGTTCGAGAATCTTTGTCGGATTATGTCGAACGCGGAGATTAACGGAAAATATTACAAACCACGTACCGATCATAAAGACATGGAAAAATATAACGAGGGGATTATTTGTCTTTCGGGATGTGCGGGTTCGGAAATATCAGAAGCGATTCGAGCGGATGATGAAGAAAAAGCGCTTGAGCTGATTGAATGGTACCGGAATGTGTTTAAGGACCGGTTTTATCTCGAGATGCAAGATCACGGTCATCCGGATTCGCCGACACATTGGGTGGAACAGACAAAAATCAATAACTGGCACATGACGCATGCGAAGGAACTTGGGTTGCCGCTCGTCGTGACTTGCGATGCACATTATCTCAAACATGAAGATCAGGACGCGCATGAAGTTTTGCTTTGTGTTGGGACGGGTTCGAATTTGTCCGACACAAATCGCATGTCGCTAAAAGAATTCCAGCTTCACGTTATCCCGCCGGATGAGATTATTTCGAGGTGGCAAAAAACTTGTCCAGAAGCGGTTCTGAACTCGCGGAAAATTGCAGACAGATGCAACGTCGAGCTTGAACTTGGGAGGATTTTGATTCCGAAGTTCCCGGTTCCGGAAGGAGAAACGGATAAAAGTTATCTCGACAAGCTGGTTTTTTCGGGGTTAGTTTTTAGGTATGGCGGGAAGACTGAAGAGGAAGCACATAAACTTTCGATTGCAGAATGTCGGAAGATTCTTGAAGAAGTCGATAAAGAACGCGATGAGGCACATAAGCTGCTACCGAGAATTGACTATGAGCTTTCGGTCGTTGATAAGATGGGTTATAACGGGTATTTTCTTATTGTTTGGGACTTTATTAACTGGGGGAAGAAAAAAGGAATTGTGTATGGACCGGGGCGCGGCAGTGCGGCGGGGGCTTTGCTTGCGTATGCGTTGAGGATTACGGAGCTCGACCCGATGAAGTACGACCTGCTCTTTGAGCGGTTCTTGAATCCGGACCGTATTTCTATGCCGGATATCGATACGGATATCCAGGATACGCGTCGAGATGAGGTGATTGAGTATTGTACGGAAAAATATGGTAAGGCGAGAGTGTCGAATATTGCGACGTTTGGTAAGATGATGGCGAAAAACGCCGTGAGAGACGTTGCGCGCGTGCTTGAAGTCCCTTACGCAGAGGCGGACCGGATTGCAAAGATGGTTCCGGACCCGGTTATGGGTCATCACGTCCATCTTCCAGATGCGATTCGGGATGTGCCAGATTTGCACAACGAATACGATACTAATCCGACGGCGAAGGAAGTCTTGGATTTTGCGAGCCGACTAGAGGGGACGATTCGCGGGCATGGCGTTCACGCCTGCGGCGTCGTGATTGCGCCAGATGACCTTGTGAAGTTTGTCCCGCTCGAAGTTTCTGCGAAAGGACCGATTGCAGCGCAGTTCCCGATGGGGACGATTGAGGAACTTGGGCTACTTAAGATGGACTTTTTAGGTCTCTCTAACCTTTCTGTGATTAACAACGCGCTAAGAATGATTCGGAAAGTCTATCATAACGACATTGACATGTATTCCGTGCCGCTAGATGACGAGAAGACTTATAAACTTCTCCAGAATGCCGAAACAACGGGCGTGTTTCAGCTTGAATCAGCGGGGATGAAACGCTATCTTAAAGATCTCAAGGCTGACCACTTCGAAGACATTATCGCTATGGTTGCGCTTTATCGTCCGGGACCGATGCAGTTTATCGACTCGTTCATTCGCCGGAAACATGGCCAGGAGGAGATAACTTATCTTCATCCGGGGCTTGAGAACTCTCTGAAAAATACTTACGGAATTCTCATTTATCAAGAGCAGTTCATGCAGATTTCTCGAGAATGGTGCGGATTTACGGGCGGTCAGGCGGACACCTTACGTAAGGCGGTCGGTAAGAAAAAAATTGACCTTATGAACAAGGTCAAGCCGCAGTTTATCGAAGGGGCGGTCAAAGTCGGCGGGGCGACGGAAGAAATCGCGGAGAAATTCTGGGCGCAGCTGCTTGATTTTGCGAACTATTGTTTCAACAAGTCCCACGCAGCGTGTTATGGGCTCGTGTCGTACTGGACGGCGTATCTTAAGGCGCATTATCCCGACGCGTATATGGCGGCGTTGATGACGGCTGATATGCGCTGGACGGACCGACTTGCGATTGAGATTGCTGAGTGTAAGAGAATGGGGCTGAAGGTTCTCGGGCCGGACATCAACCAAAGTTACGGGGATTTTGGTATTGTTGGCGGAGAAAATACGATTCGATTTGGACTTTCCGGAATTAAGGGGGTCGGAAAGGCGCTGGTCGAGGAAAAAGTGATTCCGGAGCGAGATTTGAACGGGCCATTTAAGAGCGTCTGCGATTTTGCGAAGCGGGTAGACTCGACGAAGTTCAACAAAAAGGCGTGGGAGTCGACGATTAAAACCGGCGGATTTGACCGGTTCGGGACACGAAGTGATTTGCTTTATAATCTTGAGGCGATTCAAGCGTACGGCGCGAAAATGCAAAAAGACGCCGCGAGCGGACAAACCGACCTCTTTGGAGCGTTCGGTGCGGCGGCGGCCGTTCCAGAAGTCGAAATTAAGCCGGCGCCGGCACAATATTCGGAGAAAGAACAACTGCTCTGGGAGCGAGACCTTATGGGGCTCTATATTTCTGCGCATCCGCTCGATAAATACGATACGTTCTTCGAAGAACAAACTCATCCGTTCTCGGTCGTGACCCAAGAAAACGACGGGAAGACAGTCGTAGTTGGCGGAATTATTACGAATATACGGACGATTTTGACGAAATCGGGCACGAAAATGGCGTTTTTGAAGATAGAAAATAAGACGAGTGAGCAAGAAATTATCGTTTTTCCGAGCGTGTTTGAGGAATATGGCGGAAAGTTGGTCCAAGATAACGTTGTGAAAATTACAGGGAGAGTGAACGCGAAAGATAAGAATGGGAACGTTGTTTCTGAGGTAAAGGTATTGATGGACTCCTGCGAAGTTGTCTCGGATGATGTCCTTGCGAACTACAAGGCAACGGGTACGCGTCTGGCGCCGCCAAAGGACGCCCCGCAGTTTAGGAGGCGTTCTAGAGGGGCCGCAGAAGGCGTTTCTCGTGGGGGTTATCGTCGAGGCGCCGGAGGAGCCGAGTTTGGGGCTTCGGGCGCTTCTGGAGCGTCCCAGGGGGGTTCTGGGGAGTTTGAGATGGTACGGACAGTTGACCCGCCGAAGGATGTGCGCAAAGAGAAGGTCTATGTCCTCGTTAAGGAGCCGGACAATACCGATTTGTTGACGGCAATAAAGCGAATTTGTGATCGGAATCTTGGAATGACGGAGATTATCTTGGTTCTCCAGGAAAAAGACGAGAAAAAGGCGCTTAGAATGCCGTTTAGGGTTGAACCGGATGCTGGATTCCTTAAGGATATGAAGGAAACGGTCGGAGAAGATTGCGTAAAAGTTGTTTAGACAAGAAAAAGCCCCTCCGAAGAGGGGCTTTTGAGTAAGGACTTAGTAGGTGGTTGGGAGACCGGTTAGGGTTGCGGTGTGACCGCGGTCGTCGATGCAAACATAGGCACCAACACCGACGTTGTCCCAGAGCCATTTTGCGAGTTCGGGTTCGACCCGGATACAACCGTGACTAACTTTGCAGCCAATCTGGTTGCTTGTCGACAGGTATGTCCGGCTTGATTTTACGAACGTCGTGGAATGGATTCCGTAGTTCGTGTTGCCTCCGAGGTTCGGGTTTGACAACCAGAGGGGATAATTCCACTGGTAGGTATCACTGCCACGATCGAAGGCCTCCATTGTGTTACTGTAGACGGTCCAGACTCCAACAGGGGTCGGAGTGGAGTTCTCGCCAATGCCACAGAGGCGGCAATAAAGCAGTGCCCAGTGACCGTCGCTGCGGAGACCGTAAACCGAGATGGTCGGCTTCACTTTTCCGTCAACTTTTGACTGGCGATCGATGTAGACCAGATACGGACGGCTCGAAATCCGGGCGTAGGTCTCAAGATCAGTGACATAACGGAGAGACTTTATTCCTTCGGGGAGCGTAACGCCGAGTTTGCCGGCGGTTTGCTTCCCTGCTAGGGCGTCAAGTGTGAGTCCATTGGCCTTCTGATAATTCCAGACAGCTTCCGCAGTCATAGGCCCGAACACGCCGTCTATGCTCAGGCTGTAGCCCTGATTGTTCAGAGCAGTCTGGAGCGCGGTGACGGTGTCGCGGTCGAAAGCCGTGTAGTTCGGGAATTCGTTTGCGGGAACCGTGGTCGTTACGACCGTAGTAGCGGCCGTGGCGGACAAAGTTGAAGGAATGACGACGGTGGTCGGAGCAGCAGTTGTCACGGGGACAACGCTGACAGCCTGGGCCACAGGGGCAGTGTTCTCGGAGCTGAGAGTCCTTACTTCTGCGGCCTGCTGGGGCATCTGCGAAGAAGCGGTTGTTTCCGTCGGGAAAATGAGGAAACAAATCGCGAACGCAAGAGCTGCTACGGCAAGACACAGGAAGAAAAAGGACCATTTCGAAGTGCGACGGGTTTCTGACATAATAATCCCTCCTATAGAGTTTGTATGTCCTTAACTCAAAGAATTAAGGTGCTTTTCCAGAGGTAAGATCTCCTGGAAATACACCTTAATTATAGCACACATTGCGAAAAAAGTCAAGCATAAGAGCATTGGCTCTAAAGAGAGTCAACGGGGAGCGCGAAATACACCCGCAAAAAACCCAAAAATCGAGCCGAGAAGGCGCCCGAAAAAGGTTTTTAGGCTATTTCTGAGGTTTTTCTGACTTCTTTTCTTCGGAGACTTCTTCTTCATCGTCTAGTCCAAATTTTTTAGAGACAGCGGAGACGACGGCGTCTTTTATGACGCCGGTCGTGGCGGTCACATCTTTCTTTACGGTTTTTGCGGTTGAATTGGTGGCGGATTTGACGCTGGCGACGGTGTCGCGGGCGTCGTCGGCGATACGATTCCCTTTTGCGGCGATGCGGTTAAGCTGACGCACGAGGTGTTTCGTGTCGCGGGAGAGGTCGAGCAATTTAATTAAGAGAATAATACCGAGAGTCAAGAAGACAAACAGAGTTAAGCTTAGTATTGCGACGATAATCCATTCGGCGACGTCCATCGATTCCTCCTTTGTTAGTTATTTTCTACGAAATCACGCACTTCGTTGGCGTAATCTTCGTTCTCTAAAGTGTATTTTAGCTGAGCGAGACAATAGTTTTTAGGGTCGCCAGTTGTCATCCAAAGGCCGGAAGTTTGCTTTACGTAAACCTTGCCGGTTGGAATGAGCTTCGCAATTGCGTCGGCGGTCCAAAGTTCAGAGTCTAGACCGGTGTTGCGTGGGTCGAGATGCTCGAAAATTTCCGGGGTCAAAAGATAGCGGCCGTACGAAGCGAGATCAGAAGCAGCTTCCTCTGGTTTTGGTTTTTCGACGAGACCATGGAGGATTTCTGTCGACGGATCAAAGTCGGCGGAGGCGTATTTTTTGATTTCTTCGTGGGGGACGAGCTGGCAGCCGATGATAGCGCGAGCGTCAGGATGCTTCTCGAAGGATTCGAGAAGGTCTTTTACTGCGGACTTTCCGAACACAACGTCGTCGGAATAAAGCGCCACAAAAGCTTCGTCGTCTGAAATGAATTTGCGTGCAGAGGCGATTGGGGAGCCGTTCCCGTATGGAAAAGCAGGGTCTTGGGTGATGATGGTGATTTTTGGAAAATCGAGGATTTTTTCGACAGATGCGTAGCGATCCTGCTTGTTCTGAGAGTAAAGCTGTTTGCGGGCCTTGATGGCGGCGTTATGAAAGTATTCTTCGTAAATTGGCTTTCCTTCTTCGGTCGCAACGATGATGATTTCTTTGATTCCAGCTTCAACGCATTCTTCGATGACGAGTTGGATGACGGGGCGATTTCCGATTGGGAGCATAGCCTTAGGGATGGTTTTGGTGATTGGAAGGAACCTTGACGCAAATCCTGCGTCAGTAATGATGGCTTTGGTAGGAGCTTTGTAATTCATAGTGCCTATATTATAGCAGATTATTTCGATTTTTTCGCGTTTTTCCTCAAGTTCCTCTTGCGAGTTCTTGCGGCGATAGCGGCAGATTCGCGACGAGCTTCGCGATCTTCGATTTTCTGTGAGCGGTTATGAACGCCGTAGAAGAGGCTACAAATGCCGAGGATGATGAGGTAAACACCGAAGAAACGGACGAAGTATTCTCCGGAGTTAAAGATGACGAGACCCATGATGGCGCCACACATACCGCCGAAGACCCAAGTGAAACGGTCGGTCGGGTCGACAGTCGCGCGGAAACCAGAGATGATTTCGAAGAGACCACGGAGGAAGGTGTAAGCGGCGATAATGACGAGATGCCAAGTCGCGTCTTGACCGACGGTGAAGAGAAGGGCGAGGGCGACGACGGCGTCGACGACTGCGAGACCGACAGAGACAGCCCAACCGGTCTTTTGGCTGGCGCGGTAGATAGCGTTGATGAATTCGATGACCGAGAAGGTCAAGAGGAAGGCGCCAACGAGAGTCATCATCGAGTCGAAGCTATGACGCATCGAGAAAAGGGCGAGACCGCCAAAAAGGACGGCGACAAGACCCTTGACGACGAAAATGAGCCAATGGGAATCGATATATTTACGGTTGATATGAGACATGTTTGTTTCTCCTTTAGTTGTTAAAAGTTACGGTGTCTAAGATGTCGTTAAAATCGTCGCGATAGATTTCTGCGTCGGTTTGAAGGTAGGCGACTTTGTCGCGGATTTTGATGATGACGACAGTACCGACAAAGTTGTTGTTGATTTTTCCGTCGTAACGAGTTGCGTCAGAACCGTTGACTTGGATTACGGAGGCGGTCAGGTCGCCGCGTTCGACAAGGTTTTTATAGCGGTTCGAGGCGGTCTCGAAAGTCTCGGATTTTATGGTTACGCGAAGGGCGTTGATGGTTTTGTCGGAGACAGGAGAAACTTCGACGGGGTGAAGATAAGCTTCAAAATCACCGCCGTTCGAGGCGTCTTTGTGGATGTAAACGCTCCAGGTTTTTGGGTATTTAAAGCTGAGAGAGCCGTAATCGGCGGGACCGGTGAAAGTTTGTTTCGGTTCTTTCTCGCGTTTTTCGAACTCGGTTTCGAGATTCTCTTCGAGCTCTTTGTTTGCTTCGAGAACGGCTGTGTCAACTTGAGCCTGGACGTCGGCTTTTGCGAGGCGATATTCGTTGAAGAAATAGTACGCCAGAAGCAGAGCCGCAACGAGCATAAGAGAGAGTAAGATAATGACGACGATTTTAATAAGAGATGAGTCTCCAGAGCGACGAGCCGGAGCAACCGGAGGCGGCGCAACGACATTCGGACTGGACGCAACCCCGCCATTCGCGACAGGGGGCATTTGTGCAGAGCTATTATTTTCCATAGTTTTATCTTACCATAAGTTCTTTATCGCGTAAAGTCGCGACCAAGTACTTTTATGTCGTTTTTGAGGGTTTCTAAGTCCTCTTCGATTTCTTTGGCAAGAGTAACTGCTTCTTTGTATTTCGATTCGACTTTGTCGAGCGAAAAATCTTCAGAATAAAACCATTTGAGCTTTTCGTTGAGTTTCGCGCGCTTTGCGTCGATATTTTTGATTTCAGAATTATTAGATTCGGTCTTGGACATTTTTAATTTCCGCTTTAATTAATTGTTTTTCTGTAGTAATTTTTACGACACTTCCAGGAGAGATTTCTCCGCTTAAGATTGAATAGCCTTGGCGTAAAACTTCCTCAGGGTTATACGACTCCAAGGTGCTTTTTTGTAAAGCATTAACTTCGAGAGCGTCGTCGATTTTTGTGAGGATGAAATCGGTAATTAGTCCGATGTCTTTCCTCGGGATTCCTTGATAGAAGGAAATTTCGCGATCGATGAGATCGTTGATTTTCTCGAACTCGTCATAAAGTCGCCAAATTTCGGCATTCTTATCCTTTGTTAAAAGTTCGGCGGCGTTTGTCGGAGTTGAGGCGCGAACATCGGCGGCTAAGTCGGCGATGGTCTCGTCAACTTCGTGGCCAATTCCGGTTATGACGGGGATGCGAGACGAGGCGATTTTCTTTGCGAGCAGTTCGTCGTTAAAGATGGCGAGATCGTCAGAAGAACCACCACCGCGAACGATAGCAATGATGTCAACATTTCCCTTCAGGTTGAAATAATCAATCGCGCGAATAATTTCGTCGGCAGCAGCGAGGCCCTGGACGCCACAGTTGGCAACCCAGACATCGAGTCCACCCCAACGCTCGTTAAGGATTTTGATAAAATCTGCATAGCCGGCAGCGCTGACGGAAGAAATGACGCCAATCGAAGAAAGAGGTTCTGGGATGCGGCGTTTTTTCTTTGGGTCGAAGACACCTTGGCTCTCGAGTTTTGCCTTTAAGAGTTCAAAAGCCTTTTTTATACTTCCGTCACCGATTGGCTGAACTTGGTTCGCGGTGAGCGAGAAACGTCCAGCTTGGGTTACGCGCGGGGTTCCGCTGACGATAACTTTCATGCCATCGCGAATAGTTGTGCGAAGCTGATAAATTGTCATGAAGCATGGTAAGGTCGATTCTTCGTCTTTTAGATCGAAGAAGACCCAACGGCCTTTTGATACCTTAAAGTTTAATACCTCTCCTTCAACTTCGACGCTCGAGAATGCATACTCGAAAGTCTCGTTACAGACCGCGAGGAATTCGGTAACCGAAAACCGTGGCGCAATCGACGGAGTTTTTAAATCATTGGGCATAGCAAAATTATAACATATATGCTAAAATATGAAAGATGGAATATTTAGCAATTCTTGGACGTATACCAAAAATTTCCCTTGCGGAGCTTGAAAGTGTATTTTCTAAGGTAACTTTCAGGGGAGGGGAGCTTGCGACGTTCGAGTGCGCCGAGACACCTGATATCCGCAGGCTTGGCGGTTCACTAAAGCTCGGGGAGAAACTCCCGGGCGGTTTTGAGGGGATAATTAAGTATCTCGAGACGCTTCCGGAAGGAAAAATTACGCTCGGATTGTCGTCTTTTGAGCGCGGAGCAAACTTCCGAAAAGTTCAGGGCGAAGCGCTGAAGATTAAGAAGATTTTACAGAGAAAAGGGCGTTCTGTTCGGGTATTAGAAAATAAAACCGCTGTGCTTTCAACAGCAACTTCGCACCATAACCAGCTTGCGGAAAAGAAAAATCATGTTGAAATTATTTTAACCGAGTTTGGGAACTATAAACTTGTTGGGGTTCAAAATATCACTGAATATGCAAAGCGGGACCAAGCTCGTCCGGCGCGTGACGCAAAAGTTGGGATGTTGCCGCCGAAGCTGGCGCAGATTCTGATTAACCTTTGCGGTCCCCTTCCAAAAAATGCTATTCTTCTCGACCCGTTCTGCGGTACCGGCGTCGTCCTTCAGGAAGCGTTTATCATGGGTTACACTCCGTATGGTACTGACCTTGAGCCACGCATGGTTGAATATTCGAAGAAAAATATGAAGTGGCTCGTGGAACGACTATCGAAGATTGACAAAAAATGCTTTTTTGACAAATCTTATATCGTCGAAGGTGATGCGACTAGCTATTGTTGGGATTGCTCGTTCGACGCCGTAGCCTGTGAAGCTTTTCTTGGTCAGCCAATGTCTCAACCGCCGGCTGATATTAAATTAAAACAAGAAAAGGAGCGTTGTCGGACTATTATTCTTGGGTTTCTTAAGAACTTAAGCGGTCAGGCCCGGGCAGGAACACCAGTTGTTGTTGCTGTTCCGGCATGGCTTAGAGAAAATGGAGAGTATTCTAGGTTAAATATTCTTGACGAAATCGAAAGTCTGGGTTATAATGTAGTGAAGTTTAATAGTTTGAGCCAGGAGGATCTTCTCTATTATCGTGAAGGTCAAATTGTCGCTCGAGAAATAATAGTATTAAGGAAACGATAAGATGTCACATGTTAAAGCTGGTGGAACCGCTAAGAACGTCCACAACAATGCTGGTCAGCGCCTTGGCGTGAAACGCTTTGGTGGCCAAAAAGTTAAGGCTGGAGAAGTTCTCGTTCGCCAAACTGGTTCTACGAAACTCGCCGGTGAAGGAACTTACATGAGTCGTAACTTTACGATTCACGCTAAGAAAGACGGAGTCGTTACATTTGTGAAAACGAAGAAGTCTCACTTCTCAGGAAAAAATGTACCTCGCGTTCGCGTTGAAGTAAGATAATCAAAATCCCCACATAGTGGGGATTTTTTGTTGGATTTATGATAAAATATAAGCATGAGCAGAATTCTTATTATCGGCAATGTTTTGAAAGATATTTACCTTCGGCTTGACGAAAGGCGCGAAGAAGTTGAACGAGACGAAAACGAAATAAAATGGCTTAACTGGGGGTTTAATGGGAGTTCGCATGAATTCTTCCGCCGAACGAGCGTGTATTCGGGGGCGGTTGTAACGCTTGAAGTGCTCCAGAAATTCGGAATCGAAGCAGACATTTACGGTGAAGTTGCGAAAGTCGACAAAGGTGGAGTCGAGATTGATGAAGTAAAAACGAAAGATTACCGCTATATCCTCTGTGCGGGAGAGCAGATTTCTTATCTTGTCCCGAGCGAGAAACAGCCGACAGAATTCCGCGCGACGGAGATAAAACCGGGATATGATTGGGTCTTTGTTGACCGTTCGGCGAATTGGACGGCGGAGATGGTTGAGAATCTTTCGAAAGTACTTGCGAAGAACAAGAAAGTTCGACTTGCGGTTTATGCTCCGAAGCGAGTTTCGAAAATTATGGAGCCAATTCTCTCTCGAGCGGACTTTATCTTTTCCGATAATAAGCTAAAAGGTATTTTTCCTAAGGGAAAGATTTGCTATATTTCCGAAGAGGGGGCGAATCTCGACGGAGCGGAAGTCCAGTTTGTTGGCTTGAAAAAAACCGAACTCTTTACGCATTTGACGACGTATTCGATTGTTGCGGCGACGATTCTAGGGGCAAGTTTGCGCGGAAAGACCGTTTCGGACGCACTGCTTATGGCGAAGCTAAATATCGAAAATACGAAACTTGACGAGACGGTTTCCTTCCCAGAGCTCGAAGAGCTGGTCCGTGAAGAGAAATCGAACGGAGTTAATCTTCGGCAGATGGCGGCGCAGCTGGTTGCGCGCGGAAAAGGAATCCTTGCGGCGGATGAATCGGGTGGTTCAATCCATAAAAAGTTCGAGACAATGGGAATTCCGGATGATTTTGATCACCGTCGGGATTATCGGAACATATTCTTTACGACAGAAGGGTTAGAAAAATACGTTAACGGCGTAATTTTGTTTGACGAGACGGCACGCCAGATTGCTGATAATGGAGAGAATTTTGTTGATTTTCTGACTGCGAAAGGGATAATTCCAGGTATAAAAGTCGACCTTGGGCTCGTAAATCTTCCGGGGAGTGAGGAAAAATATACGCAAGGGCTGGTTGGATTGCCGGAGAGACTGAATGAATACTACGATATGGGGCTTCGGTTTGCGAAGTGGCGTGCAGCGTTTGAGGTTTCTGAAACGACGCCGACAAAAAATGCGATTCTGAAAAACGTCGAGATTCTCGCGGATTATGCGCTAGCTTGCCAGAAGGCAAGGATTGTGCCGATTGTTGAGCCGGAAGTTGTTCATGAAGGTGACTATTCGGTTGAAAAATGTGCTGCGATTACGGCAATCATTCTTAAAGAATTGTTTAGAGAGTTAAAAGAAAAAAATGTCCAGATGAACGCGACGATTTTGAAGGTGAATATGGTGCTTGCGGGTTCGAAGGCGAAGACGCCGTCGACAGCGAAAGAAGTCGGAGAATGGACGGCGAAAGTACTGAAAAAATGCGTTCCGAAGGAGTTGGCGGGGGTCGTGTTCTTGTCCGGGGGACAAGGTGTCGAAGAGGCGACAGAAAACCTCCAAGAAGTGACAAATCATGGTCCGTTCCCTTGGCCGGTTACGTTTTCGTTTGCACGTGCACTTCAGGGGCCGGCGCTTGAGGCTTGGAAGGGCGATAATAAAAACTATCCAGAGGCAAAGAAAGCTTTCTTTGACCGGCTGGTTGCGAACGCAAAAGCTCTAAATAAGAATCTCTAGAAC
>CAZQMP010000007.1:0-21567 GCA_964594565.1 uncultured Candidatus Saccharibacteria bacterium
TAGTAGTTTCTCGTTATTGTTCTTCGGAAGGGTTCTTTTTAGAAGAATCGTCACGATAGGAGAACATGATCGGGGTGCCGACGAATGGGTAAACCTCGCGGATTTTGTTTTCTAGAAAGCGTTTCCAGGACCAATGGAGCGTTGAAAGACCGTGGCCGTGAACAACGAACCATGGCGGGCAAACGTCCGTCTGGACGATGTATTTTGGCTTTGGGCGGGTGTTTTTAAGGCCGGCAGGAGCATGTTCGAGAATGGCTTGGTTCAAGATTTTGTTGAGGTCGGAAGTTTTGACTTCGGTGTGGCGAGCTTCATCGATTTCTAGGGCGAGTTCGAAAAGTTTAGTGACGTTTGCGCCGGTTGCGGAGCTTATCAAAAGAACAGGGGCGAATGGAAGAAAGTTAAAATCATATTCGAGGTCGTCGAGGATTTTCTGAACTTCTTCAGCAGTCTTTAGGTCGGTTTTTGTTAAAACGACAACAATTCCCTTTCCGGCTTTGACGATTTCTCCGGCGAGAGATTGGTCGAGCTTTGAGTGGGGCTCGGTCGCATCAACAAGAAGGGCGCAGATGTCGGATTCTTCGATTGCGGCGAGAGTACGAAGGGCGGAAAATTTCTCAATTCCAACTTCACGTTTGCCGGGTTTGCGGAGACCGGCGGTGTCGAGGATTTCTAAGTCTTTCCCTTTGAACTTTACCTCGACGCGGTTTACGTCGCGGGTTGTTCCCTGGCGGGAAGACACAACGGCTTGTTGTTTTTTCGCGAGGGAGTTAAAGAGGCTGGATTTGCCGACGTTCGGGCGACCGATAAGGGCAATACGTATTAGTTGCTCGCTTGCGGTCGAATTCGCTTTCGTGCGAGCGCGTTCGTCGCGCCCGTCGTCACGGGGCTCCGCCGCTACTCCTCGGCCGTTGCCTCCGGACCTCGCACGAGAAGCGAAATTCTCCCCGCTCGCGGACAGCGCACTTTGTATTGCTCCTTTCAGGTCGCGGATTCCGAAACCAGTAGTGGCGGAGACTCTGAAGGTCTGGTCGGGTTTTATGCCGAGGGAACGGAATTCTTCGACCGGGAGCGAGGCGCCAAGGTCGGACTTATTCAAGACGAGAAAAACTGGCTTCTTGGACTTTAAGGCCATTTTTGCGATGCGCTTGTCTTTCTCGGAAGGGTAAAGCGAAGAGTCAAGTGTCAACAGAAGAAGATCGGCGGAGTCGATTGCGTCGGAGATTTGGTCCTGGATTGAGGCTTCGAAGTCGTCCGTGGCGTCTTTAAGACCGGCGGTATCAATCATCAAAAAGCGGTCGTCGATTCGGGTAGAAACAGAGTCGCGAGTCGTTCCCTCTTCGCGGGCAACGATAGCGATGTTTTTATGCGCGAAACGATTCAGGAGGCTGGACTTCCCAGCGTTTGTTTGACCAATTAGGGCTACAATCGGGAGCTTCATAATATATTTATTATATCAGATTATTGTGCTTAAGTCAATAAAAAGAAAAAGTCCAGTTAGGACATATTTTTCTAAAAAATCAAGTGGTGATTCCGGCGGGAGTCGAACCCGCGATTTTCTGGATGAGAACCAGACGTCCTAGACCACTAGACGACGGAACCGTAGAGATTATTATAGCATAGTTTACTCGTAATGTACAGAACCGTAATTTGGAACTGCAGAAATCCAAGTTTGGCCAGGGACGAGAGAAACTTCGTTCCCGGAGGAGTCACGGAAGATAATCTGGGCCTCGCGAGAGGATTTTTCCCAGGTTCCAAGAATGACATCGCCGCTCTGGAAGATGTAAGCGTCGCCAGCACCAATCGCGCTGATGTTTTCGTGATAATTGTCTTCGGCACGGCGTTCCTGGACTATCATGCCAATTACGACGGACGGAGAAAGCTGGACTGAGGTACAGGTATTTTCGTCGGAACAATCGAAGACGTTATGGGCGGCGCCGGTTTGATAAGAGCGGGCGTAGGAATTTGTCTCGGAATTGTATGTAAAGACGGGATTAAAGTTCGGAATCGAGCCGAAGTTCATGGTTATGTAGGTTACTTTCGGAGCTAGAGCATCGGTGTCACCGGAGGCAGGAGTGTCGATTTTTAGGCGTTCGACGATTTGGCGGTCGATGCGGTCACGGCGGGCGTTTTCCGGGAGGAAATGCGGGAAGCCTTTTATGTCGGAAGAGAGGTAGCCGCGAGAGTTGTTAAACTCGGCGAGAGAGCTGGAAGTCGTGAAGAGGTTATTCCAGAGGCGCGTAACGGACTGGCCGGAAGGATAGAAAGCGGACGAGCGGAACATATAAGTCGTCGATTCGTCGAGGTCGCGATTCCCGGATGCGCGAAGCGCGGCGATTGCGTCGTCGGCGCCGCCGGCGTGGACAATCGTACAATCGAACGGGCCATCCCAGTTAAAATAGTACATGCGAAGAGAGCGAATCGGACCAACAACGGCGGGAGGGTTCTGGAAGATGGCCGCAAAGCGGGTTATTCCGGCTTCGGCGATTGCCTCAAAAACAACTTTCGCGGAGTTTAGGCCGACTTGGTCGCGGGCACCATCAACGCCGTTTGGGATTTGGACGCAATATGTTGGGGCGGAATCGGCCTCCGCAGAGGCGATTTCTTCGCCGGACAGACGGGAATAAATTTTCGGGGCTTCTTCGACGGGTTCGGCGACGGGGGTTTCTTCCTCGAGAGTTTCGGAAGTTTCCTCCGCGCTCAAAACGGGCTCTGACCCTTGTTTATCGTAGAAAAAGAAGTAAAAAACGAGAGCGCCGGTAATAAGTAAAACGGCGAACGAAATTCCGAGAATAAGCCAGAGTTTTTTCTTTGAGTTTTTTGGGGATTCTTCGTGAGCTTGGACTTCGACGTTTGCGACACGTTCCTTAATTTTCTTTTCAAAAGCTTCGTCGTAAGTCGAGACGACTTCGGCGTTTGTTTCGGGAGGGGCCGCTTCGGGAGCGTCGGAATAATCCGGAGTTTCTTCCGGAGAGTTAAATTTCGACTCGTCGACAATCCGCATATGTTTATTATATAACTATTGTTGGTCGGAGACAAGAGCGGATTTTGTTGCGCGGAGGCGAGACAGAGAGACGTTACGTCCGAGAACCGAAAGGGTCAGGTCGAGCGCAGGAGAAAATGGAGCGTAAGAAACGGCAATGCGGATTAAGCTGAAGAGTTCAGCGGGTTTGCGGCCGGTTGTTTCAAGGAGTTCATTCAAGGCGGATTTTAGGTTTTCTTCGGACCAATCTTCGATTTTTTCGAGACGATCGCAGACAATGCCGAGAAGTTCGGCGAGTTCGGTTTCGGAAAAGCCGGTTTTCTTGATGAATTTGTTTTCGAGAAGCAAGTCGAGGTTAATAGTCGGGTCGACAAAGAAATAATCAGTCATGATTCTTAAGTCGGAAAGGACTTTCAGACGGTCGTAGATGATTCCGAGGACGCGTTTTTTGTAGTCTGCGTCGTATGGTTCGGCGGAATCAGGCCAAAAGCCTTCGGTGCGCGGGAAAAAGTCGTCAATTCCCTTTTCATCGACGAGTTTGCGAATCCACTGGCCGTTCATCCAGAGAAGTTTAACTTCGTCGTAACGAGCGCCGGAGTTTTGGATGCGACCGAGGGAGAACTTTTTGATTAGTTCTTCCTTTGTGTAGATTTCTTGTTCGGTCCCGTCGTTCCAGCCAAGACAAGCGAGATAATTCAGCATGGCTTCGGGAAGAACACCATCTTCGCGATAGCCAGTGACCGACTTTGCGCCGTCGCGCTTTCCGAGCTTTTTATTGCCCGTAGGAGCGAGGATATGAGGCAGAGACACAAGTAGAGGCCTTTCAATGTCAAAAGCCTCGTAGAGGGCCAAATAATTGGGCGTGGAGGACAAATATTCGACGCCGCGAGCTACCATGTTCACATTCATAAGAAAATCGTCGACAATGTGGGCGAAATTGTAAGTCGGGAGGCCGTCTTTTTTAATCAGAATAATGTCGTCCTGGACTTCGGGGCCAGCGGAAAGATCGCCCATGACTTCGTCGTGCCAAGAACGAGGTTTTGGGTCGGCTTTGAAGCGAATGGGAGCACCTTTTTGCCAGAGGCTGATGATTTCTGCGGGGGAGAGATTGGCTTCTTTAGGACGGTGGTTACGGTAAAGATACGGAATCTTTTTGGCGTTGTCTTCGTCGCGGTATTTTTGAATGGCCTCAGGATCGGTTGGGTCGGCGTAGGCGCGGCCTTTTTCGATGAGTTTTTTTGCCCAATCTTGGTAGATGTTTTTGCGCTCAGTCTGGAAGTAAGGACCGTTTTCTCCGCCAACTTCGGGACCTTCGTCCCACTCGAGGCCGAGCCAACGAAGGGTTTCCATGATTAGCTCGGTCGCTCCTTCGACGTAGCGGGCTTGGTCGGTGTCTTCGATGCGGAGGATAAACTTTCCGCCGGTTTGACGAGCGGCGAGATAAGGATAAATTGCGCTTCGGACGTTGCCGATATGAATGTAGCCCGTTGGAGACGGAGCAAAACGAGTAATAATCTTTTTCATATGAATATTTTACAACATTTTTAGCGGAAAGAAAAGACCGGCCTTTCGACCGGTCTAAAGCGAGGAAGTGTTTGTTTTAAAGCGAAGTGACGATGGACTTTATCTGTTTCTTCGTGAGATTGTTGCCGTTGGCGTTGATCTTGTAGAGGATGCCGCCGTTTACCCAGGCCGCGTCAGAGCCAGAGATGAAAATCGTAATTCCCTGTTCGCGGACGGAAGTGTAATTTGTTGACCAGGTGTCGTAGACGTAGCTTGACTCGAGGGTCTCGTTATCCCAGGCAGATTTTTCTTCAATTAATTCGAACTTCGAACCGTCAGAGTTCGAGAAGGTCATTGCGAGTTTCCCTTCTTCGGAGACGATATCGGAGAGGGTATAGCCGCGGGGGACATAGGAAGGATAGGAAGCCTCAATTCCGGATTGCATAGCGGCGACACGAACGGACAAATCCGGGGTTGAAGTCGAGACAAAGTAGGCGATTACGCCGACTGCAAGAGCGGCGCAACCGAAGGCCAAGATGAGTTTTTTCGGGCCGAAAGTCGATTTTGTGGAAATCGGGGAGGTGATTGCGCCGGAGGTGGAATCGTCGACGGTTTCGGCGGCTTTCAAAGCTTTCTGGATTGCGCTGTCGCGGATTTCTTTAGAAGTGCGTTCGTCTTTTCCGGAATCTTTCAAGTTCTTTTCAATCGTAACAGAAAGAGGCTTCGAAGCCGGAGTAAAAGTCGAAGGTTGTTCGGCAACAGGCTGAACGGACGATTCCTGGAGAGATTTACCTTGTTTCAAAGCAGCAAGACGTTCGCGGTTGATTTGGTCCGCGAGAGCTTGGCGGCGTTTCAAATCGTCAGCACGGCGCTTTGCAATCGAGTCGATTGCGGTGGTTTCGGCTTCAGGTTTTTGGACATAACGTCGATTTAGAGTTGTGGATTTTTGGACGCGGTGATGAGTAGCAGAGCTGGACAAGCTGGCTTTCTCGGCGATAGGATCATTATCCATGATTAAATTTTACCTCGCTTTTTATAGTTCTTATTTTAATAATAACATTAAGCAGATTAGAAAAGCAAGAGCTATTTTTCTATAATTTTTATGGTATAATAGAGTTTACAGAGTTAAATTCTAAATTTAGTTTATGGATGAACAAGAAAAAATTCAAAAAATAAGAGAAATTCGACTAATCGTTACGGAAGTTTTGATGTTTTTGTCGGTTATTTTGCTGGTCGGATTTTTGACATTAATCGTAATGGGATATTCGTTTAATTTTTTGGAAATTGGCGGTGAGGGGGAAGTTGTCGAACGAACGGGGCTACTACAAATATCTTCTTTGCCGACCGGCGCGACGATTGCGATTGACGGCGGAACGCCGCTTCTGCTTCGAACGAACGCGAGCCGGACGGTGCTTGCGGGGGAGCATGAAATTACGCTTTCGCGAGACGGGTTTGATACGTGGACAAAGACCGTAAACGTCACGGAGGGGATGATGTACCGGGTCAATTATCCGCGAATTTTCTTGACGGAGCGAGAAGTTGAGACGGTGTCTGAGTTTAAAGACGAGAAAATCGACTTTGAGAGTGTAAGTCCGAACCAGGAAAAAATGATTTTGCTTTCGGGAGGAAGCCTTTATCTTCTGAATTTGAATTCGCCGAAAGAGATGACGGAGTTGACCGGGCTTAAAGTTGAGACAATTGAAGAAATTGGCTGGAGCGGAAATTCGGAAAGATTGCTTGCGAAAATTAATGGAAAAATTATGGTTCTTTACATTAAAAATCCGCTCGAAATTGCCGATATAACAGAGATAATTACAGGAGAAAATGATGAAAATGCGGCTGTTTTGAGCGCGGATGAAAGTTCCGAAAAAAAGTCCGAAATTGTTCTTAAAGATGTGAAATTCGAGAGCGAATCGGGCGACAAGTTACTTGTTCTGACGACGGCGGGAGAGCTACGTGAGGTTAATATTCGGGAAAAGAAAATCAGTGAGCCGTATCTTGAGAACGTGATTCGATTCGACAATGATGGCGAAAGGGTAATTTTCTTGACGAGCGAAAAGGAGTCCGAGGAAGCGGAGACGATTTATCAGCTTAAAGCATATCGCGTCGGAGCGGAAGAAGCGTTCTTAGAACGAATTGTGACGAGTAAAGACGCGAAAATCGTAGCGATGAAATACTTCCAGGATTTCTTCTTTGCCGTGGTCGACAAAACGACTGTAAAAATTTATACGGCGACGGTTTGGCCAGAAGTCGAAGATGGAATTGAAAAGATTTTTGAGGGGGAGATGAGCTTTGAAGTTGCGAAACTAGCAAAACGTGGAAAAGGGATGGTGTTTAGTATGGAAAATGCGGACGGAACAAAGAAAGGCGTGTTTGATATTGAAGCGCTGAAAGTGACGGAATTTGAGATGACGGGAAAAACGGGGTGGATTGATGAATTCCTTCGATACGAAATCACCGATGAAGGCGAGCTTAAAGTACGGGATTATGACGGATTAAACGAGAAGTTGCTTGTTGAAAGGAAGACTGGAATGCTTGGCGTCGATAAGACAAAAGTTGTAACGATCTCCGGAAACAGCCGGTATCTTTATTATTTCTCGGGGACGAAGCTGCTTCGGGAAAGAATTAATTAGACAAGAAAAAATAACCCCTTTCGGGGTTATTTTTGTTGTTACCAAACGCGGACGAGGATTTCTCCGCCAAGGCGGTTTTTGACCGCTTCTTGGCCCGTCATAACGCCTTTAGACGTAGAAATGAGGACGAGGCCACGGCCGGATTTTACTTTCGGGATTTCGTTCACCGAAGCGTAAACACGGCGACCAGGTTTAGAGACTTTCTCGATTTCGTTGATTTTAGGGGCTTTACCGGCCTCTGCAATCGTAACGTGAAGAGTTTGGCGAGGGGAGTTCTCGAGGAGCTCGTAATCGGCAAGGAAGCCAGATTTCTTCAAAGCGTCAACAATGGCGACTTTGAGTTTCGAGGTCGGGAGATAGATATCGTTCTTCCCTACCATAATAGCGTTACGGATGCGGGTTAAGAGGTCAGCGATTTGATCGGTTGATTGAATAGACATATCTTTTCCTTTCTCCTACCAGCTACTCTTTGTTACGCCAGGGATTTCTCCCTTTGAGGCTTTTTCGCGGAAAGTAATACGGCTCATTCCGAAGCGGCGCATATATCCGCGCGGACGACCATCCAACATATCACGGTTTTTAAGGCGAGTGATAGAGGAATTGCGAGGGAGCTTTTGGAGTCCTTCGAGGTCGCCAGCGGCCTTGAGTTCGGCGCGTTTAGCTTTATATTTTTCGTACATTTTTGCGCGTTTTTGATCGCGGAGAACAGCAGATTTCTTAGCCATCTTATTTCTCCTCTTTCTCGAACGGCATGCCAAGCATTTCTAGCAATTTAGTGCTTCCTTCTTTAGAACCGTTTTTAATAATAAAGGTAATTTCGAGACCGTGAAGAACAGCGGAATCTTCGAAGGTGATTTCTGGGAAGACGGTTTGTTCTCGGAGGCCAAGAGAATAGTTTCCTTGTGCGTCGAAAGAATTTTTCGGGACACCGTGGAAGTCACGGACATGAGGGAGAGCGACGTTAACTAGACGATCAACAAATTCATACATTTTGTCGTTACGAAGGGTCACGAGATAGCCGACAGGGGCACCCATGCCTTTGCGGATTTTGAAGGTCGCAATGGACTTCTTCGCAAGGCGAGAGGTTGGAGCCTGACCAGTGATTTTCTCGAGAGTGAGTTCGACGGTTTCGGTAAAGCGTTTATCTTCACGTTTTTTACCAACACCAGCGGAAACAACAACTTTTTCGAGACGAGGAACTTCGTTGATGTTTTTGAGGCCGAGCTCTTTCATGAGTTTTTTCTCAACTTCTTTAACGTAAAGCTCTTTCAAACGTGGGGTGTATTTAGCTTCTGCCATAATTACTTACCCTCCTTTTTGAGGTTAGAGAGATCGATGCCGACATGGATGTCTTTCTTGCTTCCCTTAGGGTTCACGTAAGTTGCGCGCATGTGGCGTTCGCGGATGCCGATACCTTCGAGCATCGCTTTGCCATGTTCACGGTCAACGCGGACGACTTTGGCGGTTTTGCCTTTGTTGCTGCCAGCGATGACTTTTACCATGTCTCCAGTTTTGATTCCTGCCATATTAGAGTACCTCCGGAGCTAAGCTGATAATCTTAGTAAATCCAAGGTCGCGAAGTTCGCGAGGAACTGGACCGAAAACACGGGTTCCCTTCGGGGTCTTATCGTCGTTCACGAGGACAGCAGCGTTGTCGTCGAAGCGGATGGTTGAACCATCTGGACGGCGAATTTGCTGACGAGTGCGGACGATAACGGCGCGGACAACGGCTTTTTTCTTGACACCGCCAGTTGGGGAGGCATCTTTGACCGAGCAGGTCACGATGTCGCCAACGCGAGCATAGCGGGCGCGAGTTCCACCAAGAACACGGATAACGCCGAGTTCCTTGGCGCCGCTGTTGTCAGCAACTTTAAGTCTTGTTTCTTGTTGAATCATTATTTCTCTCCTTCAGGAGCAGTCGCTTCATTCTCTCCGAGAACGTCAGTGACTTCTTCTTTGAGCTCGACAGAGCCGTGAGATCTTTCAAGAACCTTTACTAAGCGGAAGCTTTTGGTCTTTGAAAGCGGGCGGCAAGCGACGATTTCGACCTTATCGCCAAGGTGAGCTTCATTTTTTTCATCATGGGCAGTATATTTACGAGTTTTCGTGTACTGCTTACGATAGAGGGGGTGGGTTTCGCGATTCGTGATGGAGACGGTAATGGTCTTGTCACGCTTATCGGAGGAAACGATCCCGACTAATGTGTGTGCCATAATTAGAACTCCTCTTTCTTAATAATTTTTGTACGAACCGGAAGTTTGTGGCCTGCAAGGCGAAGAGCTTCTTTAGCTTGTTCTTCGGTTACATCGGCAATCTCGAACATAACGGTGCCAGCTTTAACTTTGGCGACGAAATATTGAGGCTCACCTTTACCACTACCCATTTTCACATCCAACGGTTTTTTCGTTACCGGAGTGTGTGGGAAAATGCGAATCCAGATTTTACCACCGCGTTTGATGTAGCGGGTGATAGCTTGACGAGCAGCCTCGATTTGACGAGAGGTGACGCGCTCGTTTTGGAGGGACATAAGACCGTAGTCACCGAATGCAACGGTGTTGCAGCGGGAAGCGGTTCCCTCGTTTTTGCCTTTGCGAACCTTGCGGTGCGCGGTTTTCTTAGGAAGTAAAATAGCCATGATTATTTCTCCCCTTTGTAAATCCAAACTTTAACGCCGATGATACCAGCGATGGTTTGGGCGTGATGACAGTAGAAGTCGATGTCAGCGCGGAGAGTATGAAGAGGAACGGATCCCTCGATAAACTTCTCACGACGAGACATTTCAGCGTTGTTCAAACGGCCAGAGACTTCGATGCGGACACCTTGGGCGCCGGCAGCCATGGTTGATTGGCAAGCCATCTTTACAGCGCGGCGGAAGTTCATACGCTTTCCGAGTTGGAAACCGATGTTTTCGGCAACGAGCTTGGCGTTTAGTTCGGGCTTTTTAACTTCTTCGACATTGATGCGAATTGGTCCGGAGACAATCTTTTCGAGCTCTTTTTTGAGGTCGTTAATCCCAGCACCTTGTTTACCGATGACGGCGCCAGCTTTGGCGGTCAAGATGGTGATGGTGATGAGGTTAGCGGAGCGTTCGATGTTGATTTTCGCAATCGTCGGACGAGACTTGAAACGATTTTCGATCGTCTCGCGGATTTTGATGTCTTCGATCAGCCAGTTTTTGAAGTCGGTCTTTTTGGTAAACCATTTTGACGACCAATCTTTGCTGACTTGGAGACGGTAGGAAATAGGATTAACTTTTTGTCCCATTACTTTTTCTCCTTATCGTCAGCTTTTTTCGCTGACTTCTTTTCTTTTTCCTCTCCAGCAACTTCGACAAAGATGTTGGAAGAGACTTTTTCGAACGGAAGAGCACGGCCACGGGAAGCTGGGACATAGCGGCGAATGCGGGTACCGGCAGTAACAGAGATGCGAGCGATGCGAATGGTCTTCGGATCGATCGAAACACCAGAGTTAAGAAGGTTCGCATTGGCAGATTCGACAGCTTTCAAAACGGCGCGAGCAGCGCGGCGGGGGGTGTGCTCAAGGATGACAACAGCGTCGGCAACATAGCGGTCGCGAACAAGAGCGGCGACAACGCTAGTTTTGCGAGGCATGGAGTCAGTTCCTTTAATGTAAGCGTGGGCGAAATGAGTTTTCATTATGCGTCTCCTTTCGCAGCAGCAGCCTCAGCGGCTTTTTTACCGCCATGGCGCTTGAACTTACGGGTTGGGGCGAACTCTCCGAGCTTATGACCGACCATGTTTTCGCTGATGAGAACAGGAACGTGGGTCTTGCCGTTATGGACGGCGATGGTGCGACCAACCATTTCTGGAGAAATAGTCGAGTAGCGAGCCCAAGTCTTGATAACGGTACGATCTTCGAGAGAGAGGGCCTTAATTTTCTTCTCTAGCTTGTAGTCCACGAAAGGACCTTTTTTCATGCTACGGGACATTATTTCCTCTTTCCTTCGTGACGACTACGCACGATCATTTTGTTAGTTTTCTTATTATGACGAGTACGGTAACCGAGGGTAAGTTGGCCCCAAGGAGTTCTAGGAGCTTTACCAGAGCCGTGACGACCGCCGTCACCACCACCGTGTGGGTGGTCGGTTGCGTTCATAACGACACCACGAACAGTCGGACGAATACCTTTCCTGCGGCGACGACCAGCAGCGCCTTGTTTGACGTTTTGGTGCTGGAGGTTGCCAACGGTACCAATCGAAGCTTCGCAAGTCTCGAGGACTTTGCGGACTTCGCCGGAAGGCATCTTCAAAGTTGCGTAACCGTCTTCGCGAGCCATAAGCTGGGCGGAAGAACCGGCAGCGCGAACCATTTGGGCACCTTTGCCCGGAGTAAGTTCGATGCCGTAAACAAACGTACCAACAGGGATATTTGCAAGAGGCATGCGGTTCGAAGCTTCAACAGGAGCTTTGTCACCGGTCTCGAAAGTCGAACCCTTTTGCATGTTCGTATCGGCAAGGACATAATAGAAGTTATCGTTTTGGTCCTTAACGCGGGCAATGCGAGCCGAGCGGTTTGGATCGTACTCAATTTCCATAACGGTCAATTTAAGACCGGCAGGAAGATTGTGGGTTAAGAGGCGGTAATGGCGCTTGACGCCGCCACCACGGTGGCGAACGGTGATACGGCCTTGGTTGTTTTTACCAGCCTGTTGTTTTTTGGCGAGAGTCAAAGACTTCAAAGGTTTTTTGGTGGTGATACCATCAAAATCTTGAGTCGTCTTTTGGCGCTGCGCCGGAGTAGTTGGGCGATAGGCTTTGATACTCATTATTTATTCTCCTTAGCGGCATTCTTGTCTGCCTTGGCTGCTTTTTTAGCAGGCTTTTTGGCTTCCTTTGCGTCGCTAGTTTTTGTTGATTTCTTCTCTTCTTTAACTTCTTCGGGTTTGTTGTCCTCAGGAGTTTCAAAGACACGGATAGAGTTACCTTCGGCGAGAGTTACATAAGCGAGCTTATGATCGCGGCGATAGGTTGTGCCAGGATAAGCGTGGCGGCCTTTAGAGAACTTGGTTTTCTTTCCCTTGCGAGTAAGAACGCGAACATCGACGACCTTAACGTTAAAGTCGTTCTCAACGCGCTTAGCGATTTCTTGTTTTGATTCGTTCAATTTGACGAAGAAAGCGTAAGTGCGCTTGGTTTGTTCGAGATAGGTTTTCTCGGTTGCGCGAGGAGAAAGAGAAGTAAGTTGGATTTTTTCTTCAGCCATGATTATTTCTCCTTTCCTTCAGTTTTAGCGGTTCCGAGAAGCCAGTTCTCAGCTTCTTTGAGTCCAGCGGCGTCGAAGACGACGGCGTCGGCATTCATGAGGTCAAAGACGTTCATGTAAGTTGCACGGACGAGTTTGACGTTTTCGAGGTTGTTCGAAGAGCGAATAAGCTCATCGGTTTTTTCGCTGACAACGACGAGGACGTTCTTGTCGGCGAGTTTGAGACCGTCGAGGATTTTGACGAAGTCTTTGGTCTTTCCAGAGACTTTAAGGTCGGTCACGAAGACGGCTTTAGCGGCGTTCTTAAGTGAGAGAGCTTGGCGAACGGCGAGTTTCTTCGAAGATTTTGCAACCTTCTTTGTAAAGTTTTCTTCACCGGTTCTACCGAAAGCTACACCACCATGGCGCCAGATCGGGTTGCGAGTCGAGCCAAAGCGAGCGCGACCGGTTCCCTTTTGTTTCCAAGGTTTCTTACCACCACCACGGACTTCACCACGCTTAAGGGTTTTTGCGTGAGAAGAGCGAGAGTTTGCAAGGTAAGCGTCGTAAGCGAGTTTCAATAGTTCATGATTCTCAACTTCGAGGTTAAAGATTTCTTTGTTTAGTTTCGCAGTTGTTTCGGCCATATTACTCCTTTCCCTCGATTGTAACGGTTCCCTTCTTTGGACCAGGGACAGCGCCCTTAAGCCCCAAGAGGTTGTTTTCTTTGTCGATATAAGCGACAACGAGGTTCTTTACGGTAACTTGGTCGTGGCCCATGCGGCCCGGCATGCGTTTGCCTTTGAAGACCTTTTGAGGGTACATCGAACCGATAGAACCGACTTTGCGGATGTCTCCCTTGAAACCGTGGGTATTACGAGATTCTTGGAAGTTCCAGCGTTTAACGGTACCGGCGTAACCTTTACCTTTAGAGATTCCAGTAACCGAGACTTTGTCACCGAGGTTGAAAGCTTCGACGGTGATAACGTCGCCAAGCTTAAGCTCCCCGAGGTCGTCACGGCGGAATTCTTTAAGAACTTTAGGGTTGATATTTTCTCCGGCCTTTTTGACGTGGCCAGAAACCGACTTGCTCAGATTCTTACCCTTACCAAAACCAAGCTGAACAGCGTTATAACCATCGGTTTCGACGGTTTTAATCTGAGTCACTGTTGCTGGGCCGGCTTCGATGATTGTTACAGGGGTAACAATGCCATCTTCACCGATGATTTGGGTCATACCAATTTTGGTGCCGAGAATGACTTGCATTCTTTTCCTTTCCCTTAAATTTAACATTATTAAATCTAGACTTATAGGCAGTATCCGGAGACTTACCTTTGCGTCTAGGTATAGATATACGCGTATCATTTTATCATACTTTAAGGAAAAATACAAGAGTATTTTCCCTTTAAAAAGCCCCGCATATGCGGGGCAAGGCAAGAGATTAGTGAATGACTTGGACTGTCGCGTAGGCGAACCAGAGCTTTTTGCTCTCTTCCTGTTCATCCGGGTTAGCCAGAGGATTCCGATAAATCTGCGCGTCGGAAATGTGAACCTTAGTGTCTTCATGCAATGTTCTCAGGTAGTTTCCAACTTCTCTGCTCAGATGATCGGCAGCATTCTGGGGACTAGAGCCGTATTCGGTGATAATTTCGTACTTCATATTTCCTCCTTAAAGCAAGTCGACGACAGGGACGAATGAATCCTTCTTAAAGGAATATGTCTTTTCGGCGTTGTCCCAGACCGGCCAGGGGTGAGCCCATTCGTTACCAAACGCCATAACCTTCTGGTCATAGGCGTTCAAATCGTCGATGACGGTGACGTTGTCAGTGAAGACATTATAGAGGTAACCTTCATGGGTTTCTGGGTTCATGAGCAGGATTTCCTGGATTCCGCCAGAGAGGCCGAGGATGACAAACTTGTCGGAGTCGGTCGGTAACACGGTCAAACAACCGGGGATGTTCTCGACTTCGAGGTTGCTACCTACGATCAGATACTGGCGGTTCTCGTGAACCTTAGCAGGAGTGTACTCGCGGAAAGCCTCGAGCCAGATGCGACCGGAGTTGCTCGGCTTCGGCAAGAGGCGGCGCAAATCGGTATAAGCGCTGCCGCGGGTAATCGGAAGGGTTGGTGTTCCGTCAATCCAGAGGCTGGCGAAGTGAGTCGCCGGAGTCTCATGAACGCGGAGGTTTTCAGCTCTTGGGATGATTTTCATATCAATCTCCTCCTTTAATGTACTGAGCTAGACGAAACTAACTTACTCTTCTATTATATCACAGATTTGCGAAAAAGTCAATCCCATAGGGGGTAGGACAGAAAAAAGACCCCGCTCGGGGGTCTTTTTCGGTTCGACTAGACGTCTTTGATGTCGTCTTCGGTTGGGCCGTCAGAGATTTGTGACTCGTCGTCAAGAGGTTCGACGCCGGTTCCAACAGGGATTTTGCGACCGATGATGACGTTCTCTTTGAGACCACGGAGGTGGTCAACACGGCCGTTGATAGCGGCGTTAATGAGGACGCGGGTCGTATCCTGGAAGGAAGCAGCAGACAAGAACGAATCGGACCAGATAGAAACCTTCGTAATACCGAGGAGGAGCGAGTCGAAGGAAGCAGGGTCTTTTCCTTCTTCCTCGAGAAGTCTGTTCTCGGATTCGACGGTTGCGCGGCCGATAATGTCGCCAACGACGAAGGTTGAGTCGCCTGAGTCGGTGATCATGACGCGGTTAAACATCTGGCGAATGATGACTTCGAAGTGTTTCGAAGAGATTTCGTGGCCTTGGGCGGCGTAGACGGACATAACGTCGTTCATGATGTAGCGCTCGGTTGCTTCGGTTCCCTTGTAGCGGAGAAGGTCTTGGAGGTTCAAAGAACCAGCCGTGAGGCGATCGCCGGCTTTGACGGAGTCGCCATTCTTGACGACCATCTCGGCAGAGTTCGGGATTTCTAGGCGGACAGGAGCACCTGGTTCGCCAACGAGGATGATAGCGCCTTCGACGAGTTGGGCGTTACCGTCAAACGGAGCGACGATTGGCTCGGCGCCTTTTTCTTTCGAAGCGATTACGTCACCAGCCTTAACATCAGCACCATCCTTAATCGACGGAGTCGTTTCGCCGAGTTCGATGCGAACAGTATCGCCAGCATCAGGGGTGATTGTGACGATGAAGTGGTTGCCATCTTCGAAGAGCTCAACGTTACCGTCAATTGGAGTAATCCAAGCTTGACCCTTCGGGGAGCGAGCTTCGAGAAGCTCTTCGACGCGCGGAAGACCACGGGCGATTGCGCCGGAACCAGCGACACCAGAACCGTGTTTTGTATCGAGGGTGAGCTGGGTACCAGGTTCGCCGAGAGACTGAGCGGCGATGACGCCAACAGGTTGGTTTGGCTTGACGAGTTCACGGGTTGCCATGTCGACACCGTAAGCCTTGCGAGGAACGCCACGGGTTGCGGTTGTCGAAAGGACGGATTGGATTTTAACGGATTCGATGTTGTCGTCGGCGTTGATTTGGTCGGCGAGTTCACGAGTGATGAGCTGGTCGGCTTCGATGTAGCCCGGGACAGCTTCGGCGGTGTAACGGCCAGCGATACGTTGAGCGAAGTCGATACCGGTTTGCTCGGTTTCGTACTTGTAGACGGTAAAGCCTGGGTCGTAAGCCTCTTCGTCGGTTGTGAAGACGTCTTGAGCGACGTCGACGAGACGACGAGTAAGGTAACCAGAGTCGGCGGTACGGAGAGCTGTAGAGACCTGACCTTGGCGAGCACCACGAGTCGCGATGAAGGATTCGAGGGTGTTCAAACCTTCCTTGTAAGAAGACTTAACAGGGAGCTCGATTTCGTTGTTGTTGATATCGACCATGATACCAATTTCTGCAGAGGCGAGCTTGATGTTAGAGACGGAACCACGAGCGCCAGAGTTGACCATGACAGCGATGTCCGTATCCATTTCGGAGAGTTTTTCCTTGAGGAAGTCGGAAATCTTTTTGTCGATGTCGCGCCAGTTAGCAATCGTGAGGTTTTTGCGTTCGTCTTCGGTTACGAGACCTTGGTTGAACTGGTCTTGAATCAAAGCGGTCTTTGCATCACCTTCGGCGATGAAGTCGGCGATTTCTGGATAAGTCGGGTAGTCGTCTTTTGCAGTCGAGACGGAAGCGATTGTTTCGTACTCGAAGGCGAGATTCTTGACAGCATCAGCAGTCTGGACGGTTACTTCAGGACCGTACTGGTCGAAGATGTTCGCCATGACTTTCTTGAGCTGTTTCGAAGTTTGGACAGAGTTATCGTATGGATAATCTTTCGGGAGAATCTCGTTAAAGATGACGCGGCCGAGAGTGGTGTCACGGATTTCTTTCTTTGCGAACACGCGAATCGGGGTCTGGAGCTTAATCAAACCTTTATCATAGGCCATTTCGGCTTCGTAAATCGAAGAGAAGGCGTGAACTTTCTCCGAAGCGGTACCTGGCTTGTCGTAGGTGAGGTAGTAAATACCGAGTACGACGTCCTGGTAAATCGCGAGAACCGGAGCACCATCCGCAGGTTTCAAGAGGTTCTTGGTAGCGGACATGAGCTCTTTTGCTTCTTTCTGAGCATCTTCGGAAAGCGGAAGGTGGACCGCCATCTGGTCACCATCGTAGTCGGCGTTAAAGCCGGAAGCGACGAGCGGGTGGAGCTGGATAGCTTTACCGTTGATCAACTTTGGCTGGAAAGCCTGGACAGAGAGACGGTGGAGGGACGGAGCACGGTTCAAGAGAACATAGCGGTCTTTGATGACTTCGTCGAGGGCATCCCAAACAACGGATTCGCCGGTTTCAATCATGCGGCCAGCGGCGCGGATGTTGTTGGCGTGGTTGTTTTGGATGAGCCAAGAGATAACAAAGGGCTTAAAGAGTTCGAGCGCCATTTGTTTCGGGAGACCACATTCGTTCAACTTAAGTTCAGGACCGACGACGATAACGGAACGACCAGAATAGTCGACGCGTTTACCGAGAAGGTTCTGGCGGAAACGACCTTGCTTACCCTTGAGGAGGTCGGAAAGCGATTTGAGCTTTCGGCGGCCGTTTTGGGAGGCAGCGGTGCGGTTGCCGTGGGAGGCGGAGTTGTCGATAAGAGCATCGACGGCTTCCTGGAGCATGCGCATTTCGTTGCGACAAATGACTTCTGGAGCGTTAAGGTCGAGAAGTTTCTTCAGACGGTTGTTACGGTTGATGACGCGGCGGTAAAGGTCGTTAAGGTCGGAAGTCGCGAAGCGTCCACCAGGGAGAGAAATCATTGGGCGAAGATCCGGAGGAATGACCGGGATGACCGTAAGGACGAGGTCGTTTGGCTTGATGCCGGCGGCTTGCATACCCTCGAGGGTCTTGAGGCGCTTCAAGATGCGTTTGTTCTTTTGGCCTTTGCTGTCGATTGAGCTTTCTTTGAGTTCGTTGATTAAGAGGTCGAGGTCAATCTCATCAAGAAGTTTCTTGATGGCGGTTGCGCCCATACCAACTTCAATCAAATTTTCGTATTCTTCAGGAAGATTGCGGTAGTCGACTTCAGAAAGAACGGCACCTTTGTGGAAGCCTTCGAGAAGGCTCTTGCGCTTTTGGAAGTCGGATTCGAGTTCGTCGAGCTCTTTCGATTGAGCCTCGGCGAGAGCACGAACGTCGGCACCTTCGACGGCAGCATCTTTCTCATAGCGAAGTTTAATCGCAGAGCGAGCTGCATCGGTTTGGGCGACGAGGTCGGTTAAGGCCTTATCGATTTCCTCTTCTTTCGCGTCGGTGATTAGGTAAGTGGCAAAATAGACGATTTTCTCGATGTTTTTGACGGTAAGATCGAGCAAAATCGAGATTGCGGAAGGAGTCCCACGCATAAACCAAATGTGCGTAACTGGCGCGGCAAGGGTAATGTGGCCCATGCGTTCGCGACGAGTGATGGATTTGGTAACGAGGTTGCCTTCTTTGTCGACCGCAGCTTCACGAGAACGGACGCCTTTTAGTTTTGCGTCGTGGGGGTTAATGTCTTTGACTGGACCGAAAATCCTTTCGCAGAACAAACCGTCGCGTTCGGGTTTTTGCGTGCGGTAGTTGATAGTTTCTGGCTTTAAGACTTCGCCGTAGCTCCAGTTAAGGATGTCATCGGCGGAGGCGACGCTAAGTCGGATAGAATCAAAGTCAGATGCGCTGATATAGTTGTTGTCCATCCAAGCCATATTAGTTCTCCTCTCCGAAGTCAACGGTTCCATTTTCGTCAACTTCTTTTATTTGCATGCCTTCATCTTCGAGATCTTCATCCGTATCGAGATCGTGGATCTTTGCTTCGGCGTCCTCGCTGTGTTGGGCATAGATTTGTTGGTCATCTTTTTCCTTTTCAATTTCGCGAGAAGTTTCCTCGATGACGTCGGAAGCGTCGCTCATTTCTCCGTGATCCAAGAGATCGACTTTAAGGCCAAGACCTTGAAGCTCTTTAACGAGAACGTTGAAGCCTTCAGGAAGTTTCGGACCTTCGATCTTTTGGCCTTTGATGATGGATTCGTAGGCTTTTGCACGGCCGTAAACGTCATCGGATTTGATTGTTAACATTTCCTGGAGCGTGGTGGCGGCACCGTAAGCTTCGAGAGCCCAGACCTCCATTTCTCCGAAACGCTGACCACCGTTTTGGGCCTTACCGCCGAGCGGCTGCTGGGTGACCATGGTGTATGGACCAGTCGAGCGGGCGTGAATCTTATCTTCGACCATGTGGTGGAGCTTAATCATGTGCATGACGCCGACAGAAGTGCGTTCGTTAAACGGTTCACCAGTTAGACCATCGTAAAGTTGGACACGGCCGTCTTCGTCAAAGCCAGCTTTTTTAAGTTCTTTCGAGATAACGTCACCAGGAACGCCGTTGAAGGATGGGGTCGCAACTTTGTAGCCGAGAGCACGAGCGGCGAAGCCGAGGTGGGTTTCGAAGAGCTGACCGAGGTTCATACGGCTCGGGACGCCCATTGGGGAAAGAAGGATGTCGATCGGGGTTCCGTCAGCCATGAATGGCATATCTTCGACTGGGAGAATGCGAGAGACGACACCTTTGTTACCGTGACGACCGGCAAGTTTATCGCCGACGTCGATTTTTCTCATCTCTGCGACGTAGATCTTAATCTGCATGATGACACCGGCTTTAAGGTCGTGACCTTGTTCGCGGGTGTAGGTGCGGACGCCAATGACTTTTCCGGTTCCGCCGTTCATGCGGACGGAGGTGTCGCGGACGTCTTTAGCTTTTTCGCCGAAGATGGCGCGAAGGAGGCGTTCCTCGGAGCTAAGCTCTTGTTCGCCTTTCGGGGTAATCTTTCCAACGAGAATATCACCAGTCGAGACTTCGGAACCGACAGTGACGATTCCGTCTTCGCCGAGGTGGCGGAGAGAATGTTCGGAGACGTTTGGAATATCGCGAGTGATTTGCTCAGGACCGAGCTTGGTTTCGCGAACTTCAACATCGTAGTCTTTGATGTTAATCGAAGTAAGTTCGTCGTCTTCGACAAGGCGGGAGGAGATGACAATAGCATCATCCATGTTGTAACCACGCCAAGGCATGAAGGCAACGAGAAGGTCTTTACCGAGAGCAAGTTCGCCGTCAGTGACGGAGGCGCCTTCAATGAGGACGTCGCCCTTCTTGACCTTTTGGCCGCGTTTTACGCGAGTGCGCATGTTATAACAGCGGTCGTCGTTGTTTTTCTCGAAGTGAGCAAGTTTGTATTCTTTTTCCGACTTGTCAGCGTATTTAACGATAACGGAGATAGCGTCGGCTTTCTTGACCTCACCATCGCCTTCAGCGAAGACAACTTGGGAGAGGTTTTTAGCGACTTCGGCTTCGATACCGGTTCCGACAACCGGAGCGTCGGTATGAAGAAGAGGAACAGCCTGTTTCTGCATGGCGCAGGCCATGAGGGAGCGGTCGACACGGTTCTTCTCAACGAACGGAATAAGAGAGGCGGAGACGCCGAGAATTTCTTTGTGGGCGGCATCGATATGAGTGACGCGGGAAGATTCGACCTGGGCCGGGGTACCGTGGACACGAGCGGAGACGTAAGTGTCGACGAACTTACCGGATTTGTCGAGTTTGACGGAGGCGTCAGCGATAATCATGTCGTCTTCGGCGGAAGCGTCGACATAGACAACTTCGTCTGTGACTTTTCCATTTTTAACGACGCGGTAAGGCGCTTCGATGAAGCCGTAGTCGTTGATACGGGCGTAAGTTGCAAGGTTAAGCACGAGACCGACGTTACCACCTTCAGGGGTCTCAACTGTACAGATACGACCGTAGTGGGTTGGGTGAGCATCGCGGACATCAAAGCCGGCGCGTTCACGAGTCAAACCGCCTGGACCCATTGAGCTCAAGCGGCGCTTATGGGAGAGCTCGGCGAATGGGTTAGTTTCGTCCATGAGTTGGGAGAGCTGGGACGAAGCGAAGAATTCCTTTACAGCGGCAACAACTGGGCGAGAGTTGAGGAGCTGGGAAGGAGTGACTTCTTCAATGTTAGCCATTGACATACGGTCGAGAATGTTACGCTGTAAGCGGAGCATACCGAGGCGGAATTGGCGTTGGACAAGCTCGCCGACGAGTTTGATGCGGCGGTTTGCGAGAGAGTCGATGTCGTCAGGAGCGTCTTGGGTGTTGTTAAGGCGAATGATTTCGGCGATAATCGCAACGAGATCCTGCATCTGGAGGGTGCGGTGTTCAGAATCGTTCGGGGTGTCAAAACCAAGACGTTGGTTAATCTTAAAGCGACCAACGCGAGAATAATCGTAGCGTTTGTAATCGAAGAAAGTACGTTCGATCATGTCTTTTGCGTTCTCGACGGTAGCGAGGTCGCCTGGGCGGAGACGGCGGTAAACTTCGATAAGAGCCTCGGATTGACCACGAGTCGTGTCTTTCTCGAGAGTAGCGTCGATATAGGAGAATTCCCCTTCATCAAGACCGACGAACTTTTCCTTAATCTCGGAGTTTTTCGCAACACCAAGAGCACGGAGGAAAGTCGTTACCGGGATTTTGCGGCGGCGATCAATCTTTACGTAGATAGCGCCGGAGGTTGAGGTTTCAAATTCGAGCCAAGCACCACGGCCAGGGATGATTTTCGCGCCATAGTAGCGTTTTTCGCCGATACGGTCGGCAGTGAAGAAGACGCCAGCGGAACGAATGAGCTGGGAGACGATAACGCGTTCGGTACCGTTAATGATAAACGTCGCGCGGTCGGTCATCCAAGGGTAGTCGCCGAAGAAGATGTCTTGTTCTTTCTTCTC
>CAZQMP010000008.1:0-12793 GCA_964594565.1 uncultured Candidatus Saccharibacteria bacterium
CTCGTACTTGAGGTCCCAGAGGAAGCCTTCTTCGTCGACGTGCTCGACTTCGATGTCGGCGAAGGCGGTTTGGTGCTTTGGACAGTAGTTTACAAGTTTCTCGCCGCGATAGATAAAGCCATCATTCCACATCTTCTCGAAGGTTTTATAGACGCGAGAAACAACGTTCTCGTCGAGGGTGAACGTTAAATCATTCCAAGCACAAGAGGCGCCAAGAGCACGAACCTGGAGCTCCATGTTTCCTCTTTGTTCTTCTACGAAATTCCAAACCTGAGCGTAAAGCTCGTCGCGAGAGTATTCAAAACGAGTATGGCCGACGGCTTCGAGAGCGCGTTCATAAACGACCCAAGTCTCAAAACCGGCGTGATCAGCGCCAGGGATATACCATGTTGTGTTCCCTTTTAGGCGGTGGAAGCGGGTCAAGGAATCCTCAAGGGCAATCGTAAGACCGTGGCCGATATGGAGATTGCCATTTGCGTTTGGAGGCGGCATGACGATTGAATATTCGTCTCTTTTCGTAAAATCAGTATTTCCCTGTTTTTGATTCTTCGATTTTGGGTCGAAATAGCCGCCTTCTTCCCACGCTCGGTAGATGTCGGCTTCAAAGTTTTTTGGTTCGTAAGAAGATGTGAATTTCATATAATTATTTTACCACGATTCCCTGTTCTTAGCAAAAATTAGCGTTTTCACGCACAATTTTTTGACAAAAAGCAGAACCATTTTAATTAGGTTGCTATCAAAAAGGATAAATGTTATGTTTATTTTCGGTCTACACTCTCCAAAAAGCTTTTCTTTTTACGCAGTGACCTTTTGGTTATTTCTATTTTAGCAAAAGCGGGATGCTAAGTCAAGGGTGTGCTAAGAAACAGGTAAAAAGGGAACTAAAATAGTCGGGAAAAAGTGGAAAAGCATGAGAATTTTGGGAATTTTTCAAGGTCGAAAAAAGTGGATATACCCCAAGGCGCGCTTCGCGCGCCGGGACGCCTCCCTTCGGTCGGCGTCCTTCGTACCGTGAAGGTTTTATGATAAAATATAGTTATGGCATTTATTAGAAAATTCGAAACTGGATCAGGGAAGACAGGAGTTCAGGTTTGTTATAAAGAACGGGGAAAAGTTGTCCGAACGATTCACGTGGGGAGTGCGGAAACGGAGAAGGGAATTGAGAAGCTCGTCAAAAAGGCGCAGGGAATTATCGATAAAGACAAGAATCCGTTGTTCGACCTTAGTGAATTTGACCGCTAGAATGTGGTAAAATAGAGGGATGATACGCGTTTACGTCGACGAATCTGGAAACATGGGGAAGAGTGGGAAGTATTTTGTCCTTGCAGCAATTGTCGTGAAAACTACGAAGGCAGAAGTTCGGCTCAAAAGAATTATTCGGCGTGAACAAACTTTGGACGCGTCCGGGAAACCGAAATTGTTCGTCAAAAAGGGGGAAGAGATTAAGTTTTCTAGACTGGAATTTGCACAGCGACAGCGAATTTTGACGAAGATTTCTAAAGTCGAAGACGTGGATGTGTTTTATTTTGTCGCGTATAAGCCGCTCGTTGAACTGCTTCGGCAGGGAAAAGAGAAGAATTTGATTTATAATTATTTCTCGAAGCTGCTTATGATGAGGATTTTTAAGAGATATAAAGAAGAATTTGAGATTATTTTTGACCAAAGGTCGACGGCGGTAAAGTCGATGAATTCGCTGACGGATTATATTAAAATTTCTGCATATGAAGAATTCCCGAACCTTGTCGGGAAGACGGTCACGGTCAATCAGGCGGATTCGAAGACGAATTTGCTCCTTCAAGTGGCAGACATGGTCGCAGGAGCGGCGTTCCAGGCGTACGGGCTGCATAATCTGCATTTTCTGGAAATTCTTGGTTCGAAAATCCGAGTGATTGATGAATTCCCGAAGCGAGGATTTAACGGGAGCCTTAAATATCAGATCGGAAAATTGAAGCTTATCGACAAACTCCGGGGATTTTGATAAAATTAATTCAGACGTAAGCCTTCTGGGGAGCTACCCTAGTTAGCGCGGAAGCGCCGAACCAGAAGCAGTTATAAAGGCCCTCTTCGGGGGGCCTTTTATGAACGGTTATTTAGAGATTTTTCTGAGGAGACGGTTCGCTTTGCGGACTTTTTTGTAGAGGGAGTATTTTCGCTTGTTGAGCGGGAAGTCCCAGGTTCCGGAATAGTCGACTTCGAAACCGCCGAAGGATTTTTTGTATTGGGTGAAACCATACCAAGGGTGGTTTTTGTCTTCGGAGGTCGTTATGCCCCAGAAATCGTAGAAACGTTTTCCGTCGGCCTTTGCGTCGAGAATCATTTGGATCAAGATAATCGTGCCAGCCATGAGGTTTCTATGTTCGAAATCGGTCGCGGCGTGCATGTAATAGCGGGTATCTTCGTAATCGTAAATCAAGGCGGCGGCGATCGGGACGGGGGTCGGGTTCGACTCGTCAGTTAGTTCGGCAACGTAAAGAGTAGCGAAGCCGGATTTTAGCTGATTTTTAAGATGGGACTCGGTCTGGGGGGTAAAACTATCTTTTTCTCCGAGTGTTTTAAGGAAATTGGTTAAAATTGTGATTTCTTCGGGGTTTTTAGAGGTGCGGAGAGAAATGTTTTTCTTCGCACAGTTACGCCAATAGCGAACTTTCCGGGATTCCATGCCTTTTAAGAGGTCGTCTTCAGACTTGTCATCAAGGCGAAGGAGCCAAGTATGGGCCGGGTCGATATCCTTAGACTTCACTAGACCTTCAGATTCGAGCCAGGACGCGTCGAACGCAAAAGTAGGTTCAAGGCGCAGGAAAAAGCAAGAATGGGCTTCTGCGAGCTTCTGGAGGGCCGCTAGAGCGTGTTTAAAGGCGGCTTTCGGATTTTCCTTCGAGAGAGACGGGCCGTAGGGAAGAGAAAGGTAATTGCCGAGTTTTGTCTTCTCAAGGACGGCAAGAAAATGATAATCTTCACCTTTTTCTACGAAGACGGTTTTGCCTTCGAGTTTTTCATAAGATTTCCAAGTTTCTGATTGGAGAAAATGTTCGTACATAATATTATTGTATCACGGAACGCGGAGAAATGTTCAAAGAATAAGGATTGGTCGGGGAAACGCCAGATTCGATTTCGTAAAAGGCGGCCATTGCGACCATGGCGGCATTGTCGCCTGAGAAGCAGGGAAGCGGGAAGTAAATATTTTCTCGAGATAATTTCTTTGACGCCAGTTCGCGGAGACGGCTATTTGCGCTTACGCCGCCGGCAAAGACGATCGAGCGGGTTTCGGGGTGAGTTTTTAGGGCAAGCTGGAGCTTTTCTAAGAGGATTTCACAGGCGGTTTTTTCAAACGAGGCGGCAAAATCGGCAACTTGCTGGCCGGAGAGGAGGTTTTTGAGATCGTGGGAGGGGTAGGAAATCGGGACGCCGACTTCTTTTTGGACGGCGCGGAGAACAGCGGTTTTTAGACCAGAAAAGGAAAAGTCGAGAGCATCGATTTTTGGATGGGGGAGTTTGTATTTTTTGGGGTTGCCGGACTTGGCAGCAGAGGCGATTGAGGGGCCGCCAGGGTAGGGAAGACCAAGAATTTTTGCGACTTTGTCGAAGCATTCGCCGACGGCGTCGTCGAGAGTTGTGCCGATAATTTCAAAGGAATTATGGGAAGGCATGTAGATTATCTGGGTGTGGCCGCCGGAGATAACAAGGGAGAGTAGTGGGAAGGCGGGAAGATTCTTATGCTCTGAATTTGTCTGTTCCAATCTTCCACTGCTCTTGTTATTTTCGAGCGTAAGCCAGTTGCTGTAGATGTGGGACTTGAGATGGTGGACGGGGTAGAGAGGTTTGTTGTGGAGAATGGCGAGGGTGCGGGCGGTCAAGGTTCCAATCAAAAGTGAACCAAGGAGGCCGGGAGTGTGGGTGACGGCGATCGCATCGATTTTGTCCCAGTCGTTCTCGCCATCTTTTGTAAGATTGGCGTCAGAAAAAGCTTTGTCGAGGACAGGGAGGATGGCTTCGAGATGGGAGCGAGCGGCGACTTCGGGAATGACACCGCCATAGGACTTGAAGATGTTGATTTGGGAGACGACGACGTTTGAGAGAAGTTTTTGCTCAAAAGAATCGGCCTCGAGAATCGAGGCCGCGGTTTCGTCGCATGAAGATTCAATCGCTAAAATTCTCATTAGCGCTATTATACAATTTTATCCCCAGAATTTCAAGGAATAGATCGGGTTTTTGTTGGCGGCTTTAAGGGCAGGATAGAGGCCGAAGATTAGGCCGACGAGGAGAGAGGTTCCGAAGGTAATAGCGAGAATTTCCCAGGAGACAAACGGATTAAACGGAGTAATCAGGCAAAGACCGAAGGCGAGCGCGTAGCCAAGGACAAGGCCGAGGAGACCGCCAAGCAGGGAAAGGATTAAAGCTTCAAAGAGGAACTGGAGGAAGATGTTGTTTGTCGAGGCGCCGACGGCTTTGCGGACGCCGATTTCGTGCGTGCGTTCGGCAACGGAGACGAGCATGATGTTCATGACACCAATGCCGCCAACAACGAGGGAGATTCCAGCGACAATCGAGAGGATGCCGGAGATGATTGAAAAGAGCGCCCCAGCGGGGTGGGTGATGTCGTCACCGGAGAGAACAGTGAAGTTCGTGTCGCCGGATTTGGACGAGATGAGGGTCTCTCGAATCAAATTTACGGTTTCTTCGAGGCCGTCAGTGTTTTGGGCACGGATGTTAATTTGTTGGATTTGGAGGGAATTATCGATTTTGTTTAGGGCGGAGGCGGAGACAAAGAGGCAAGAGTCAAGATCGAGATTGTTGAAGTTTATTGGGTCTTCGATTTTCGAGAGGATGCCGACGATGATGAAATGTTGACCGAGGAGGGAGATGGTTTTGCCGATTGGCTCGCCGGTTCCAAAGAGGTCAGCCGCAAGGCCAGAGCCGATGACGGCGGTTGGAGTCTGGGAGTCTTCGCGGAGGAAGGTTCCGGACTTCAGAGAGAGATTCTGGATTTTGATGAAGTCAGGGTTTGTGCCGACGATGGTTGCGGAAGGGACGACGGTGTCGTCGCCGGAAAGGGAATTGACTGAAACGGCAAGAGGAGCGACAGACGCAATGTTCTCGAGCTTTTCAATGGTCGAGACGTCTTTCAAGGTAAGATTCGATTTTAAGTATTGCGTCGAGGAAGTAAGTTCGTCGACGATTGATGTGACGGTGTCTTTTGTCGAGGAGGGGCGGACGACGATAAGATCGGAGCCGATTTGGGAGACTTGACGGGAAATGAGGGATGAAATGCTCCCCATGAGCGAAAGAATCAAAATAATCGAGGCGACACCAATCGCAATCCCGAGACAGGTTAAGAACGAGCGGGTGCGGTTTTGGCGGAGGGAAGAGCGCGCGAGCTCAAGATGAGTTTTTAGTAACAGAGCCATGATTATTTCCTCCCCTTCTTTTTATTTTTCTTCTTTTTCTTGTTGCGCTTCTTTGCGTTTTTCGTTTCGACGGGGACAGGGAGGTCGGAATCTTTCACAGTCTTTACGTCGGTGTCGATTGTGCCGTCGAGCATGTGGATTACGCGTGTTGCGTAGACCGTTAAAGACGGGTTATGAGTAACCATGATGATGGTGTTGCCTTCGGAGTGGATGCGCTTTAGTTCTTCCATTACGAGGGCGGAAGAGTGAGAGTCGAGATTCCCGGTCGGCTCGTCGGCAAGGATGATTTCTGGTCTTGCGACGATTGCGCGGGCGATCGCGGCGCGCTGTTGTTGGCCGCCAGAAAGCTGGAACGGCATGTAGTATTCTTTTTCTTTCAAGTTGAAACGGTCGAGAACTTCGGAGGCCTTTATTAGGCGGCGGGTTTTATGGTAGCCGGAGTAAACGAGGGGGAGGGAAACGTTTTCGATTATCGGGAGGTCGGGAATTAGGTTAAAGTTCTGGAAGATGAAGCCGATCTTTTTCGCACGGAGGCGAGCCTGGCGGCGCGCGGAGATGCGCGAAGCAGGTTCATCGTTCAGAAAATATGTTCCGGAAGTCGCCGTGTCGAGGAGACCGATGATGTTTAAGAGGGTCGTCTTTCCGCAACCGGAAGGACCCATGATCATGATGAATTCACCGCGTTTTACGGTCAAATCAAAGTCTTTTAAGGCATAAGACGCCGCATCGCCGTAACCGTAGCGTTTCGTTAAGTTTTCTAATTTGATGATTATTTCGTTTTCGCCCGTCATTAAGAATTATTATATGCTTAAAACGACGAATTTTGAAGAGGAAAAAATAAGAAAATGTTGTAATATTTACAACGGGTTAAATGGAAGGGGCGTCTGAGCGGACATTGTCGATGGTTTCGACGGTGATCAGGCCGGAACCTTCGACGATAATGTTGCAAACATCCCAGTATGCGTGAGAGCCACCGCCGCCGGGGTATGTAAACGTGGCGACAGGTTCGTTATAGCGGGGCCATTGGCCGACACCGTTCGCGGCATAGCCGACGTAAACACGGACACGGAGGTTTTGGTTGTTAAGGCCGCCGCCGGCCCAGTCGTAAAGGTAATAATGGAAATTTGAAGAGTAGAGGGAGCGAATCGCGATGACCTCGACCTTGCCGTTACCGTTTCCGGAGGAGTTCCATGTGTCGGTAGAGGTATTGTAGTTGTAGTTGCTGCCGAGGGCGTCAACGTCGAGCTGGAGAGTGTAACCTTCGACGACTTGGCGAGTGCCGTCGGAAAGGACATAATCATGAGTCTTGTATTCGCCGGCGGTTTTTGCGCCGAAGTAGACGTGATAACCGCTCGGGACGGGTTTGCCGTCGTTCGGACCGATAAGGTGGGCGTCGATGTCGGAGTTTGAGCCAGACCAGTTCATGACGATGAAGATGCCGGACTGTTCGAGGGCAGCAGGAGCGCAGGTTTGGCCTTCGGTCTGAACGATACACTCGAGGGTAATCGCATCGGGATTATAAAGACGAATCGTCGTCGAGATAGTCGAGGAGGAATTGCGTTCGTTACGGCCGCCGCCGGGGGCATCCCAACAGGTTCGGATGTAGAAGTCGTAAAAGTCAGGGACGAACTCTTCGCCTTCGCCACCTTCGGCGACAGCGGTGACCCAGATGCCCTCGGCGGAATAGAAATCGGAGTTTTCGTAGAGGTTTGTTCGGGTGTTTGTGTTAATGTCGGAATAAGAGCCGTCTTCACTTTCTTCGTTTGAGGAGGTGTTTGCATAGACGAGGCGGGGATAGACATCAGACATCTGGAGCTTTGAGCTATTCGACGTGTTTTTCACGACGATGTTGTTGATTCCTCCGGCGTAGTTGAGCTCGTCTTCGATGTTGTCGGAACTTAAGAGGCGAGGATTAATCACGAAGGATTTAGAGGGGAGGTAGTTCTCGCCGTCGTCGTTGTAATAAATGTTCCCACAGGGGATATCGTTATAACCGCTAAAGAAATTCTCGGGGAGAGTAGACGGAGTATAAGCAAGGTCTTTAATTTCTTGCCAGAGTTTAGAGTAAATTTCGGTCGAGCCGTCTTGTTCGGAGACGTAGGCGTTATGGATAAAGCGGAGAGCCTCGGCTTGGGCGTCGATTTCGTTACGGGCCATGGAGATTTCCAGGGCGCCTTGGGCAGAATAGAGACCGCGATTCATGAGACTTATTGCGCTGACAGCGACGAGGCCAAAGATGCCGACGGCAAACATAACCTCAACCAGCGTATCGCCGCGCAAAAAATTTCGAAATCGCATATGGTTATATAATATATGAAAAACTTCTTTTTTTCAAGGTTTTATGATATACTAAACTCACGCGGAAGTGTGTCCGAGTGGTTTAAGGAGCACGCTTGGAAAGCGTGTGAGCGGGCAACCGTTCCGGAGGTTCGAATCCTCTCGCTTCCGCCAAGCTTGAAGCGAATAATAAAAAATAACCTCTAAAGAGGCTATTTTTTATTATCGGCTAGGCTTCGCCTAGCCGGAGGATTCTCTTTTCCTGCGTCGTCGGACCAGAAAAACAAGTTTTTCTGGTTCCTCCTCCTTGGAAGCGAATCCTGCCGATTACGCTGAACTTGAGAAAAGCGCCCCGTCGCGGGGCGCGAGGGAGGGTGAAAAGGTTTATGTGAAGGTCGCACAGAATTCTTCGAATGTGATGTTGTGTTCGTAGATATAAATGGCGACTTCTTCGCCGACATAGCGGAAATGCCAAGGTTCGTAGGCGTAACCGGTGATGTCTTCTTGCCCTTCGGGGAAGCGAAGAATGAAACCGTGACTTGCGAGTCTTTCGTGGATTTTAGCGAAGGTTTTGCGGTCGGCAATCATTTCTTCGTTGTCGCGTTCCTCTGTGCCATCGGGCTTGATAATGAAAATGTCGATGGCGAGACCAGTGTGATGTTCGGAATACCCGACGCGGGCGAGGTATTTTTCGCAGTATTCAGGTCCGAGCTCTGGGTCGGCAGACCATTCGTCCCAGATTTCTTGTTGTTCCTCGAGAGAACGATAGGCGCTATCGATTTCGATTTGGATTCCTTCGGCTAGGAGTTCTTCACGAAGAGCCTCGAAGTGTTTTAAGGTGTTTTCTTCAACGAGGAATTCTTCGCCGAGGGAGTTTGTAGTCGGGACCAAAGTGATGAGGTCGAGCCAGTTTTCCGGGAGTTTATGGTCTTTGTTGACGAGAACGAGATGGGGCTCGAGGCGGGCCAAGATGGTCTTGAGGTCGGGAGAGGGAACGTAGGTTTCAGCGAGCGCGAAGCTGCTAAACGACATGAGACAAATGAGTAGCGTAACCAACAGGGAAATAAACCGTTTCATAAAGTACTCCTCCTTAAACTTATTTGCGCATGGCGCAGAGAGGTAACCTTTTTATTATACCACACAAAGCGTAAAAAGTCAATATTATCAGGGGTGGAGGAAAATGAAAAATCTATGAAAAATTGGTTTACATTTCTAAGGCGGTTATGCTAAAATAGAGAAAAAGGTGGGAAAATAAGGAGGTGCCCACATGGATAAAAATAAAAAATTAAAACAAACCAAATATGTTTTTGTAACCGGGGGTGTGCTTTCTGGGGTCGGGAAGGGAATCACAGCGGCTTCGATGGGAGCGATTTTGAAGGCGAAGGGATATAAAGTCACGATGCAAAAATGTGACCCGTATCTGAACGTCGACGCGGGACTCTTAAACCCAGTTGAGCACGGGGAATGTTTTGTCACGGCGGACGGAGTTGAGACCGATCTTGACCTTGGACATTATGAAAGATTTTTAGACTTCGAGACTTCGAAATATTCGATTACGCTCTCGGGGTCGATTTTTAAGGAACTGATTGATAAGGAGCGAAGTGGCGGATTTAAAGGGAAGACAGTTCAACTTGTGCCGCATTTTACGAATCTCGTACAAGAGAAAATTGCGCGCGCGTCTCAGGATTCGGACATTCATATTGTCGAAATCGGGGGGACGATTGGGGACTATGAGGGATTGTCTTTTGTTGAGGCGATTAGGTTGTTCGCGAATAAAGTTGGGCGGAGAAACTGTCTCTATGTCTCTGTTGTTTATGTGCCTTGGATAAATACGAGTAAGGAATTTAAGACAAAGCCGGCGCAGAATGCGCTCAAGGATCTTCGAGGATTCGGGATTATTCCGGATATTGTTTGTACGAGGACGGAAAAGCCGGCGCCGAAGGAAATACAGACGAAAATTGCGGCGTTTGCGGGGATTGATCCGGACGCAGTTGTTAACCTTCCGGATATTAATTCGGTTTATGATGTACCGTTTAACGTACTTAAGAGCGGGGTGCTTAATATTCTGAACGATTTTGTCGGCGACGAGATTGAGCCGGATATGAGCCGCTGGGAAGAGTTTTCTAAGCGGAGAAATAGAAAATATCGTAAAACGGTTAGAATTGGGTTAGTCGCAAAATATGTTGGGAATAATGATACGTATATGTGCGTAACAGAGGCGCTTAAAGCGGCGGCAGCATGGAATGAGGTTAATCTTGATTTGGTTTGGATCAATGCGGAGGAGCTTACCGATACTTCGAAACGCGTAAGTGACAATGAGGCGAGAGTCGAGCTCATAGAATGCGACGGGATTGTTGTTCCGGGCGGATTCGGAGCGAGAGGAGTTGAAGGGAAGATTCTGGCGGCAGAATATGCGCTTGAGAAGAATGTCCCTTATCTCGGGCTTTGCCTTGGGATGCAGGCGGCAGTGATTGCGGCGGCGAGAATCGGGGGAGTCAAGGATGCAAATTCGGAAGAGTTTGGGGCGACAGAGACGGATAAAAACAATGTGATTTATATTATGGAAGGGCAGAGGGGAAAGGAATCAACAGGGGGAAGCATGCGACTTGGGAACTATCCAGCGAAGCTTGTTCCGGGTTCGAAGACAGCGGAAATTTACGGAAAAACAGAGGTAGTTGAGCGCCACCGTCACCGTTACGAAGTGAATAAAAGTTTTATACAAGAAATCGAGAAGGGGGGACTTAAGATTTCTGGGACGAGCCCAGATGGGAAGTTGGTTGAGTTTGTCGAGGCGCCAGGATTGAAGTTCTTCCAGGCGACGCAAGCGCATCCGGAGTTTAAGAGTCGACCGCTTGAGGTTCATCCGTTGTTCTTTGAATTTGTAAAAGCTTGTAAAAAATGATAAAATATCTCTAATGGAAGAGATTAAGAATACTCTAGAAAAAGTCATAAATGAGGCCTTTGGTATTTCTACAGAGGTCGAAGTGACGGTTGCGCCGGAACTTGAAGAGAAATCTGAGTTCAGGGCGGATTTTGCAACGAATGTTGCGATGAAACTTGTAAGGGAACTGCATAAAAATCCGCGAGAAATTGCGGAGGAGATTGTTGCGAGACCAGAGTTCGCAAAATATCGAACGGAGATTGCTGGGCCGGGGTTCATTAATTTTATGCTACCGGATGAATATTTTATTCAGAAAATCGGCGATTTTTCCGCTAAATTTGAAGAAAATATATCACAGGATGAATATTCTGGCAAAAATGTCGTGACGGAATTCTCGGATCCGAATCCGTTTAAGGTGCTGCATATTGGGCATCTTTATACTTCGATTATGGGGGAGAGTATTTCGAGGTTGATTGAATTTGCAGGAGGGAAAGTGCACCGAGTTAATTTTGGGGGAGACGTCGGGCTGCACGTTGCGAAGACACTTTATGTGTTAAAAGAGCCGTTTACGATTGATGATATTGCGAAAGCGTACGTTGAGGGGACGAGGCTGTATGAAGAAGACGAAAACGCAAAAGCGGAAATTGTAAGACTGAACAAAGAAATTTATCGGATTTCTGAAAATAATTTGCACGATTCGGAACTTGCGGAAAGATATTGGAAGGGAAGAGAGCTGAGCTATAAATATTTTGATCAGTTTTATGACCAAATCGGCGTTAAGTTTGAAAAATATTATCCAGAATCGACGGTTGCGGAGCGAGGCGTCGAGGCAATTCGTGAGCATACGCCAGAAGTTTATACGGAGAGCGACGGGGCGATTGTCTTTAGGGGCGAGGATTTTGGGCTGCATACGCGTGTCTTTATCAATAAGGAAGGGTTGCCGACGTATGAAACGAAAGATGTTGGGCTACTCTTTACGAAAGATGAAGATTATCGGTTTGATGAGTCGGTTGTTATTACGGGGAACGATATTATTGATTACATGAAAGTCGTTTTGAAGTCGGTTGAACAGTACGCACCGGAACTCGTACAGAAGACAAGCCACATCACGCATGGAAACGTAAGGCTTCCGGGAAATGAGAAGATGTCGAGCAGGAAAGGGAACTTTATTAAGGCGGTTGACGTTCTTGATAGCGTACGCGAGAAGTTCTCGGCTGACGAAAGTTTAGCGCAGAAACTGACCTTGGCGGCGATTAAGTATGCTTTGCTTAAGTATAAAATCGGCGGAGATATTGTGTTTGATATTGATGAGTCGGTTTCGACAACGGGAAACTCCGGCATTTATTTGTTGTATTCGGCGGTACGCGCGAACAAAATTTTGAAGAATTCGGAAGAAAATTCTGCGGAAATGAACAAAAATTGGAAACTGAACGAGCACGAACTTAGAATTTGTAAAAAACTTGTTCAATATCCAGAAGTTTTAAGGGATGCGGTTCAAGAAAAAGCGCCACATCTTGTCTGTAATTATTTGTTCGAAACGGCGCAAGAATTTAGTCGATTTTATGAAAATTGTAAAGTTGTTGGAGATGAATTTGAACACGAGCGTAAGAAAATTGTTCAAGTTTTCTCGAATGTAATGACGCATGGACTAAGAATTTTAGGAATTGAAATTCCGGAGGAAATGTAATGACGAAACGAGCAAAGTTACTTTGGATTGACCTTGAGATGACAGGGCTTGAACCGGAGAAAGACAGGATTCTTGAAGTCGCGGCGATTGCGACGGGATGGGACTTGGAACCGATTGCGGATTATCAGGGAATCGTAAAACAGGCGCCGGAGTTACTCCAAGAGAGAATGGTTGGAGAATTCTGGGAGAAAAATCATCTCTCGAAAGAAGCGCTTGTTGAGCAGAATCTGTCGGGGAAGCCGACTGAGGAAGTCGAGAATGAATTGCTTGAGTTTCTTGATAAGTATTTTGGGGAGGAGGTTATTCTTGCCGGGAATTCGATTCATCAAGACCGGAAATTTATCGACAGAGAAATGCCGAGACTCGCGGAGAGACTACATTATCGAATGCTCGATGTGAGCGCGTGGAAAGTGTATTTTGAGGGGGCGAAGCATAAAAAATTTATTAAGCCGGAAGAGCACCGAGCGTTAAGTGATATACAAGGGTCAATAGAGGAGTTAAAATGGTATTTGACGTTTCTAAAATAAGTGGGATAGGGGAGTT
>CAZQMP010000008.1:12893-21044 GCA_964594565.1 uncultured Candidatus Saccharibacteria bacterium
AATAAACATACGATTGAGGTGAGGACGGATGAGAAGCTCCGAAAATTACTCATTCAAAAATATGAAAGCGTAATGGAAAGTCGGTATTTTGGGCGAGGGGGAATCGAAATTGTTAATTCTGGTCAGCTCAAAGAAGACGAAATTGAGGATTTGGTTCGATTAAGCTATAACCTTACGAAAGAAATGGAATAAAAATAGCCCCGGTCGGGGCTATTTTGAGGATTATTTCTTTTTCTGGTCTTTTAGGAGATCGCGGATTTCTTCGAGAATGGCGGTCTGATCTTTTTCGGCCTTGGCGTTTGCCTTGTCTTCGACAGGAGCCGGAGCGGCTTTCTTCTTCATGTTGTTGATTGCGCGGATCATGAGGAAGATAACGAAGGCAATAATCAAGAAGTTGACAGCGGCTTGGATGAAGTTGCCGTAGTTGATTGTTGCAGGTTCGATGCCTTCGATATAGGCAGGAATCGTAAGTTTCAAACTTGTGAAGTCGAAACCACCGATGATCATCGAGACAACAGGCATAACGACGTCGTTGACGAGAGAATTAACAATCGAGGTGAAAGCGCCACCGATGATGATACCGACAGCGAGGTCAATTACGGAACCGCGGTTGATGAATTCTTTAAATTCTTTTAGAACTTTCGGTTCTTTTTTCTTGATGGTGTCGAGGCCTTTGGCGACATCGACTTTGGGTAGTTTTTTAGAATCTTTGCTCATAATACTTTAAGTATAGCAGAAATTAGTCAGATTCGGAATAGGAAGAAAAGGTTTCCTGGAGACGATTTAGAGAAGTCTCAGAGTTTTCTAGGAAGGAATTAATGTCGGCGTTCGACGATTTCTCGAGAGCTTGGTTTTCTACGATTAGGAGATGAGCGATTTGATAAGACATTTCCGAAGCGTAATAACGATCGAGAAGACCATTCAAAGAGGCCTTTTCGAGATTTTCGCTCGTTCCTTCAACGAGGGCGGTATCGGCGGCGGTCATGGCGAAGTCAGCGGCGTTTAGACCGTAAACGGAAGTCATGTAGGCTTCGGAACCAGATTCGAGTTCGGTCAGGACGGTTTGGAGGGAGCTGCCAGCAGCACGGAGAGAAGAGGACTTTACGCGAGAGTTGTAAGTTTCAATGAGCTCGAGGAGAGTCTTTGAACGGTTGTAGATGCGACCAAGTTCTTCGTCGGCAGTTGCGACCTTTGGGGTCGAGGCAGTCATGGCGAAAAGGATGATAATCATGATGACGGCGCCAACGGCAATGCCGAGGACGGTTTTCATTTTTTTGTCGAAAAATGGAGCGGCGGATTTTGGCGCGGAGACTCCAGCAGAGATTTGGTTTAAGTAGTCTAAATCGTTCATGGTTTAAGTATATCATACTTTTTCATAAAAAAGATGATATACTAGAGATATATGGACGAAGCGAAGGAGGAAATTAAAGCAAGATTGCCGGTTGAAGATGTTGTCTCTCAGTATATTGAGCTGAAACGGGCCGGAAGAACCCTTAAAGGACGTTCGCCTTGGGGAGTCGATAAGACGCCTTCGTTTATGGTCTCGCCGGAAAAAGGAATTTGGCACGATTTTTCGGCAAACAAAGGCGGAGATATTTTTTCGTTCGTGATGGACGTTGAGGGAATTACGTTCATGGAAGCGCTAAATAAGTTGGCGGCGCAAGCGGGCGTGGACTTGAACAAATATCTTAAGCGTGGGAATCAAGATGTTTCTAAACAAAAAAGTCGCGCGAAAGAAGCGCTGGAACTTGCGACGAAATATTATCAATTTTGTCTTTCGAAAAGTCGGAGAGTTTCGGAATATGTTTTTTATAAACGAAACATGAACCGCGGGACGGTCGAGGAATTCCGGATTGGATATTCGCCGGTGGATGGGAAGAGCTTAAAAAAGTTTCTAAACAGCCGAGGGTTTTCTGAGAAGGAATTGGAGACGGCGGGACTTTTGAATCGATTCGGAGGAGATATGTTCAGGGGGAGGATGATGGTGCCGTTTCTTGATACGGGCGGAACAGTCATCGGCTATACGGCGAGAGTTTTAGACAAGTCGGAACCGAAATATCTTAACACGTCGGACACGATTTTGTTTAATAAAAGTCGCTTTATTTTCGGGCTTTATCAAGCAAAAGAAGCGATTCGGAGAAATGGATTTGTCGTAATTGTCGAAGGGAATATGGACGTAATTTCTTCGCATCAAGCCGGAGTTAAAGAAGCGGTCGCAACGAGTGGGACGGCGATGACGGAGCAGCATTTGAAGATTTTGTCGAGACTGACGAACGATATTCGACTGGCGTATGACGGAGATGAGGCGGGGGTTAAAGCGACAGAAAGAGCAATCGCGATGGCGGGTGACCTCGGGATTAACCTTACAGTTATTTCGGATTATCATGGAGCGAAGGACCCGGACGAGTTGATTCAGAAAGGACCGGAACTTTGGCAGGAAGCGGTAAAAAATCGCCGACCGGCGGTTGATTGGCTGCTTGATAAATATGAAGAGAAAGTTGATATGAGCTCGGCGTTTGGGAAGAAAGAATATTCGGACGTTGCGCTGAAGTTATTGAATTTTGTGAAAGATAAAGTCGAGCGGGCGCATTATGAAGAACTTGTTGCGAGGAGGCTCGGAGTTTCCAGGGAGGATTTAAAAGGGAAAGAAACGGATTTAACGAGAAAACTTGAAGAAAAGCCAAAGCGAAGGCTTAAAAAAGCTAAGACGGAAGTAAAGTCGGACAAACTTGAGAAGTTCGAAAGTACCTTGCAGGCGATTGCGGTGTATGGGGGAGTAGAAGTGCCAGCAGAAATTGAAATTCCGGAAGACGAAGTAAAATTGGCGGAGCTTGAACTTGTTTTTGACGCGGGATATAAAGGCCGAACGAGAGAAGAGCTTAAAGTTGAAGTCAGAGATTTATATGCACAGCTCAAAATGGAGCTTGTAAGAAGTGAAATATCGAAATTGACGGCGGAACTTGAGGACGAAAATATCGATCCGGAAAGGGAAAAAGAAATTTTGAGAAAAATCACGGAGTTGCAAAAATCTAAAAGATAGCTTATAATTTTTGTAATGGACCAAGACAAAGACGATTTGTTCCTTGAGCCGTTAGAGCCTGATGAGTTGGATCTCGCGGACGAGGAAGAACTTTCTGATGAAGACCTTGAAATAACGGTCGATAATGTTGATGCGTTCGCGGACGATTCCGTCCGACTTTATCTTCGTGAAATTGGTAAAATTCCGTTGCTCGATCCGGATGATGAAGCCGATCTTGCAAAACGGATTGTTGAAGGCGACAGAAAAGCGAAAGATAAAATGGTTGAGGCGAATATGCGTCTCGTCGTTTCGATCGCAAAACGTTATTCCGGAAGAGGTCTTGATTTTTTGGATTTAATCCAAGAAGGGAACACGGGGCTGCTTCGTGCGGTCGAGAAATTTGACCCGGATAAAGGGTTTAAGTTTTCGACATATGCGACTTGGTGGATTCGCCAGGCGATTACGCGCGCGATTGCTGACCAGGCAAGAACGATTCGTATTCCGGTACACATGGTTGAGACAATCAATAAAGTCTTAAGAACGACGCGTAAGCTTACGACGCAATTAAACCGTGAACCAACCACGGAAGAGATTGCAAAAGAGCTCGACATGGATGTCGATAAGATTGAATATGTCATGAGGATTAAGCAGGATATCGCTTCGCTTGATGCGAGTGTTGGGCGCGACGGGGACGATGAAGATTCGGTTCTTGGGGATTTTGTTGAAGACGAGGAAAGAGTTTCTCCGGAAGAATCGGCGGCAACGCAGATTCTTAAGGAACAACTGGCAAAGATTATTTCTACACTGTCCGAGAGGGAACAGAAGATTATCAAGATGAGATTCGGAATCGGCGGAGAGAGACCGCATACGCTTGAGGAAGTCGGTTCGGAATTTTCGGTTACGCGCGAACGTATTCGCCAGATTGAGGCGAAGGCGCTTTCTAAACTTCGTAAGCACAAAGATACGAAAAAATTACACGAATACCTTAGATAGGAGGAAAGATGAAGACCAAAACAAAACTTGTCCTTAGGGAAGTAGCGATTTTAGCTTTTGTGGCTTTGGTTGGAACTTTCTTTTGCTATGTGAAGCCCGTATTCGCAGAGAGTTGCGGCGGGGTTAACACAAGTTTGATTAATTGCAGCTCGGAGAATGGTCAAGGTGAGCCGATTTTTGAGTTACTTGCGATTGTTTTGAACATACTTACGTACGGAGTTGCAGCGGCTGGGGTGCTTGGAATTGTGATTTCTGGCATTCAATATATGACGGCGAGTGGAAACGAAGCACAGATGACGAAGGCAAAAAACCGCATTGTGCAAGTTGTGATTGGGCTACTTTGTTATGGACTGCTCTGGACGTTCCTAGAGTGGTTGATTCCGGGCGGAGTGCTTTAGACTCATGAAACGGCTCGTCATCGTTTATAGTCCGAGATCGACTAAGTTTTCGGAAGTAGAGCGGGGCGTGCTTGAGAAGGCAAGAAAACTTCAGGGCTGGATGGTTTTGAAGTTTGAAGTCGTAACGGGACCTGTTCAAGAAAATGCAGCGAGGCTCGCGGAGATTTTAAGGAAGGGAGACCTTGTTTTGGCGGCCGGAGGGGATGGAACGGCGACAATGGCGATGAATGCAGTCATAAAATCGGGGAAGACTGTGACTTTTGCGTGTCTGCCGTTTGGGAATTTTAATGATTTTCCGGAAGCGCTAGGGAATTTATCGTTCCAGAAAATTATTAAACGGTTTGAAGAGGGGAAATATAAAGTTTTCTACCCCCTTAAGGTCGAGATTGATCAAAAATTTTATACATGGGTAGGGATGTATTTTTCTGTTGGGTTGATGGCGGAAGCGACGGAGATTTTTGACCGACCGAAAAATCGAAAGAGACTTAGGAAGGCGAAAAATCGTTTACAGTTTGCGGCGAATAAGGCGTTTTTGTGGTATCTGAAAAATAAATGGCGAAAAGATTTTTTGCCGAGAGAAACGAAATTAAATGGGGAGCAACTTCTGGAGATTACGACGGATTATCTCGCGTTGAACGGAGTGTCGATTGCGGGGCTAATTCCGGGAGAGGGATGGATGTTTAGAGAGACGGAATTTTGGAGCGGAACGATGAGGAACCGAAGTTTTTGGAGAGCGATGTTTAAGTTTGTAAGGGCGATGGAAGGGGAATTGCCAGGGAAAGAAACGACTCAAGACGAGCTCTTGTTTCGGAAACCGACGGATGTGTTTGTGCATGTCGAAGGGGAAGGTGAGAAATTGACAGGAGTAAAGACAATTAAGATTTCTAAGGGCAAAGAAAGTTTGCGCGTTATTGCAGAGTAAGGTATAATACTAGAAAAGAGAAGGAGGTTTATGACGGGGAAAGAAGAAAGGGATGTAAAAATTCTCGCGGTAGTCGGGATGAGCGGAAGCGGGAAGTCAGTCGCGGTAGATTTTTTGACCGAGAAAGGTTTTCCGAAAGTGTACTTTGGGGGGATGATTTTGAAGGAGATGGAGGCGAGGGGGATCGAGATTACGCCGGAAAATGAGAAAGCGTTCCGGGAGGAGATCCGGGCGACGGAAGGGAAAGATTGGGTTGTCAGACAAGTTATTAAGGAAGTACATAACTTAATCGAGGCGGGGCAAAGGCGAATTGTGCTCGACGGAGTTTATTCTTGGACAGAATATGTTACGCTCAAGAAAGAATTTCCTGGGGAATTGACGTTTTTGGCGCTTGTCGTACCGAAGAAATTGCGCTATAAGCGCGTTGCGGTAAGGCCAGAGAGGCCGTTTAACCGAAATGAGATTATGGAACGGGACCGTAGTGAAATCGAAAACCTTGAGAAGGGTGGACCGATTGCGGCGGCGGATTATTATATTCTGAACGACGGGTCGGTTAAAGAGATGCATGAGAAAATTGATGAAGTTTTAGGGGAGATTGAGTTTTGAAAAGACTAGTTGTTATTGACGGGAAGAGCGTGTTCTATCGCGGGTATTATGCGATGGGGGCGCTATCGACGAGCGACGGAACGCCGACGGGAGGGGTGTATGGATTCGCGGCGATTGCGATGGAACTGGTCAAAAAACTGAACCCTGATAAAGTCGTGGTTGCTTGGGATAAGGCGAAGACCTCGGTTTCTAAGAGGGTTGCGATTTATCCGGAGTATAAGGCGGGAAGAGTAAAGCCGCCAGAAGATTTCTTTGTACAGATTCCGTATCTTCGAGAGTTGATTGAGGCGCTTGGATGGGCGTTTGTTGAGTGTGACGACTATGAGGCGGATGACATTATCGGAACTTTGGCCTTTCAGTCGCGGGAAGCTGGAGATTACGAGGTTATTATTATTTCTTCTGACCTTGATATGCTTCAGGTTGTTGACCAGAATGTAAAGATGTATCGGTTGCTTAAGGGGTTCTCGGAGCTTGAGGAAATTGATGTTGAGGCGGTTGAGAAGAAATATGGAATCCGAAAAGAACAATTCCTTGACCTTAAGGCAATCAAAGGTGATGCGTCGGATAACATTCCGGGCGTGCCGGGGATTGGCGAGAAGGGGGCGGTTAAACTGCTCAATGAATATGGAAGCCTCAATGAAATTTATGAGCACATTGAAGATATCTCCGGGGCAATGAAAAAGAAGCTGATAGCTGGGAAAGACTCGGCGTTTATGAGCTATAGGCTCGCAAAGATTATGACGGATGCGCCGATTAAACTTGAAGAGATTCCGGAGCTTGTAGTCGATACGCCGAGGATTATTGAGGCGCTAAGGAAACTCGAATTTAAGTCGCTTGAGCGTAAGTTTTTGAAAGCGCAAAAAGAGGCTTTTTATGACCAAAAACAGGGGTCGGAGGAAGTTTTGAGCGCGGGTGAAAGTTCCGAAAAAAATGTCGGAAAATTGCCGGAAGATACGATATTTTCCTTTGATATTAAGGAGTTGATGCATAGAAATGAGATTGTCGCAAGAAAAATTCTCAAGGGAGCGAAGTTTTATGACCTTGGGCAGGGAAGGTTTTTGTTGAACCCGCTCGCAAGGAAGACCGACGACAACAATGAAACCTTGTTTGCGGACGACCCAGAGGAAATGAGGCAAGAATATTTCCGTCAGCAAGAGGAGTTTAAGAAACTGCCGAAGTTAAAGCGAGTCTTTACGCAACTCGATATGCCGCTTATCCCGATTCTCTACAAGATAGAGAAAAAGGGGATGAAGATTGATTTTGAGCATTTTAAGAAGCTGGAAAAAGATTACGAAACGTATGTTGGGCGGATTACAAACGAGATTTTTGAGCTGGCGGGGACGGATTTTAACGTTAATTCGACGGTTCAATTGTCGTATATTTTGTTTACACAGCTTGGGCTGCCGACAAAAGGGATCAAGAAGACTACGAGGGGGTATTCGACAGGGGCGAAGGAGCTTGAGAAGTTAAGGAATTTACATCCGATTATTCCGAAAATTATTGAGTATCGCGAGGCGGCGAAGCTGCTTTCGACGTATATTTTGCCGTTGCCGCAGCTTGCGGATATTGAGGGGAGAGTTCATACGACATTTACGCAAGACGTTACGGCGACGGGAAGGTTGTCATCGCTTAACCCGAACCTCCAAAACATTCCGACGAGAACGGAGGAGGGGAAGAGGATTCGCGAGGGATTTGTTGCGGATCCGGGGAAAGTATTGATTTCTGCGGACTATGCGCAGTTCGAGCTTCGACTTGCGGCGGCGCTGGCGGACGACGCGGAACTTATTGATGATTTTAATGCGGGGACGGACATTCACAAGAAGACGGCAGCGCAGGTTTATAAAATTCCGATGGAAGAAGTGACGGCGGAACAGAGACGACATGCGAAGGTAGTTAACTTTGGAATTATTTATGGGATGAGTCCAAAGGGGCTGGCGGATGCAACGGGGATGTCGTTTATGGAGGCGAAGCGATTTGTTGACCACTATATGGAGCTTCGAAAGGCAATTGGTGACAAGATGAAAGGCTATCTTGTTCAGGCGAGAAACGAAGGATTTGTCGAGACGTATTTTGGGCGCAGAAGGCCGACGCCGGATGTTAAATCCGCGAACTTTGTTGTTAGAATGGGGGCGGAAAGAGCGGCGCAGAATATGCCAATCCAAGGAACGGAAGCGGATTTGATGAAGCTTGCGATGATTCGGCTCGACGGGAAG
>CAZQMP010000009.1:0-5218 GCA_964594565.1 uncultured Candidatus Saccharibacteria bacterium
CTCCGGTCGACGATCACGACTTTTTTAGCTCCTAACCCCGCTCAAGCACCGCAAATCTGCGGTGCTTTTTAAACCGCTTATTCTGTCTAATTCTCTCGCAATATGCTATAATAATTGTATATGGCGACATACAAGGTACCCCAAGACGTCGAAGCCGACGATAAACTGCTGGGCCCCTTTAATTTCCGTCAGTTTATCTATCTCCTCATCGTCGCTGCGCTAATTGCGCTTGCCTGGGCTTTAGCTCAGGTCTTTCCGCTACTCGCAATTTTCCCGATTCCGCCCGCTCTTTTCCTCCTTGTCCTCGCCCTTCCTCTCCGCAAAGACCAGCCAATGGAAACCTACATCGCCGCTTTGATTCAATTCTACACAAAGCCGAACAAACGTTTTTGGAATCCTGGCCAGCGTGAGTCGACCATAACCATCACTGCCCCGAAAAAAGTCGAACAACAACTTACAAAAAACCTTTCCGAAGAAGAAGCCGGACGCCGTCTCTCGTTCCTTGCGAATGTTGTCGATTCCGAAGGCATGTCAATCAAAGGTGACCTCGCGCCATCTTCCTCTCCGCTCCGCGCCGAATATATCGCCGAGGCGAACAGTACTGCCGACATGTTCGAAAATTACCAAGCTTCCCAAATCGGCGCTACTCTTTCCTCGGAAACCGATGCCCATCATGCCGAAGTTGTCCAACAAATGCGCGCCGCAATAAAAGCGAACAATCCGATTGCTGTTTCTGAAGACCAAGCCCCGTCGGTTCCTCCCGCTCCAACGACACCAACTTTTGATCCTTCCGTCCTATCTAATCCTGCGACGGCCGCTGCTCCCGCTATTCCTGAGCCCGAACCGAGCCAAAGTTTCGTTGAACTTTCTAAAAACGACGATTTTACCGTCGCCACAATCGCTCAACAAGCGAGCCGAAAGACCCGCGCAAAAGATGATGAAGTTTATATTAGTTTACATTAAGGAGAAGCAATGAACCCCCAAATGAACCCCCAAATGAACCCCCAAATGAACCCAACAAAACCCGGAATGCCTGCGGCTCCCGGTAATATGTCGACTCCTCAACCTGGCATGAACTACGGCCAACAACAAGGCGCAATCGCAAACGGCCAAGCTATCGCCTCTCAGCCCCAGCAGCAAACCGGCGCCGCTCTCCAACAAGCCACGCCCGACTCTCCGCTCTCAACCCAGTCTACTCTCCTTATCTCCGAGCTTCGCGACTCTATGGTCATCATGAAGGACGGCTCTTTCCGCGCTGTCGTCGCTTGCCAGTCCATCAACTTCGACCTCATGAGCAACCAAGAACGTGAAGGCGTCGAATTCTCCTACCAAAACTTCCTTAACTCTCTTAACTTCACAACCCAAATCCTCATCCGCTCCCAACGTGTCGATATCGGCCCTTATATTAACCGCCTGACGGAAATCCGTCGCAACAACGACAACATGCTTCTCGGCATCTTAATGGACGATTACATAAACTTCATCGACATCCTTTCTCAAGAAGCGAACATTATGGATAAATCTTTTTTCATTATTATTCCGTATTATCCTTCCGCCGAACAAGAAAAAATGCTGACAGAAACCAAAAACCTTTTTGCTTCTTTCCAAAAAACAAAGACAACCGCAATTACTCGTATTGATCGCGCAACTTACGACAAAGCCGCTTCCGAGATTAATAACCGCATCGACACCGTCATCTCCGGTCTTTTCCAAATCGGTATCCGCTCCGTCCGCCTGAACACAAAACAGCTCGCTGAGCTTTATTACGACTTCAACAACCCTGATACGGCCGTTCGTGAGCCGCTTGTTGATTTTTCTAAGATCGCCACGACTTATGTAAAGAAGGGAGAACCACAAAATGTCTAAAAAGAATCAACAACCTTCCGCTTCCCAAATCGCTGCCCAAAGCCAGGCCAACGAAGACGCCGCAATCCAGCGTGCCTTCGAGCAGGGAATTACTACCCTTCGCGACCTTATCTCCCCCTCCTCAATAGAAATCCACGCCGACCATTTCCGCCTCGGAACGAAATACGGCCGCACCCTCTACGTCTATGGCTATCCTCGTTCGCTTTATACCGGCTGGCTTTCTCCATTGATTAACATCGATGAAGTCCTCGACATCTCCATGTATATCTATCCTGTCGACACTCAAGTCGTCATGAAAAACCTCCGCAAAAAGGTTACCCAGCTTGAAGCTTCAATGAACGTCAACGCCGAACGTGGCAAGGTTCGTGACCCTGAGCTCGAAGCTGCAATTTCCGACGCCGAGGAACTTCGTGATCAACTCCAAGTCGGTGCTGAGCGTTTCTTCCGCTTTGGACTTTATGTTACGCTTTGGGCCGACTCGCTCGATGAGCTTAAATTCGTCCAACAAAAAATCGAAACCATCTTCGGTCAACAAATGGTTTTCTCTAAAGTCGCTACCTCCCAACAAGAGCAAGGTATGCAATCTGTCCTTCCGCAATGTTCCGACCAGCTCCAAATTCGCCGCAACATGAACACTGGCGCAATTTCCACTTCCTTCCCGTTCACTTCTGCCGACTTAACTCAGGAAAAGGGAATTCTCTACGGCATCAACATGCATAACAACGGTCTTGTGATTTTCGACCGTTTCTCTCTCGAGAACGCCAACATGGTTGTCTTCGCTAAGTCTGGTGCCGGTAAGTCTTTCACTGTCAAGCTCGAAGCTCTCCGTTCTATGATGACGGGCAGCGAAATCCTCATCATCGACCCTGAGAACGAATACCAGAAACTTTGTGATGCCGTCGGTGGTTCTTATATTCGCCTCTCACTTAACTCCGATGTCCGTATTAATCCTTTCGATCTCCCGAAAGTTGTTGACGCCGAAGATGCAAACGATGCTCTCCGTGCAAATCTTGTCACACTCCACGGCCTTTTCCGCCTCATGCTCGGCGGCACAAACCAAACCGGCACGCCGGCTTTAACCGCAAACGAAGAAGCTGACCTCGACCAAGCTCTAATCGACACGTACGCCCGCGCTGGCATCACTTCCGACCCTCTAACTCATCAATCCACCCCTCCAACCATCATCAACCTTTACGACACCCTCCTCCACATGGAAGGTTCTGGTCCCGAACTCGCTCAGCGTCTCCGCAAATACACGACCGGGACTTTCGCTGGCATCTTCTCGCAACAATCTAACGTCGACATAAATAACAGCATGGTCGTCTTCAACATTCGCGACCTCGAAGATGAGCTCCGCCCGGTCGCCATGTATATCGTCCTGAACCATATCTGGAACGTCGTTCGTGCCGAACAAAAACGTCGCCTCCTTATCGTTGATGAGGCATGGCAACTTATGCAATTCGACGATTCTGCGAACTTCCTCTTCTCTCTCGCCAAGCGCGCCCGTAAATACTATCTCGGTCTCACAACCATCACCCAAGACGTCGAAGACTTCATGGGCTCAAAAATGGGCCGCGCTATCGTTGCAAACTCTTCCATGCAGCTTCTCTTGAAGCAGTCCGCTTCCGCTGTCGACGTTTTATCTGATGTCTTTAAACTTACGGATGAGGAAAAGAAACGCCTTGCAAACTTCCCAGTCGGCCAAGGTCTCTTCTTCGCGGGCAGTAACCACGTCCACATCCAAATCATCGCTTCGGAAACCGAAGAATCTCTAATCACTACCAACCCGAACCAACAAAAACGCTAACGCTCGACCTAGTTATCTCTTCATGATATAATTTAATCATGAACCGGGTCTTCTACTTTCTTTTATCATTATCCCTCCTTTTTGTCGCCAATACTCCGGTTTACGCGCTCTCCGCTGCTGATCTTCGTTTTTATTCCCAAAACAATATCCTCTTCATCGACGAAGCCGAAGATAAGTTTCTAGAAAGCTGTCTCTCCGGCGAAATTGTTGATCTCGGAGAGAATTCAAAAACCGCTCTTAACTTCCTCATTAACAAAGGCTATTCCGCCTCCTCTGCCGCCGCAATCGTCGGCAACTTAATAGCCGAATCGAACGTCGTGCCGAACAAAATTGAAGGCGGAAAACTTATTTCTGACTCTTCTTGGCGCCTGACTAGCTGGGAACGATTCAACAAAAGCGGCTTTGGTATCGCCCAGTGGACCTCCGGCGGTCGCCAAACCAACCTCCAGAATTTCGCCGACGAAAACGGGCTCCCTGTCATCTCCATGGAAGCTCAACTAGCTTACTTGTTTAAAGAACTAAACGGTGGCTCATATTCTGGAGCTTCCGTTGCTTCGATGAATTCTAAATCTCTCGAAGAAGCCACCTTCTATATTTATCGTTATTTCGAGACTCCTCTTTCTTCATTTTGTCATTCAAACGACCGCGCCGGCTGTTATAATAACTACGCTCCTTCTTCTTATTCCTCACTTTCCGAGACAGAAACCAAGTCCGCCTACCAAGCTTTCTCAAACCGCCTAAAATACGCTCGTTCTGCTTTAGCTGATGTCGGCTCGCTTGACTCAACTTCGTCTTCCTCGGAAACCTCCTCTTCGTCTCTGACTTGTAATGGCATTCTCGGAGATTCCGAAGGCGCTCAAAAAATCGTCTCGCTCGCCAAAGAAATGTCCTGGCCAAACAACCGCGGCTACTGCGAATCAACTTTCGGAGAAGTTGCCTGGCGTTCTCGCGCTTCTGGCGGAACCCAAGCCTGCTCCGCGACTCTGAACGCGACTGCAAAGCTCGCCCAAAAAGCCGTCGGTGGGATTTCCCTCCGCGACTGTGGCAAGTTCGTTGGCGCCGTCATGATTTATGGTCAAATCGACCCCGATTACCCTCGCGCCGGAACCCGTTACCAACTCTCCTACCTAAACTCTTCAAAAAAGTGGCAAAAAGTCTCGACCGATGGCGAAGCTTTCCCGACTTCCGATCTTCGCCCGGGCGATGTACTTGTTTATTCTAGCGGAACCGGAGACGCCGCTGGTGGTCACACTATGATTTGGATCGGCGAACAGACCGTTTCGGGCGCCGCTTGCGAAGGAGGGAACTGCAAAGTCAACATCGCCTCCGCCTCGCTCGATTCTTGGACTCCGTCCCTTAACTATCTCTACCGCACGACCGCAACTTACAAGGGCGTAAACTATCCTTACTCCGTTTTCCGCCTCGCAACTTACCCGGAGGCTAATCTCTAATGGAAACCCTTAAAAAATATCGCCTCCCTATTATCCTCGGAATTATCATCCTTGTTCTCGGGATTACGGTTTTAGTCGTCACAAGTATCCTTAA
>CAZQMP010000009.1:5318-8075 GCA_964594565.1 uncultured Candidatus Saccharibacteria bacterium
AGTTCGACCCGCTAGATTATGAGATTTACATAAAAAACTACGTAAACCCCCTCGCGAACCTTTCTCTTGACTCTTCTTTCTCAAACCTCCCCGGAAACTTTTCCGTCAAAGAAACAAAAATCCTTTCCGACTCCGTCCGCGTCACGACTCTCACTCATACTCTCTATGACGGGAATACAAACACCTACCGTTTCGTAGAGAAAAAATCCGGCGATTCTTGGACCGCCGCAGCTTCTCCTGCGTTAATTTATTGTTATTCCGACCTTTCTGATTTCCCTCATGCTTTGATAAAAGAGATAAATAGTATATAATTATCTTAGTATGTTTTACGAATATATAGAAAACCTGAAGGCTCGACTTTATTTCCTTCGTCACAAAGACGACGAATTTGTTCCTGCCGGCTCCGAACCAATCCAAGAAGCAAAAACAACTTCTTCCGGATTCTCTTTTGATTCAATCAAAAACTTCAACCTAAAGGAAATGTCTTTCGAGACAAAGCGCCTCCTTGTTCTTGCTGCTGTTTTTCTCGTTGCAATTATCGGCGTCGGTAAGCTCTCCGCAAACCTAAATTCCTTCCGCGCCGAGCGCGACGCTTATAGAAAAGCTCACGCAGTTGAGAAAACCGAAGACGCCTGGGATAAATACAAGAAGGAGAAGAGTAAACTCATGGCTGAACCTGCCGCCGCTTCCTCAACTCCCTCCACAATCGAGCCCGTTATTGATGATAACGGCGAAGGAACTTCTTCCTCCGGAAAATCTTCATAAAATCCTTATGGTATGTTATAATAAGACCTGATGAAGGTCTTAAAGTTTTTTTCGCTTATCTTAGCTTTGCTTCTTATTTTATGTCCTTCCGCGTCTGTTTCTGCCCTCAGTCCAGAAAAAAACAAATTCTTCGGCCAAAATAACATTATCTTCTATAATCCCGACGATACCGGCGAGGATTCTTCTTGTGATCAATCAACTTCCTGTTCAACCCCCTCTGGAAGCGAGATAACCTGGATTGGCGACTCTTATTCTGAAGGGGCAATCAGTCTGATTCGTTCAACTTTTTCTGGCGTTGATGTTGGTCCAGGTACGCCTGGAACCAGCCAGTCTTTCATCCAATCCTGTAAATTCGTCAGTCAAGAAAACGGCTGTAACACAACCAACCCCTCCGGCCTTACGATTCTTAGGGATATCGTAAACGGTTCTTATGGCTCCGACCATTCTCTTCGTAAATATCTCGTGTTCGCTCTCGGAACAAACGGTGGCATCTCTTCCCCAGAAATCGAAACTATCTTAAGTCTAGTCGGCAGCAACACTAAGGTTGTCTTCGTAACTCCTTACATCCCGAATGGCTCCAGCGCCCACGAGCGCGCCAAGAGCGCCATCTCTGCCGCCGCCTCGTCTAACTCTAATGTCATCGTCGCAGATTGGGCTGCAGTCGCTCGCGACGAATACTACGAAGCCGACCCGGAACTAATCCACCCAACTTCAAACGGCGGTTACCAAGCTTGGGTCGACACAATAAAAGCCTCTTTCTGTGCCAACTCAGCCTCCGCTGATTGTCCTTCCGACGGCAGTACTGACGGGTCTTCAACCGACGACTCTGTCGGCGACATCAACCTCCCCGCCTCGTCGAACGCTCGCAAAATTGTCGAGACGGCCGTAAAAATGTCTTGGCCAACCAGCGACGGAAAATGTCGCAACCTCTCAGAAGTCCTTATTCCTTGGAGGACTCGTTCCTCTGGCGGAACCCAAGATTGTTCTAACACTCTAAACGACTATGCTCGCACCGTCCAAAGCAACTTTGGCGGAATATCCCTCCGAGACTGCGGCAAGTTCGTTGGCGCCGCCATTCGTGCATCCGGTGTCGATACAAGCTTCCGCTCTGCTGGAGTTAGCTCCCAGATGTCCTACATGCGTAGCTCGTCGAAATGGACTAAGGTTTCGACCGACGGCACAGCCTTCCCAAAGAGCTCTCTCCAGCCGGGTGACGTGCTCGCCTATTCTTCCGGAAACGGTCAAGCTACTGGCGGCCATATCATGATTTGGATCGGCAACCAAACCGTAAGCTGCGCAGCTGGCTCCGGCGGTCAGTGCAACGTCAACATCGCCTCCGCTTCTTATCAACAATGGACCCCGAGCCTAAACTATCTCAGCCGCATGTTCACAACGACCGACAACCAACAATACTATTACGAAGTCTATCGTTATACAGGAAACTAATATGCTCGACAATCTTCTCAAGAACAAAAAACTTCTCCTCATTTTCGCCGGCGTTCTCGTTGTATTGATTTTTGTCTTCATCCTTCTTCTTCCCAGCTCCTCTTCTCAGGAATCCGAAGACTACGACACCGACTCTTCCGCGTTCGAAACAAGCGAAGCCGAAGCGAGAGCTTTCCTTGAAGAAAACCACCCCATCACAAACCTCCTCCCGATCATAAACCGCGCCGAAGGTTACTGTATCGATTATGAACTTCTCGAAGATAACTCTGTCGTTATAGAAATCATTTATTCTTCCGATTATGGAAAAACCTCCGCCGATCTTCGCCTTAAAGAAGCCGACTTTAAGAATTTCGATTTAAATTCTTATAAAATTACTTATACCGAATCCTCGAACTTCTAACTCTGTTCGATGTCTTCGACCGCCGAAACCGACGTAATAATCACTTGGTTTTGCTTAAAATTCCTAACAAGGGCTTTTTGTCTCGTCTCATCAAGTTCAGAAAACACATCATCAAGCAGCACAATCGGCTTTTTTCCGAGAATCTT
>CAZQMP010000009.1:8175-17852 GCA_964594565.1 uncultured Candidatus Saccharibacteria bacterium
TCTCAACAAATTTCTCTCGCTCCCGCCAAATTTCCGTCCCGAGTTTCGCAAGCAAAATATTCCAAGAAAAGACTGCCTCCGCCGACAATATGTCGGTTTTGAGTAGCTCATTCCGTTGTTTAAGGGCTTTATTATACTTAGAAAGGGAATTATTATATCCTTCGTTAAGCTGCGCAAAATACCGATCAAAGTATTCTCGCTTTCGCGTCGGGCTCGCCCCGACAAGATTCAAATCATCCGGCTCGAATAACACAATCGGATATCTATACTTTTTTGGCAACCTCGCCGTCTTCTTATCTCCGGCTAGAAAACTCTTCTTTCCGGTCTTCTCATCGTAAACGACAACAATTTTCTCCCCGTCGACATATTCCGCCTCAATCCGATAAAACTCCGCTCCTCTCCGAATAATCTCTCGGTCGACCGCGCGGAAACTTTTTCCTCTCGCCGCTTCATAAATCGCCTCAAGAATCGACGTTTTTCCACTTCCGTTTTCTCCGGAAATCATCGTCGTCTCTTTCCAGCATTCAAGATCAAAAAACTCGTGCGACCGAAAATTTGTTATTTTAACGGATTTGATAATCATCTTAAGATTTTAGCGGCATAATAATATGCGTATAGTTTTCACTCTTTTCGTTTTTAACCATAATTGGGCTAAGTTTTCCAGAAAACCCAAGCTTAACTTTCTCTTCCTCGAGCGAATTCAATGCATCGATTAAGAATTTAGAATTAAGCGTAATTCTTTCGTCTTTCGGAATTTCCGTCTCAATTTCCGAGGTATTTTCCCCGAATTCATTCGCAACCGACGCGACTGAGAATGTTCCTGTGCTTGTTTTTGCTTCAAGCACAATCGATCCCCCAACTTCCCGCGCAAAGAGCGCCGCAAGTTTCGTAACCCTGACGAGTTCATCTTTCGGAACGATTATATCCGCCTCGCTTGTCTTCGGGATCAACTGACGATAGTCCGGGAAGCTTCCGTCGATTAAGTTTGAAGTAATTTCTATCTCCCCAAACCTAAACCGTACTTGCGCCTCATCAAAGAGAATTTCGATTTCTTCCGCCTCTTCTCCAAGCGAGCGCAAAACTTCCGAGAGGGAAGAAGTCGGCACAATCGCCTTTACTTCACTTTCGACTCTTTCAATAAACTTCCGCTCTGCTAGTCTATATCCGTCTGTCGCCGCGATAAAGAGCGACCCCTCCGCCGTGTTAAAATAAACTCCTGTAAGCGCCGGGCGTGTCATATCGTTTGAACTCGCAACCATCACTTGGTTTACCCCAACCTTAAATTCGTCCACTCCCATCTTGAACCTAACGGCCTTTTTCTCGTCAATTTCTGGCAGTTCTGGGAATTCATCCGCAAGCGCCCCATTTAGTGTCGAGCGATACCCTTTACTCTCGACATTTACTTTCATCCCCTCAACTCCGAGCTTAACAATATTTCCTTTTGGAAGGTTAGAGATAAACTCTGCGAGAAGCTTTGCGGGGACGGTAATAACCCCATCTTTACTCTTCGATACTGGCAGATAATCAACAACTGCCATGTCCAGGTTGGTGGTGGTGAGACTAACTTTCCCTTCATCAACTCTAATTAACACATTATTTAGAATCGGTAACGTTGCCCTGCTTCCGGCTGCAACTCTACTGACTACGTTTAATGCTTTTGATAGTTTACCCGAATCAACTTCTAACTCCATAATCCTCCTCCTTTTTATATTTTAATAACCTTCCTTTAATAAATTAGTAGTTGTAATAGTAGGGTATGTGGAAATCGTGGTTTTCATGATTTCCTTACCAAACTCTCTCTGTAAATCTTTTCCCCAACTCCACCAGCTTTTTCCGCTGAAACCGAACAATTTCTCGCAAAACCGAACACGTTTCCACAAAACCGAACAACCCGAACATTCAAAATTCTTACTTTCCACAAACTTTTCTACAACAAAATCGCAGTCTTTCCACATACTTTCTCGCAGACTTTTCCACACAAACCGATTTTTAGCCATAAATCGCCTCCCGAATCTGCTCAACTTGGTCGCGCAGCTGTAAGTCTGTTTTTGAATCGGTCTCAATCTTCTTAATCCCATTCATAACCGTCGTATGGTCTTTTACTCCGACCTCCGGCGCAATTTTAGTTGTCGACATCCCAAGCTCCTTAGAAAGCAAATACATCGCAACTTGGCGTGCGGTTTTTATATTAGAAACCCGGCTCCTCCCGGTCATTTCGACCACGGTTAGGTTATAATACTTAGCCACCCGCTCAACAACTTGTCTCGGTGTTACGTTTCGACGTCTCTGGATTGCTGACCCGGAAATATATCCTTCGTTTATAAGCTCGAGCGGCGACATTCCGCGCACTTCCGCCATCACCATCAGTTTTTGGAACTCCCCCTCAAGGTCGCGGATGTTGGTTTTAATCGTCTCTGCAATATACTCAATCGCCGCATCTTCGACATCATAGCCTTGGAATTCAGCCTTAGCCTTTAGAATTGCGCATCTATCCTCAAACCCAGGGAATTGTAGGTCGTACGCCCCCGCCCAAGTTAGCCTCGAACTCAGTCTCGCGTCTAAGGTCTTAATCTGATCCGGTAGCCGGTCGCAAGTAACGATAATTTGTTTGTTTGCCTGATGAAGGTCGTTAAAGATATTAAAGAATTCGTCCTGACTTCGGTCCTTCCCGATAATCATTTGGAAATCATCAATAATTAAGACATCTAGCCGGCGATATTTATTTACAAATTCTTCACCTTTGTTTGCTCGAATCGAATTAATAAACTCCGCATAAAAATGATTCATCGGAATATAAAGTACCTTCATCTTCGGATACTTCTCAATAATCGCATTTCCGATACCTTGGACGAGGTGAGTTTTCCCAAGCCCCGGTCCCCCATAAAGGAAGAATGGATTATACTTTCCTCCAGGCTGCTCAACAATTCGTTTAGCAACCCCTGCCGCCAGGTCGTTGCTACTCCCGACAATAAAGTTATCAAGCGTAAACTTAGAGTTTAGTCCTGTCGTCGAATTGCAACTAACCACGGGCGCGTCTTTTATGCGCTCCGACAACGCTTCGCTAATTGAAGTGCTCTGACCGTCACCCCCGAGCCTCAGTCCTTCGTCGCTTTTAACTTCTCTCGCACGAACGCGAGTTTTCCCGCTGTTTTTTACCGTAAAATCAACCCGGTCAAGCTCAATATTATTATTCCTAAACGCTTTAATAAACAGCCCGGCATATTTTACTTCGAACTGTTTAACCGCAAACACGTTTGGAACCCCGACCCGCGCAACTTTATTTGTCGTATCTAACTCAACCAGATCGACATTCTTAAACCAAGTATTATAAGAGGCCTCAGAAATCTCTCGCCTAATCTCTTCGAGCACATTCCTAAATACATCAAACATAGATTTTTCCTACGACCTCCTTGTAACTAATCTTATTATACCTGACATTCGTAAAGTTTTCCACAGGTTTCTCGCATAATTTTTTATTTTATAATTTAAGAAAAATTAACAGGGAGGGAATTTTCCACTCCAACCGGTCTAATCTGTTTTCTTGTGGAAAACTTCTTGATTTTGGTGGAAAACTGCGGTATAATATTTAAAAGTTTGCAAACAATATAATATAAACTATACAGGATCCTAATTTTATGCCAAAACGTACTTATCAGCCTCACAAGCGCCAGCGCAAAGCTGAGCACGGCTTTATGAAAAGAAACGCAACCCACGCTGGTCGCCTCGTTCTTAAGCGCCGCCGCCTCAAGGGTCGCAAACAACTTACTTATTAAACCCATTTACCCCTTATCTTGAGGGGTATTTTGTTGTATAATATATATATGCTGAACAAACGATATCGTTTCCACTCTCGTGGAGGCGTAAAATACACTTATCGTCACGGAAAGACTATCCGCCGTCCCGAGATTTCTCTTGTGTTCGCCGATAACCCGCGCGGGTTTACTCGCTTTGCAGTTGTCGTCTCGAAAAAGGTCCTAAAGCCCGCTGTCGGTCGGAACCGTATTCGCCGCCGCGTTTATGAAGCAGTTCGCCTCGATTTTGATAAGTTCAAAAAGAGCCGCGATTATATTTTTGTAATCTATAATCAGAACGTAAAAGATATGCCATTCTCCGAATTGCAAAAAACTATCCGTTCTCTTATGGAAGAAAGTATGTTACAATAACCCTATATGTTTAGTTTAATTGACACAATTATCGTTCGCCCAATCACAAACGTCTTGTTCTTCATTTACAACTACGTTGGTGATTTTGGTGTCGCGATTATTCTCTTTGTGATTTTAATCAAATTCTGCATGTATCCTTTGATTAAGTCCCAGCTTCATCAAACAAAGCTCATGCGCAAGCTCCAGCCCGAACTCGCGCAGATTAAGAAGAACTGCAACGGCAACCGTCAGCTCGAATCGCTCCAAACAATGGATTTGTACAAAAAATACAACGTAAAGCCTTTCCGCTCGATTTTGTCGCTCCTAATCCAACTTCCGATGTTTATCGCGCTCTTCGGTGCGATTCGTATCATGGTTAACGCTCCGACGACCGAAAGCAACCTCGATCTTCGCGCGTACTCGTTTGTAAAATCCGAAGATTCAAAAATCTCTGAAGTAATTTCTCTCCAGAATAAATACCTCGAAGAAAAATATTCTTACGACGAAATCCAAAACAGCGAAACTCTTTCCGACGAAGAGAAGGCGGCTGCCGCCGTTCCGGTTTACGATTTCCACCCGAAGCTTTTCGGAATTGTTGCGCTCGACGCGAAGCCTGGCTTCAAGTCGAAGTCTGCCGTCGTCATGTTAATCTTCGCGCTCCTTGCGGCTTTCGTTCAGTATCTTACTTCGAAGCAGCAACGCCCGTCCGGCAAGAACAAGTCCAAATCCTTCCGTCAGCTCATGAAAGAAGCCGGCGAGGGCAAAGAAATCGACCAAGCCGAGATCAACGAAATGTCTTCTGCCCAGATGGGCTATATGATGCCGCTTATGCTTCTCTTCATCATGATTAACCTCCCCGGCGCGCTCGTCCTCTACTATTTGCTATCTTCTGGCATTGGCTTTATCCAACAATCCATCGTTTTAAACCAAGCCGAGAAGGAAATGGAAATTTCCGCCGACAAGGCTTTAATTAAAGAACTTAAACACTATAACAACCTCAAAGAAGGTGAAGTTATAGAAAATAAAAAAACAGGCACAAAAATCACCCGTATCTCCGCAAAAGATAGTAAAAAGAAAAGGAGATAATAATGGATAAAGATGAATCAATTCGTTTCGCAACGAAATACCTCGAGGACCTTTTAAGTTTCTTCGGGATTAACGTCGCAGTCTACTCGACTGTTGACGACGAGGTTATTCAACTCTCGGTCCCCTCGACCTCGATGAACAGCCTTCTGATTGGTAAAAACGCCGAGAACTTACGCTGCCTCCAACACGTCGTTTCCCAGGCTCTTATCGCTCGTGGCGGGGAACTAACTCGCGTAAACGTTGATATTGCCGACTATAAACGTCAACGTGCTGACCGTATCGCTGAGCGCGCCGAAGGCTGGATCAAGAAAGTCCGCGCAACTGGCGAGCCAATGACGATTAATTTGAACGCCGCCGATCGCCGTGTTGTTCATAAACTCGCCGAAGATTATTCCGACATCACGACCCATTCCGAAGGCGAAGGTCGCGAACGCGTCCTTATCATTTCGAAGAAATCCGAAGAATAAACAAAATAATCCCCGAAAGGGGATTATTTTTTTGTTGGTTATTCGGAGGCTGAGTTTCCGAGGATAATAATGAAGTCGTATCCAATTCCAGAAATTCCGTTTGGAAGTTCTGCTTCTTCCTTTGCGTCGACGCCATAGAAATCTTCAAGCGCCTGGCGAGTTTCTGGCTTAGTTCCTTCGCTCGTGTCGTAGACTTCGACGTCTTCAGTGTAGACATATTCGCCTTCCGGAGCGTTGTCGATGTCCTTAATCGTATAACCTTTCTTCTCAAGGCGTTCTTTTTCTTCCGCCGCAACCCCGTCTTCGCCGGTTCCGTTAAGAACGAGAATCTGCGCGCCTTCGCGTTCCGCCGGATTGCTCTTAAACATTCTCTCGATATATTCTTGAAGCGCCCAGTAATTATCGACTCCTGCGCTCGGAACGACATAAGAAATTCCGTTGATGTTCGCCGTTGTCATGTAATATGTGTCACCAACCAGCGGAATTTGACGAATCGACTCGAGATCGAACTCTTCGAGAAGATGCATCCCGGTCTTAATTTCGTTCATTCCGAAGTTCGTGCGAACATTATCTCCAAGCGTCCCGACAATGCTAATTATGTCGGTTAGTCCGAGACCTTTTTCTACAATCTTGTCTTTGATAGCGATGATGAGTTTTTGTTGCGAGTTTCCGCGCGAGAAGTCACCATAATACGTTCCGTGACGCGCTCTCGCGAGTCCTAGAGCCTCTTCTCCGTTCAAAGTATACTCAACTCCGGCCTCATAAGCTGCGCCTGTCCAACCCCAGTCATTAATGTCTTCATCGAGCGTAACCGTAACCCCGCCGAGCGTATCAACAATTCCAATCAAAGCTCCCCAGTTCAAATGAACGTAATATTGTGTATCGACGCCGAGGATATCGCGAATAATTTCCTGGAGCGCGCTCGCGCCAGCTTCTTCATCTTCGCCGTACATATTGTTACACCAATAAACTTCATTCACTTTTCCTGTCGCTGTGCACGGGAAATTTCCGGCTCGGCTTCCGTTCGCCTTCAAGTCACGCGGCAAAGATACCATCGCTACGTCGCCGGTTTCCTGATCGAAACTGACGACCATAATTGAATCCGTCAGCTGCGCACCGTCATGCCCCGAGCCGTCCATTTCGTAACCGCTCGTTCCATAAATCAAGATATTCGTTCGTCCATTCTCGTCAGTCTTTAGCGGTTCATAAGTTTCGCTCGTCATCGCGCCGATTACGCTCCAAACCGAACCCTCTCCGCCGGTCATGCGTTTAATAATTCCGTCACCCCAGAAATAAAGATAAGCTCCGCCGCCAATCAAAGCAAGCAAAATAATGATAAGAATGATTTTGACGATAAGCCCGGCTTTACTCTTTTTCTTTTCTGGATGTGCCGAATCCGAAGCGATTTTCTTCGCTTCGAGCTTTGCGAGTTTCTTTTCTTTCCGGAGGTCTTTTCGGGATTTCTTTTCGCGCTTCATGTCGATTACTTCTTCGTCTTCAACTTCCTCAACTCGTCCTTCGGAAACTTCTCCGTGGTCTTCTTCGCCCAAATCGAACGACTCGACCGGCGCAAGAAAATCCTCGTGCGCTTCTTGGCGCGACTCGGAAGCTCCAAACAATTCTTTTTCTAGATTGACGTCAGAAAATTCCTCTTCGCGAGGAGTTTCGTCTCGGATTACGACCTGTTTTGGTTGCGGCTTAGCGGAAGCCACTGGTTTCACGGACGGCTTTTTCGTCGCGCGTTTTTTCTTAACTAACGGATCGTCGTTTGAGACGGTTTTAACTTTACTCTTTTTTGTAGGGATTTTTCCTGCTTTCGACCTTGCAACAAGTTTAGAATCTTTGGCCGAACGAACAGCAAACCCATCAATTGTCTTTTCTTCTTTGCCCATTTGCATTATAATTATAGCATAATATGGCAGAAAAATTAACCAAAAAGCAGAAGCAGATTCTAGATTATATCTCTAATTTTCTCAAAGAAAACAACTATTCTCCGTCCTATCGCGAGATTATGGCTGGGCTCGGCCTTTCCTCTGTTTCCGCCGTCGCAGAACATGTGGAAAACCTTGTGGAAAAAGGCGCGCTCAGAAAGAACCCCGGCGTCGCCCGCTCTCTCGAAGTCGTCGACACGTCTTATCCCGAGACAACCGCCCTCTTCCACTCGAAGCTTGAGACTGCTTCCGAGGAAGAAACTGGCATTCTCCTCCGCGCCGCCGAGCTCCTCGGACTTGACCTAGACTCATAATCTATATATAATATATATAGGAGAAAAGGTTATGCCTAAAAAACAAAAAAGAAAAAAGTCTATCCGCCGTCACCGTCCTCTCTATAAACGTCCGCTTTTTGTCGTCTTCTTGATCGTCCTCGCTGCGCTTGGCGGGCTCCTTTTCGCTAAAACCCTCGACGATAAATATAAAACAAAAGAAACCGAAGAAACCTCCGAGACGGAAAAGAAGAAAGAAGAAAAAGAATCCGAAGAAAAGAAAGAAGAAGAGAAAAAAGAGACTCCCGCTGAGATTCCTTCCGACTCGTCCCAATCTCCCGACGGGAAAACTCCCGCCGCTTACGACGGGGAAGATTCGAACTCTTTCGCAACTCTCACAGGCTCCATTTCAACGGCTCGTTTCTCTGGAGATAATTTAATCATCCGTGTAAACATCGACCAGTATCTCTCTTCCGGCTCTTGTGATCTTCGTGTCACGGACGGCGTTAACCAAATCACAGTCTCCGCCCAGATTCTTCCGGAAGCCTCGACTTCGACCTGCGAAGGATTTGATGTCCCTACGGACAGCCTTAAAGACTTTTCTCGCCCTCTCTCGGTTACGATTAATGTAACTTCCGGCGACAAAACCGGAACAATAACAGGGAGCGTCCAATGAGGCTAGACAGAAACTATCCGCGCGATTTGATTAAGGTTCTTTTCCTGTTCATTTTCGTCGCGACTTTCACCTTCCTTGCCCTTAAACTCCCGAACGAATCTTCCGCCGCTCGCGGTGAGTTCAAAGCCGGAAACATTATTTCCGACTACATGATGAGCAAATCCGACTCGATGACTGTCACCGAGATTGACGCTTTCCTCCACGAGAAAGGGAATTGTAATAACACAAACACCTATATGGCTTCTTGGTACCCTTCGGTCCATTATCACATCGAAGGCGATCATTACGTTTGTCTCGCCGACGAGCGTTTTGCTGACGGGACGCTGTTTGGCGACTTGATTCCAGAAGGGACTGCCTCTAAAACCGCTGCCGAGATTATCTATGAAGTCGCTCAAGAATACGCGATAAACCCCCAGGTTCTCATCGTCCTCCTCGAGAAGGAACAAGGCTTGATTTCTGACTCTTGGCCGAACTCGCTCCAGTATCGCTCCGCGACCGGCTACGGCTGCCCGGATACAGCCGCTTGCGACTCAAAATATTATGGGTTCAAGAACCAGCTTAAGAACGCCGCCGCTCTCTTCCGAACTGTCCTTAACGGCGGTTGGACAAACTATCCTGTCGGAGAGAACTGGATTTATTACAACCCGAACCGCGACTGCGGCGGCTCGACGGTCTATATCGAGAACCTTGCGACTTCCGCCCTCTATCGCTACACCCCGTATCAACCTAACGAAGCCTCCCTCTCCGTCGGCTACGGCACCGCCTATTGCGGCGCCTACGGCAACCGCAACTTCTTCTATCTCTTCTCGGACTGGTTTGGCGATCCGACGGAAACAACAATAGAACAAGAAGAAACAAAATCAGAACCAGAGGAAAACCTAGAAAAACGATATGATGAGTTGAAAGAAAATGGATTTGACCTTGGCTATCCACGCGATGAGGTCTTCTGCTATACAAACTCTAGGAACGGTAATGACTATTGTGTCCAATGGTATGACAATGGCTACATTATTTCAGGTCCAAATGGAGCATGGGAGTCCTATGGCGAGATCCGCCAACGCTGGGCGGAATTAGGGTACGAGAATGGCGTTCTTGGCTATCCA
>CAZQMP010000010.1:0-17285 GCA_964594565.1 uncultured Candidatus Saccharibacteria bacterium
GCGCAGAATTTCGGGAAGGTCACGAAGAACGAGTTGTCTGAAGCCATAAGCGGAAGGAATTTTGTCATTGAATAAGCGACGCAAGCGGTTATAAAACCGGCGAAGAACATCTTTCGCATGGAGTTCCAAAATTCTTTATTCAAGAGCTTTCCTTTAGCACGCTTGTTTAGGATAAACAAGAGAATGACGATTTCTAGGACAGCGCCGATTGATTGCGCCCAGCCGAGACCGTCAGGACCGAAACCGAGAGAATAAAACAAAAGCGAAAGCAAAATCGTTGCGCCGATTGCGAAGACGGAAACGAGAAGCGGAGTGCGTGTGTCTTGGTAGGCGTAAAAGCCGCGCGAGGCGATATGGAAGACGGATTGTGCAAAAATTGCGACGATGAAAGCGCCGAGAATTGAAGCAATCAAGGCATCGCCACCGTTCATGATAAAGGAAACAACATAACCGCGGGCAAAAAACGCCACAATGGACACAGGCATAGCAATCCAAACAATCATACGCAAAGCCGTACGGAAAGTGTCATGGAATTTGTCGTCCTTTCCAGAGCCAAGCTCCTCGGTCAGCTGCGGAAAGAAAGCCGTAGAAATTGCTACGCCGATAAGCGAGACGGGCATTTGATGGAGGCTCGAGGCTTGCTGGAAAGAACGGAGTGCGCCGGCGCCCATGCGGGAAGAAAGGTTGGTTGAGACGATTGTGTTTACGTAGTCAATTCCCTGGTCGAGCGAACGAGCGGGAAGAAGCTTCAAAACAGAACGGAAACCTTGGTTCTTCCAATTGACCTTGAAATTATAATCAAAGCCGAGACCAAAGAGACCAACGAGCGAGGTCAAAAGCTGAAGTACGGCACCAAACGCGACACCAATCGCGACGCCCATGATTCCTCCTTCAAAGAGTTGGATTCCAAAAATATTAATTCCGCCGGTAAAGACTGTAATTCCGATTAAGATACCGATGTTATACATCGCTGGGGCGAGAGCATAGAACACGAAGCGACCAAGGGCTTGTTGGATTGAGGAGATAACGGTAGAAATCGAGAAGAGGAAAGGGTTAATCGCGATTACGCGCATCATGTTGATTGCAAGAATTGTGCCAGATTCGTCGAGACCGGGACCGACAATATAGCGTACGAGCGGGTCGGCAAAAATCATAATCAAGACCGAGGCTACTAAAGTTATCAACGCAAGAAAGTTCAATAGAGAAGTCGAAAGCTCCCAAGCGGATTTTTTGTTTCCCTTCATTAAACGTTCGTTAAAGACGGGAATGAAAGAGACGGCAAGAGCGCCAGAGGTCAGGATAAAGAACATGAAATCAGGGATTGTAAAGGCGGCGGTATAGGCATCAATCCCGGTCGGATAGGTTTTTAGGTAGTATGAATTCAAGAGACGATCACGGAAAATCCCGAGCAAAGCGGAAACCATGGTCGACGAAGCAAGCAAAATCGCGGCGGATTTTACGGAAAGCTTCGCGTTTGCAAGAGCAACGACGGACTTGAACTTCAATTTCTTCATACTCTAAAATTATACACCTAATTATGGAGCTTTGCGAGGTCAGGGAGAAGCGTAGGCTTCAGAATAGGTTCGAGATCTTTCTCGTCGAGAGTTTCTTTTTCGAGAAGGGCAGCAGCAAGGTCGTCGAGGACTTTTTTGTTCATCTTCAAAATTGCTTCCGCACGAGAAGCGGCTTCTTCGGAAAGTTTTTTGACTTCTTCATCAATTAGTTCGGCAGTTTTCTCGGAATATGGCTTGCCGGTTTGGATTGTATAGTATCCGGTTGACTCTTCAGGGAAGACGAGATTGCGAGTCTTCGAACCCATGCCCTCTTCGACAACCATCTCTTTTGCAAGCGAAGCGACGTTTTGGAGGTCGGAACCAGCGCCAGTCGTTACGGCCTCGGCTCCGAAAATGATTTTTTCGGCAATGCGACCGCCCATCGCGCGAGCGAGGATGTCTTTCAGTTCGTAAATTGACTTATAGCTGCGGTCTTCTGGGGGGAGGAACCAAGTTACACCACCCGTACGTCCGCGCGGGATAATCGTTACTTTATGGACCGGGTCAGAATCAGGAAGAACATGACCGACAATCGCATGACCAGCTTCGTGATATGCGGTTACTTTGCGTTCGTGGTCGTTCATAACTTTCGACTTTCGTTCAGGACCAATCGCGACGCGCTCAAAAGCTTCGGTCAAGTCGGAGTTTTCGATTTCTTTGTGGCCGAGACGAGCGGCGGTGATTGCGGCTTCGTTTGCGATGTTCGCAAGGTCAGCACCCGCCGAACCGGCGGTTTTAGCGGCAAGAGCGTCAAGGTCAATGTTTCTTGCGATTGGTTTGTTCTTGAAATGGACTTTCAAGATTTCTAGACGATCTTTTCTTTCGGGGAGAGTGACGTTCACGTGGCGGTCAAAGCGGCCTGGGCGAAGCAAGGCTTTATCAAGCATATCGACGCGGTTCGTTGCGGCGATAACAATCACGCCAGATTCGTTGTCGAAACCATCCATCTCAACGAGGATTTGGTTTAGGGTTTGTTCGTCTTCGCGACCAGCGCCACCACGAGCATCGCGTTTATGAGCGACGGCATCGATTTCATCGATAAAGATGATTGAAGGGGCGTTCTTTTTTGCTTTTTGGAAAAGATCGCGGACGCGGGAGGCGCCAACGCCAACGAACATTTCGGCAAATTCAGAGCCAGAAATTGAGAAGAATGGGACGCTAGCTTCGCCAGCAACCGCACGTGCCATCAAGGTTTTTCCCGTTCCTGGATCGCCAGCAAGAAGTACGCCGCGCGGGATTTTCGCGCCGAGAGTTTCGTATTTTTTCGGGTGTTTTAGGAAATCGACGATTTCTTCGAGGTCTTGTTTTGCGGACTCGTTTCCTGCGACGTCTTTAAACGTCACTTTTTTCTTGTCTGGGCCGTAGAGACGAGCGCGAGCCTTACCAAAGCCGATGTTTTGGTTGTTCATTGACTGAGCCTGGCGCATCATGAAAGAGAAGAAAAGTATGAGCGCAAGCACCGGAAGGATGATAATTGCTAAATCAAACACAGTTCCCCAGATGTCGGTTTTTTCGATGTATTCGATAACCGGATAGCCTTCTTTGCAAATCGCATAGGCTTCCTCGGTATATTCGTTTGAATCTTTGAGCTTCTGACAATAGTCGACAAGGCCGAGTTCTTGAAGAGTTGAGGAATCTTTAAGAGACTTCTCGGTCGGGTAGTCTTTCCCCTTTAAAGTGATTTTTAGCTCGTTGCCGGAAATGGAAACGGATTTAATGTCGCCGTTTGGGTCGTTCAAACGAGAGATGACGCTAGAAATCGGAACGGTTTCCATGGTCTGGCTGTTCCCGGTAAGCGTGTTCAGCAAAGCCGAACAGAGTAAGATGACTAAGAAAAAGAAAATACAACTGCGGATGAAGTTAGAAACTTTTGCGGAGTTGGACTTTTTTGAAGATTTTTGGGTTACGTTGTTCTTTGGCATATAATAATATTTTATCACAAAATTGAAGAGTTTCGATATAATATAAAAGTATATGCTGAAATCGAGAATCTTTTTCGCTATTGTCCTTGCGGTAATTGCCGGAGCGATTCTTTCGGTTGTTTTTCGAGGAGAAAATGAGCTTCGAGATTATATCGGAGAAACGATTGAAATCACTGGGCGCATAAAAAGCGATCCAGATTACGACGGGAAAGTCCTTAAACTCAAGCTCGACCAGCTTCAGACGGATTTTATTCAAGATTTGAATATTCACGACATGATATATATCACAGGACAAATACCCGAGGAGGTTCAGCGGGGTGACCGGGTTACGATTCGAGGGGAGCTAGAGGAAGGGTTCGGAGCCTATATTGGAACGTTTTATCGGCCGACGGTACTCAAGATTTCTAAGGCAGAGCCGGGGAGTTTGCTGCTACGGCTAAGAAAGCGGTTCGCGGCTTCCGTTAAAAATGTGCTTGGGGAAGATAATACGAGAGAGGCTAGTCTCGGACTGGCATATCTTCTTGGAATGAGAAATGAGCTCGATAGCGAGACGCTAGAGGTTTTGAGTCTTGTAGGACTCACGCATATCGTCGTTGCAAGCGGGACACACCTCGGGATTTTAGTAGGATTCTTTAAAAAGTATTTCGGGAAAGTGTCGAGATTTTCCGGACTTTTATTCTCGCTTTGTTTTATCTTTATCTTTGGGGAGATGATTGGATGGACGGCCTCAATTACGAGGGCGGCGATTGTGGCGGTTTTAGCACTGATTGGATGGTATTATGGGCGGAAATTCGAGCCAATAAAAATAATTCTGCTCGCTATGGCGATTACTCTTGTCGTTAACCCGATGAACGTGACGGATCTTGGGTGGCTTTTGAGCTTCGGGTCGTTTACGGGGATTCTCGTACTTGCGCCAGAGCTGACGCGGTTTTTCTACGGAAAGCAAAAACCGAATCCGATTGCGGAGATTATTCTCGCGACATCCGCGGCGACGCTCATGTGCGCGCCGATTCTACTGTATTTTTTCGGGAGTCTGTCGCTTATTTCCGTCATTGCAAACCTTTTGATTCTGCCGACAATTCCAGTCGTGATGGGGCTCGTATTTCTTTCCGGGATAGTCGGATTTTTGCCTAACTTTTTCTTGTTTACGATAGCTCAAAAGGCCGTAATGTTCATCACCACGGCGTTTCTAAAATACCATTTTTTAGTCATGGAATTCTTCGCAAAAAGAACCGAATTTATCATCCAAATTCCAAGCGGAAAAACAGGGGTATTTTTGCTTTATATTGTCATTTTGGCGCCGTTTATTTTCGGAAGTTTCGTCCGCGCTCAAAAGAAACGAAAACTCCGCGAAAAATTCGAGGAAAATTTCGCGGAGAATATTCGGTTTACAGTCGATTAGGCGCCAACGCGGTCTTTGCCGTTTTTGCGGGGAGCGTTGTGTTCGATGTATTCGATGATTTTCGAGGCAACATCTTTGCCGGTAACTTTTTCAATACCAAATCCAGGGGAGGCGTTAACTTCAAGAACGAGCGGACCACGGCTTGAGCGCATGAGGTCGACGCCACAGACGTGAAGGCCCATTGCTTTTGCGGCTTTAAGGGCGACCTTCTTTTCTTCATCGGTCAGCTTAATCGGAGTTCCGGCGCCACCTTGGTGAAGATTTGAGCGAAAATCGTCATCGAGCGAAGCACGTTGCATCGAGGCGACAACGCGGTTGCCAACGACAAAAGCGCGAATGTCAGTTCCGGCGGATTCTTTGATGAACTCCTGGAGGAGGATGTTAGTTCCGTCTTCGTTATAGAGGTAGAAAGCCTGAAGAGCGGATTTTGCTGCCTTCTTTGTGTCGGCAAGAATTACGCCGTTACCATGGGTTCCGGTCGCAAGTTTGATGATGACCGGGAGACCAATCTGCTCAAGAAGATCGTCGATGTCGGAGGTGTTCCTAGAGACGAGAGTCTTTGGAGTGTCGACGCCGTACTTTGCGAGAATCTGAGCAGCGCGGAGCTTGTCACGGGCGCGAGTAATCGCTACGGAAGCTGCCGAGGTCCAGACGCCCTGCATTTCGAATTGACGAACGACAGCACAGCCGTAACGGGTCATGTTGTTCGAAATACGTGGCAAAATAGCGTCAAAACTTGAGAGTTTTTCGCCTTTATAGTAAACGTCAGGATGTTTGTCATCGAGGGAAAGATAACAATTTTTGTATTTGATTACCTTTACTTCGTGACCACGCTTCTCAGCTTCTTCGACGAGACGCTTGGTTGAATAGTTGGCGTTGCCATTGGATAAAATAGCAAGTTTCATAATATCTCCTTTTAGTCCCCGCTACATATTTTTACCATACTTTTGGTGGAATGCATAGGGGTTTTTTTCAAGTTCTTCGTTTAGTTTCGGAGTTTTTGGGTTTGATTTCTTCTCGACGGACATTTTTGAGACGTCGACAAGGAACTTGTTTTTCAGAGTTTTACGCCCGATCAGAATCGGGAAATTGTTTTTCGAGCGGTCGGCGAGGGTAAACATCGCTTTTATGCTTCGGCCGGCAAGAACGAGCGGAAGTTCGACACGGTAGCGAATTTCTTCGTCGCCGTTTGAGGAGCGAACGACCTTTACGTGATACGTTTTACGCGCAATTGTTTCGCCGGTATAGAACTTCGAGCCTTCACCAAAGAGAGAGAACGTGAGCGTGCCATCTTTAGCAATATTGATGTTCGAAGCCCAAATCGCCGAAGAATCAGCGCCGGTATCGATTTTGGCGGGGATGTTTTCAAAATCAGCAACAGAAACATATTCCGTTGAACCAACGAAATCTTTTTTCTTATTCCTGGGTTTTCTAAACATCATCCTCCTATTATATCAAAATTTTTATGGTTTGTCAAGGGGTGTTCCCTGTTAATTAGCGAACGAGAGCGAACTTGTTTTTGCCCTTCTTGAGGAGGGCAGGGGCGTTTACAACGCGGGTTTCTTCAAGGACTTTTTCGCCATTTAAAGAGACAGCGCCGGCTTTGATAAACTTTCGGGCTTCAGCTTTCGAAGAGGCGAGACCGGTCGAGACAAGGTCGTCAACGATATTAACCCCGAGAGGAGCGGTCGGGAGAAGGTCGGCAAACGATTCGAGATCTTTGTCGGAAACTTGGAAGGAACGGTCAAAGAGTTTTTCTGTCATCTCAATCACGCGAGCGGTTGCGACTTCGCCGTGGACAACCTCGGTCGCTCCCTTTGCGAGGGCTTTTTGGGCCAGGCGGAGCTCAGGAGCTTCGGCGTGTTTCTTAAGAATCTCTTCGAGTTCAGGCTTGTCGAGAAGGGTGTAAATCTTCAGGAGATATTCGACAGAAGTGTCAGGTTGGTTAAGCCAGAATTGGTAGAAATCGAAAATTGAAGTAAAGTTTCCGGAACCGTTGTCGGAGGCAGCGAGCCAGATAGCGTTGCCTTCGGATTTGCCGAATTTGCGACCGGTTACGGGGTCAATCACGAGCGGGGTTGACCAGACGTCAGCGTCGGCATTCTCGAGACGTTTGATAAGATGGATGCCAGAGGTACAGTTGCCGTATTGGTCGGCACCGCAAAGCTGGAGAGAGATACCGCGGTCGCGGTAAAGATGGAGGAAATCGTAACCCTGGATTAAGGTATAAGAGAACTCTGCGTAAGAAATCCCGGACCCGCCGGAGCCGATGCGGTTTTGAACAAATTGACGATCGAGAAGCTGGGTCATCGAGAAAGATTTTCCGATTTCTCGGAGAAAACTGAGGTAATTAATGTCTTTGAACCAGTCGAGATTATCAACAAGCGTGACATTCTCGGAGTCGATAATACGCTTGACTTGAGCACGGATACATTTTTTGTTATGTTCGACTTCTTCGAGAGATTTAAGGTCACGTTCTCCGTTTTCTTTCGGGTCACCAATTTGACCGGTCGCACCACCAACGAGCAAGGTCGGCTCGTAGCCGTGACGAACGAAGCAGGCGCACATCATCAAAGCGGCGAGGTTGCCGATTGTCAGAGAGTCGGCGCTTGGGTCGGCACCCCAATAAAATTTCTTCGACTCGCGTGAATCGAGATCAGAAGGGTTTTTGATTGTGGTTTCGGCGCAAAATCCGCGCCAGAGTAATTCTTCGGAGAGTTTCATATCTCTATTATAGCAATTTTTCTCTCATAAGAAAACCCCGCCGGAAAGGCGGGGCGAGTCGTTAGGGCTCGTTAGGCTGGAAACGACTCTTCGGTTCGATCTGCGTCTGGTCGGCAAGACCCGGAGCCTGGGAGGTTTGCGGGGCGATGACGGCGTCGGAACGCGGATCGGTCGGAGGGATTGGGGTGGCAGTCGGAGCGACCGTCGGGGTTGGTTTTGTTGTTATGGTTGGGCCATAATCAACATAAGATCCGACAGCGGGAGCGGGGGCTCCTGCAGGGGTAGAGGTCGGAGCGACGGGAGCTTCAGCTACAACGGCCGGAGCCGTCGGTGCGGAAGCAGGCGCGGCGGATTTTGACGGACCCGAGAGTAACAGAACCGCGACGAGAATGAGCAGCGCAAGGGCGACGAAAACGAGAACCCAGATAAAAATATCCTTTTTGCGTTCTCTCTCGGCGCGCCTGCGAGCTTCGAGGATTTCCTCGGTATCTCTTTCGGCGGAATCGTCGATCTCTTCGGCTGCAGCTTCAGATTCAGCTTCAGTCTCCTCTTCGGGGGTATCAACGGCTTCGTATTCTTCCTCTTCCTCGGTGTACTCGGCATCAATCGGATCGCGATCTTCGATATCGGACACAGTAATTCCTCCTTTTAAAGTACTTAGTCTGAGTGACTAGTGATGTTTTTATTTTATCAGATTTTTCTCTAAAAGTCAAGATTATGTTAGGACAGGGGGATTTTCTTGTTTATTTTCTATTCCGTTTATGCTAAAATAAAGGTATGTATATTGGCGTGGGCATTACTGGGCAAGATATCGAAAAAATCCGAAGGCGGGTTCGAGCGGCGGACTATTTGACCGTTACGCAACTCTTTCTTCAGGGGAATTTCTTACTCGAGAAGCCGCTTTCATTCAACGATATAAAACCGAGACTGCTTGGGCACTGGGGGACGTGCCATGGAATTAACGTTGTTTATGCGAATCTAAAAAGTTTTTATGAAACAAGACCAGAACTTCAGTTTATCCTCGGGCCGGGACACGGTTTTCCGGCACTAAATGCGAACTTGTTCCTTGACGGAGAGCTAGAGAAAGTCGATCCGAAAGCGACCAGGAATTTGGCCGGAATTGAGTATCTTTCGAGACAATTTTCCTTCCCTGGCGGTTTTCCGAGCCATTCCAGCCCCTTTACACCCGGAGTCGTTACTGAGGGCGGTGAACTTGGATATGCCCTTTCTACGGCCTTTGGCGCGGCGCTAGGACATCCTGAGAAGACCGTTGCGGTTTTGATTGGGGATGGAGAGTTTGAAACTGGGACGGCGCTTGCTGCGATGAATTTAGTGAAATTGTTCGGCAAATCTGAGAACCATGGAAAAGTACTGCCGATTCTTCATGTAAACGGATACAAAATCACCGGTCCGACAGTTTTTGCGCGGAAATCTGAGCGTGAACAGAAGGAGATGATTCGCGGGTTCGGGTTTACGCCGCTTGTTATGGAAGGAGAGGATGCGGAAAGATTCCAATATCTCCTAGGGGAAGCCGAGCAAATTAAAAATCCGTTCATTATCCTTAAGACGCTCAAGGGGGAGACAGGGCCGGAAATCGTGAACGGACAAAAAGTCCGGGGCAATTATCTTGCGCACCAAATCCCGCTGCCAGAGGCGAAAACCAACGAAGAGCAGCTTGAAATGCTTGAAGATTGGTTAAAGTCTTATCGATTTGAGGAGATTTTTGAGGAAGGAAAGGAACTTAGAGTATGATTGAGCGAGTAGAAAATCCAGGAGCCGATAAGATTAATATTGCGAAGGCTTTTGGGAGATTACTTTCGGAGAGGTTCGAGAAGGACCCGAGATTTTATTTCTTTTCTCCAGACGAGACAACAAGCAACCGCTTTACGCAAATTTACGATACAGAAAAGAGAGCCTGGGGGCTTCCGACCGAGGATTTTGACCTTCCGTCGAGCGCCGACGGACGGATTGTCGAGCTTTTGTCGGAAAACACTCTGTTCTCGACGATGATGGGACATCTTTCGAACGGAGAACAGGCGATGATGGGGAGCTACGAAGCATTTTTCTCAGTCATTCTCTCTCAAATTCTGCAACAGGTGAAATTCTTCAAACAAATGGACGAAGTAGATTGGCGCCAAAAATGGCCGGCAGTTAACCTGTTGTCAACGAGTATGTGCTGGAGACAAGACCACAACGGTTTTTCTCACCAGAGTCCGGAAATAATTTCTGCGCTGCTTGACGTCCCGAGTGGAAAAGTAAACTGTTTCTTCCCCGTTGATGACGTCGCGGCAGAAGAGACTTTTGGGCGGATGTTAAAAAGCGAAAACGTTGTAAATTTGGCAACATTTGATAAAAATGAAAACCCAAGATGGATTGATTCGTATCATGCAAAATTCCTCTTCGATAACGGAGGTGCCAGTATTTACGGGTTTGCGAGCGACGACGACCCGGAGATTGTACTAACAGCGGCGGGAGATGTTGCGACGAGAGAAATGATAAGGGCAAGAGAAATCGTCAAACGTGCGCTTCCAGAGAAGAGAATTAGGTTCGTCGGGATTAATTCCCTGACCTACGGAGCAATCGGAACAACTAAGAAGAAGCTCGACCAGAAAACATTTGACGAATATTTTACCTTCGAAAGGCCAATTATCGCTAATTTCCACGGTTATCCAGCTACGCTCAAGGGGATTTTAAGGAATTACACTTCGGGGGCGAGACTTTCTGTTCATGGGTTCGAAGAGGAGGGGTCAACAACAACACCGCTAGAGATGCTCGCGCTGAATAAGGCTTCCAGATTCGACCTCGCGGCGGAGATTTTTGAGAAACTCGGAAGAGACGATCTTGCGGCGGAACAGAGAAAAATCATCGAAGAAAACCGAGATTATACGAGAATTTTCGGGATTGATCAGATTACGCTTGATTAGAGACCTTGATTTTTCTCCGATTCTGTGATATAATAAGAAGATATGGAATTATTTTTCTTATTGATCGGGGTAGGAATTTTTATTGAGACATCCTATCTTACGATTCGTAAAATCCTTGAGAAAACACCTCGTGTGCATGGAAGGCGCAAAGTTTTTGTTGATACGAGCGCACTGATGGACGGGAGGATTCTTGAGGTCGCGAAGACTGGATTTTTGTCGGATGATCTTTTGATTCCTCGTTCAGTGATTCGAGAGATGCAACTGCTAGCAGATGGAAAAGATTCGGAAAAACGCGTACGCGCGAGACTGGGGATGGAAGTTGCGAGCGAACTAGAGAGAATCGTGTATTTCGACACGGAAATTTTTGATGATAGCGAACTCGGGCGAGAACTGGTTGACGAGAGATTGATAACGCTGGCTAAAAAATATAGGGGCGTGATTTTGACCTGCGACTATAACCTTGCGAAGGTAGCCGCGACTGAGAGAGTTGAGGTTTTGAACGTCAATGATCTCGCGCTTGTGCTCGGAAATAAACGCGTTTCTGGAGAGAAAATTCGTGTTAAGATTATCGAAAAAGGACTTAATCCTGGACAGGGGGTTGGTCATCTCGATGACGGCACGATGGTGGTAGTTAGCGGAGCGGAAAAATACATAGGAAAAGAAACGGACGTAATTTTTGTCCGTTTCTTACAAACCGCTTCTGGAAGAATGATTTTTGCGGAACTACCAGCTCCTTCCCGCCGCAAGGCTACGGGGAGGAAGTCTCGCTCGACGAAGAAGAGGGGTTAGAACCGCTCGGGGTCGTCGAAGGGACAATCGGGACGGTTAAGGTGTTCGAGGCGACGGAAGTGTAACCATCGTTTACGGTTACGACGATCGTAGCTTCATCACCGGAAATACGATAGTCGTCGAGGAAAGTTGCGGCGCGGATGGTTCCCTGGTTAACTGGGCCAGCAGCCGACGAGACGGTGTATGTTGCGCCAATGACGTTCGAACCGGAAACGGTGATTTGGACGTAGTCACCAGAGCGGCGAATCGAGACAGTCGGAGCAGTATACGAACAGTCGTCGGAGGCTTCACGATCGTAACCATCAGGAACAGACCAGATTTCGTTATTTGTCATCGGGTCGATAGTCTTCGTTACTTCGATAGCGACGATGTCGCTGGCTTTTGTACAGGTCGACGCGAGAACTTTCGTGTATTTGTTGAACTGGAGGGTTTCCTTAGTCACGCCGGAAGTTTTCTCGTTGTACCAGGAAGGCCAGATGTCGGTAATCTTGTTTACGGTTAGGGTTTGGATACCAGCCGGGCGAGTCGGAGAGGAGCCAGAAATCCATTTTCCATCGGGTTCGTAAACTTCGGGGTGGACACGGCGCATGTATTCGTATGTAGTCATACGGGCGATATCGTGAGTGTTAGAGCTGAGGCCGGAACCGTCGTGGTTGCCGTTCCAGACGATACTAACGACGGAAGTCGAGTAGGAGACCATGAGAGAGTCTTTCGTGACAGCAGCGTTAGAAGTTGTTGTCGTGCCGGTCTTGGTCGCGGTCCAGACGCCAGGGATGACATAGCCGGCGCTTTCCGAGCCGCCAGCGGCATAAATACCGAAGCGAGCGCCGCCATCGCTTAAGATGTCAGAAATCATGTAGGCGACTTGTTCGTCAACAACACGTTCGCCGGCGGTCTCCGTCCAAGATTCGAGGACGTCGCCGGAGCTATTCTTTACTTCAAGGATATAGACGAGGTCTTTATAGGTTCCACCACGCGCGAGCGAAGCATAGGCGTTTGCGTGTTCGACGAGACGGACGTTACAACCAGAGCCGATTGCAATTGAGAGGCCGTAGTTGTCGCGACCTTCGCAGTACGAGACGTCGCCGAGTTTATGGGCAATCTCAAGGGAATTCTCGATTCCGTTAATGTAGAGGGCTTTGACGGCAGCAATGTTAAGAGAGTGACCAAGAGAGAAGCGAATTGAAACGTCACCATAGAAGGTTCCAGTCGCGTTTGTCATCGAGCAGGCTCCATAAGCGCCTTTACAATAAATTTTGTCGATGTTTTCATCCTTCAAGATTGAGCCAGGGCCGAAGTTTTGGCCAGAGCGTTGCATAAAGAGCGGAGCATAATCAAGAATCGGCTTGATGGTTGAGCCAGGTTCGATTAGGGAGTTCGCGGCGTTATAGGTGCCGTATTCGGCATTGTTGAAGTCGATCGAGCCAACCATGGCGATGACTTGGGAAGTTTCCACATCAAGAGAGACGAGGGCAATGTTGTCGCTCTGGTTCTTCCAGGTATAGGTTTCTCCGACGCGAACGGCGTCTTCGGCGATTTGTTGGGCGCGAGCATCGATCGTGGTTTTAATTGTAAAGCCACCGGTGCGCATGGTCGAATAACCATATTTTTCTTCGAGCTGGCGTTTGACTTCGAGAACAAAGTGCGGAGCGAGAATGTTTTCATATTGAGAGGCTTCGGGGCGAACAGTCGCTAGAATGTCGACAGCCTTCGCTTCTTCGGCTTCTTCTGCGGTAATGTAACCATATTCTGCCATGCGGTCGAGGACCTTTTGTTGGCGGGCGATTAGCATTTCGTTGCCGTATTCATTGTATGGGTTTAAGACGGCTGGGTTGTTCGGGATTGCCGCGAGGAGGGCAGATTCAGCGAGGGTCAAATCTTTTGCGGATTTTCCGAAGTAAGTCTGAGCGGCAGACTCAACGCCGTTACGGCGACCGCCGTATGGCGACTCGTTCAAGTACATCGTCAGGATCTGTTCCTTGTCGTACATTTTCTCAAGTTCGACGGCAAGAATAAGTTCCTTAATTTTTCTCGGAATACCGCCACGGTTCTCGGAAGCGGCTTCGTCGGCGAAGTAGATTTGTTTAATAAGCTGCTGAGTTAAGGTCGAGCCGCCTTGGACAGATTTACCGGAGGCAGTCGCAAGGACAGCACGAAGAAGACCAGTAAAGTCAACGCCGGGGTGATTGTAGAAGTTTTTATCCTCGATCGAGATGGTCGCTTGGCGGACATAGTCGGACATTTCTTCACCTTCGACAACGAGGCGGTAGTTCTCGGTTCCGGTATCTTCCCAAAGAACTACGCCGTTACGGTCGAGATAGCGGTTTACGGTCTCAGAGATAACAATGTTCGAGAGTTTAATGTCGGCAACATCTTTCTTGAAGTAGAAGAAGAGAGCACCGACGAAGATGATGCCAAGAAGCATACAGGCGAAACAGAATTTCAAGAAAGTCTTTAGACCACGCAGCGAAAACCAATAATGGAAGACGCGCTTCGGGGAAAGATGGGCGAAGAAACGAAGAATTGGCTGTTTCGGGAGAGTCGCAAGATCTTCGGCACGACGACGAGCTTCGCGGTCGCGGCGGAGTTTACGCTTGTAGCGCATACGTTCAAAAAAGCCCATGTTTTTCATGTCGCGCTTGGCGGCTTTTTTTCTTTCCTGTTCTTTTTTCTTCTTTTTCAAAGCAAGTTCCTTTTTTTCTTCTCGGGAAAGCTTCGGCTTTTTCTCGGCTTTTTCAGCTTTCTCGACCTTCTCGGTTTCTTCGGTCTCTTCGACCTTTTCTTCAGGAGTTTCTACGGGCTCGAGGGCTTTTTCTTCCTTGTCGGGAAGAATTGTCTCGGGCTTCGATTTCTTCTCAGCTTTTTTCTTCAACATACAATTCTATTATAACATAGAATAGTAGAAAATTAACACAAACGGATTTTTACCATCGCTGCGCGAACAACTTCACCTTCGTAGGTATAGCCGGGGCGGAGAGTTTCAGCAATCACTTCTTCCTCGCCCTCGCCTTCGGTCATGACCGCCTCATGGAAAAGAGGGTTGAATTTCGCGCCTTCGGATGAATCGATTTTTTCAAGATTGAGCGACTTTAACGTCTTCTCAAAGTTTTTTTCGAGAGGCTTTAGCTCGGGATAGGTTTTTAGGGCACGATCAAAATCATCAACAAGCGGCAAAAACTTCAAAACCGTCGCGAGTTTTTCGACCTTCTTGGCGGTTTCGCGGTCTTTTTCGACGTTCTTACGGTAATTTTCAAAATCGGCACGAGTGCGCTGCAAATCGTTCGTAAGTTCTTTTAGGGCGTCGTTTTCTTCGGTAGGGTTTTTAGATTCTTTCATAATGTTTCCTCCAACATTTCTCCAGCTCTCCGAACGAGAGTCATGACTTTTTGATAATTTTGACGGGTCGGTCCAAGTACGCCGATGTAACTGTTATCAGAAAATGGCGAGCGGAATTTTGAGATAATAAGCGAGACACCGGAAGATTTTCCAATCGGGTTTTCCTGACCGATAAAAATGTTCAGCGGTTCGCCCGGGGCGGCTTCACGGAGCCAAGGCTCGAGATTGTCCAGGAGCTTCGCGACAGCTTGAACACGTGCAAGGTCAACGAATTCAGGTTGGGTCAGAAGACGAGAGATGCCGGAAAGGTAAAGTTGGTTACCGATTGTTCCAAGCCCAAGGTTCCCAGTCAAATCAACAAGAGAGTCTACGACGGATTTAATCGTGGCTTCAGCGGAAGATTGGGACGAAACACGAATCGCAAGAACGTGGGCACCGCGGTCGAACGGATTTTCGGATTTTAGACCCGATTCGAGGCGAGGAAGTTCAGGCGACTCGTTGGTTTGCTCGGTTGATTCAGTCAAAGAATTGACATAATAGCGATAACCGGCGTCGGTCGGAATGCGGCCGGCGGAAGTGTGCGGTTGGGCGATAAGACCGAGACTTTCAAGCTTTGACATCTCGGTACGAATTGTAGCGGAAGAAACATCAAAAAGTTTTGCGAGCGTTACAGAACCAACGGGAGTTGCAACTTCAGCATACTGTTCGATGATGGCGAAAAGAATTTCGCGCTGCCGATCGGTCAAATTCATATCTATCATTATACAAAACTAGCAGCTAGAATGCAAGACTGCTAGCCAGAACTGTTGTTTGCACATTAAAATGTCATTGCTTTTTGATAGATTTGTGATATAATATAGACTAGCTAGAGCCCGGGCGGCTCTAAGTATTTTATTATAGGAGGAATTTCGATGAACTCCCTCAAGAGACTCCCTGCGGTCGCAATTCTGTTGACTTTTATGCTGGTCTTCTGCGCTTTCACGGCTCCGCCGGCCTATGCCTGCGAAGGCGCGTGTGAGTGCTGCGGATGCAGCGGCGATTGCGACAACGCAACCAGCGCCAACCCCTGCGACACCCCTTGTACGCGCAAGGAGCCGTGCGAAAGTACGGCGATTTGCATCACTAAACATCCGTATGACGAGCCGAATGTGCCGAATGGCACGCCGACAAGTTTTGTCGTAATCGCAACCGGATACGACTGGATTTCCTGGGAATTTATGACCAGTCAAGGTGATATCCTGACAACGGAAGATGTAACTTCCAATTTCGGGTACACGATTCTCGGTTGGGACTCGACAAAACTGGTTATTCGCGACATGCCCTGGGGACTCAACGGATGGAAAGTCCGCGCCGTTTTCCACGACAGCAACAGCTGTGAGAAGCGGACCAACTGGGCTTGCATCGGCGTCGTACAGAACTGCGCACCTTGCTATGAGCCTGACCCGCCTTGTCATGAACCGACACCGCCTTGTGGAAACGTCAATCCTGGCTGCGGCGGGACAATTATTGTCGGCGGAGTCGGAGTGGGTGGATTCGTTCCAACAGGCCCGACGTATGTCCATACCGAAACTCCAGGAATTTATGTAACCGACGGATTCATCTGGTCAACTTGTGGCTAACCTCCTTTTCTAAAGCGCCTCCCGAAATGGGAGGCTTTTTCTTGCTAGTTTTTAGGCTTTCTTGGGGCAGGAGCGCGAGAGATAATTGCGTCGAGAACTTGTTCAACGTTTAGACCGGTCTTCGCAGAAACGCCGATGATTTCTGATTCGTCGCAACCGAGAAGGTTGATGATTTCCTTTTTAACCTTTTCTACGTCGGCGGCAGGAAGATCGATTTTGTTGATGACAGGAATAATGAAAAGGTCTTGCTCGAGGGCGAGATAGACGTTGGCGAGAGTTTGAGCCTGGATGCCCTGAGTCGCGTCGACGACAAGAATTGCGGTTTCGACAGCCTGGAGCGAGCGAGAAACTTCATAAGAAAAGTCGACATGGCCCGGAGTGTCAATTAAATTGAGTTCGAAGCCCTTGTAATGCATCTGGACGGGAGTAAGTTTAATCGTGATTCCTTTTTCTCGTTCAAGCTCCATTGAGTCGAGAAGCTGGGCTTTCATTTCGCGCTTCGAAACAGTCCCAGTGATTTCCATCATCCGGTCCGCGAGAGTGGACTTTCCGTGGTCAATATGGGCAATAATGCAGAAATTACGAATTTTCTCTGAGTTCATATTCACTATATTATAACATTTTTTCTTCTTTTCTTCTATCTTATTCAGAACCGGTCTAGACTGGCGCCGAGGCGATTTTTATGGTAAAATATTTGTTATGGAACAAGTCCGAGCGTTGATTTTTGATTCGTATTTCGATGACTACCGTGGAGTCGTGCTCTATGTGCGCGTTTTTGAGGGGGAAATCAAGAAAAATGCCGCAATCCGAATGATGGCGGCAGAGACAAATGGGATTGCGCTCGAAGTTGGTTCGCTTACGCCAGCGATGTCCCCGAAAGACTCGCTAAAGGAAGGCGAAATTGGTTATATCGTTACGAACTTAAAAACAACGCGCGAAGCGAAAGTTGGTGACACGGTTACTCTTCAAAAGACTCCAGCAAAAGCTCCACTCCCAGGTTATAAAAACGTTTTGCC
>CAZQMP010000011.1:0-17112 GCA_964594565.1 uncultured Candidatus Saccharibacteria bacterium
CGGCTCCGCTTTTTTTATATTGAAAAACGTGTTATAATTTAGACATGACTTTAGACGATTATCGAAACGAAAGACTAAGAAAACTTGAAGAGATTAAATCCCTCGGGATTAATCCCTACCCTTCAAAATGTAACCGCGATACAAAAATCCTGTCCGTGATTTCCGATTTTTCCGAACTTGAAGGAAAGACAGTAACGATTGCTGGCCGTATCTCCGCAATCCGCAGTTTCGGCAAGCTCGCCTTCGTAAAAATCCGTGACGATTCCGCTGAAGTTCAAGTTTTCATGCAACAAGAAGACCTCGAAGAAGGCTCCCTCTTTTTCAACACAAAACGTCTAAAGCTTCTTGATTCTGGTGATTTTGTCGAAGCGACCGGTACCGTCGGAAAATCTTCGACTGGAGAGCTTTCTGTTTTTTCGAACAAACTCCGCCTCCTTGGCAAATCTCTCCGTCCGCTTCCTGGCCGCGACGGCTTCACAAACAAAGAAGAGCGCTATCGTCGCCGCTATGTCGACATGAACGTAAACCCCGAAGTCCGCGAGCGCCTCGTTCGCCGTTCGACTTTCTGGCAGGCGACGCGCGAATTCATGCTTTCGCACGGTTTTGTCGAAATTAACATTCCCGTCCTCGAACACACGACCGGTGGCGCCGACGCAAACCCGTTCGTGACCCACATGGACGCAACTGACGAAGATTACTTTCTCCGCATCTCCCACGAACTTCCTTTGAAACGTCTTCTTGGTGGCGGTTTCGAGAAAGTTTTCGACATTGGCCCGCGCTTCCGCAACGAAGGAATCGACGACGAACATCTTCCTGAACATATCGCCTTTGAGTCTTACGCCGCTTACGAGAACTATGAAGACGGCATGAACCTCTACGAAGAGATGATTAAATACGTCGCCAAGAAAACCTGGGGAACTTTAAAGTTTAATGTTGGCGGCTTCGAAATCGACCTCGAAAACGGCGGGGAACCTTGGCCACGCATCAAATACGCCGATCTTCTAAAAGAAAAATTTGACGTTGATGTCTTTAACCCCGACCGCGAAAAACTCTGCGAAATTCTCCGCTCCGAGTTCGAAAAGTCCGAGGACAAGAACGATCCCGCCGCAAGAAAATCTCTCGAACATACCCTCGAGACCGCCTCGACCGCACACCTAATCGACCATGTCTGGAAACTAATTCGTAAAACTTCCGCCGGACCGTTCTGGCTCGTCGAAGAACCGCTCGAACTCTCTCCGCTTGCAAAGAAGAATCCAGAAAACCCGCGCGTAACCGAGCGCTTCCATCCCGTCATCGCCGGAACCGAAATGGGAAATGGTTTTTCCGAGCTGAACGACCCACTCGACCAACTCGAACGTTTTAAAGAACAACAAGCCGCTCGCGACGCAGGCGACACTGAGGCCCAAATGCTCGACTTAGATTTCGTCGAAATGCTCGAATATGGCATGCCTCCTGCTTGTGGCTGGGGAAACAGTGAACGTAACTTCTGGCTCTTGGAAGGCGTCTCTGGTCGCGAAGCCGTCCCATTCCCAATCATAAAGAATCGCGGATAGAACAAAGCCCCTTCGGGGGCTTTTTCGTCTTCCTCTTCTATTCCGCTTATGGTATAATTAATATATGTCTAATAAAGTCATGATTGTTGGAACGGGAAACGTGGGCGCGTCGATCGCTTTCTCGTTAATAAATCAACGCACCGCCGTAAACGAAATGGTTCTTGTCGACATTAATGCCGACGATGCCGAAGGGGAAGCGATGGACCTCCGCGACGCTCTCGCTGTCGCCCCAAGCTACCTAAAAATCAAATCCGGAACCTATAAAGACGCAAAAGGTTGCGACATCATCGTCATCACTGCTGGCGCAAATCAAAAACCTGGAGAGACTCGCCTTGACCTTTTGAAGAAAAATTCTTCAATTTTCCGCCCAATGATAAAAGAAATCATGGCAAACGGTTTCCACGGTATCTTCCTCATCGTAACAAACCCGATGGACGTCATGACTTATATAACCTGGAAATACTCCGGACTTCCGAGCGACCATGTCATTGGCTCCGGAACCGTCCTCGACTCCGCTCGTCTCCGCCTTAAAATTTCCGAAAAACTTAACATAAATCCGAAATCAATTCACGCTTACCAAGTCGCTGAACACGGCGACACTGAATTCGCCCTTTGGTCTTCGGCGAACGTCTCCGGCCAACCTCTATCGACCCTTCTTTCTGAAATGTCGATGATGGAAATCGAAGATTACGCCCGCAACGAAGCTTACGAAATTATCGCGAAAAAAGGCGCCACCCATTACGGCATCGGCGTCTGTACAACTCACATCATCCAAGCCATCTTAAACGACGAACGTCGCGTGCTTCCAATTTCTAGCTATGACGACATCAACAACGTCTTTACCGGCTTCCCGACCATCCTTGGTCGCCGCGGAGTCATCCGCCGCCTCGACGTAAAAATGTCCGAACAAGAGGGAATTAAATACCAAAAGTCCGTCAACACTCTCCGCGAAGCCATCAAATCCCTCCACGTCCGTCCATAATCACGCCCAAAAATCACCACTTCCATGGTAAAATATATAGTATATGAGACATATACTATATATTTTTGTAGCAACTTTATTGCTTTCTCTTGGAGGTCTCGGAAATAGCTCTGTCTACGCTTCGACGAACGACTTCTATTTTTCCGACTCAACCTTCGATTATTATCTCGAAAAGAACGAGTCGGAAACTTCGACCATGCGCGTTAAAGAAGTTTTGACCGCCGTCTTCCCGAGCTATGACCAAAACCACGGCATCGAACGTTGTATTCCGACCTATTATCGCGGCGTAAAAACACTCGACGAATCAACTTTCTCTGTCACCCGTAACGGTTCTCCCGAGCCTTTCTCAACTTACAGCGACAGCGATTTTACTTGCTTCCGCATCGGGAACGCCTCTTCCTACGTTCACAACGAACAAGTCTACGCTATCTCCTACACTCTTAATAACGTTATTCTAGAACCAGACAATTCCGAGAACCAAGAACTATATTGGGACACGAACGGAACCAGCTGGTCACAAGAGTTCAAAAAACTGACCGCAACCGTCCATCTTTCCAGCTCTATTGTCTCCGCCTTTACTGGCGCAACTTCTTGTTATGTTGGCACTTACAGAGCGTCCGGTCTCGCCGCAACTTCTCGCTGTGAAACCCTCGTCTCGAGCGACAATTCCGAAATTTCTTTCTCGACTTCCGACCTCGACATTGGCGAAAACTTAACCCTTGATCTCGAATTTAAACCCAAAACCTTTAAAGTTCCGAAAGATTATTCTTGGATTGCTCCGGTCGCGCTCCTTGGCGGTGGCGGTATCCTTCTCTCCATTCTTTCCGCCCGCGCTCGAAAGAAAATGAAAGCTCGCAATGCCGAAAAAATCGAACTTGCTTCCGCCCCAAAACCGGTCCAATATCTCCCGCCAAAGGGCCTTACGATTGCCGAATCGAGCACAATCTGGCTGACTACTTCTCTTGCCGATTCAAAAGTTGCTTCGCTTATGGAACTTGCCGTAAAGCGCAAAATTGAGCTCGAAAAAGCCGAAAAAGTCTCGAAAGTCTTCAAACACAAATCAAACGCCTGGAAAATTCACGTTAAAGATTTAACCGACATCACCGACGGAGAACGTATCGTTCTCGAAATCCTTAATGGTGGTAAGTCGGTCACTCCCGGGAGCGTCATTGAAGTAAAGAACCAAACTTATTCCTCAAAACTCGCTACTCTCCTTACGACCTATACGAACGTAACCGAAGCGGATCTCCGCCGCAAACACCTCCTTACCGAAAAGGCCGACCAAAAGCTCTCACTCCTCGCCTCAAAATACAATAAATACGAGAAGCGTACTTTAAAGGGGATTGAGATGTCGAACTATCTCGACGGTCTTCACGAATACGTCGACCTTGCCGAAAAAGACCGCATTAAATTCCTTCACTCTGTCGACGGTGCCGATGTTTCGAACGCCGGAATCGTCAAACTTTATGAAAAACTTCTCCCCTATGCTATCATCTTCCGCTGCGAAGATTCTTGGCTCGAAGAACTGAACCGTTATTACGAAATGCCCGACGTCGATAACCCCGACTGGCTTATGACTGGCGCTTTGCTTTCGACTTCCGACTTCCGCGACTTCCGCTCAGCCGCGGTCAGCTCAGTTGTCTCGGCAACAGCCGCAGATTCCTCCGGTTCTTCCGGAGGTGGCGGAGGAGGCTTCTCTGGCGGCGGGGGCGGCGGCGGAGGGGGAGGGGGCTGGTAATAAACCTAATTTTGTGAGATAATTGTAGATATGTTAGATATAAATTTCATCCGTGAAAATCGCGAGCTTGTTGAGCACTCCGTGAAAGAAAAGGGTTATAAAAACCTAGACCTGGACGACATCTTAAAACTCGACGATTCCCGCAAAGCTTTGCTCCTAAAAGTCGAAGAACTTCGAAAACGCCGTAACGAAATCGCCTCAAAGATGAAAGGTGTCAAGGGCAAGCCCGATACGAAGCTAATCGAAGAAGGCAAGAAAATCAAAGAGGAGCTTTCTGGCCTCGAAAAAGACCTCTCCGAAAAAGAAACCGAGCTTAAGACTATTCTTAAATCCGTCCCGAACATCATTTTCGAAGACGTTCCTCTTGGCGGCGAAGAATGCTCCGTCGAAGTAAAAAAATGGGGGAAGAACAAAGAAAAAGGTGTCGACCATCTCGACTTCGCGACCTCTCGCGACTGGGTAGATTTTGAACGCGGCGCAAAAGTTGCCGGTGCAAAATTCTACTATCTTAAGGACGGCCTTGCTCTCTTAGAAAACGCCCTGCTTCAGTTCGGCCTCTCGAAAGTCCTCGAACATGGTTTCACTTTCATGACCGTTCCGGATCTTGTTTCTTCTCGCGTCCTCGAAGGCTGCGGCTTTAATCCTCGAACCTCCGACCAATCCGACGAATATTTCGTCGAAGGCGAAGACCTCGCACTCATCGCAACCGCCGAAATGCCTCTCACAGGCTACCACATGGATGAAATTCTCAACGAAGAAGACCTCCCGCTCCTCTATGCGGGTTATTCCGCCTGTTTCCGCAAGGAAGCTGGCGCTTACGGAAAGTACACTCGTGGTCTCTTCCGCGTCCACCAATTCAACAAACTCGAGATGTATGCTTTCTGCCTTCCTGAACAGTCAAAAGAAATCCATGAAAAGATTCTCTCCATCGAAGAAGACATTTGGCAATCCCTCAACATCCCTTATCACATCATCAACATCGCCGCTGGCGACCTTGGCGCTCCTGCCGCAAAAAAATATGATCTTGAATATTGGTCTCCCGTTAACCAAAAATACCAGGAGCTAACCTCCTGCTCGAACTGTACTGACTTCCAAGCTCGCGCTGTTAATTGCCGCGTTCGCCGCAAAGACGGTACTATCGAATTTGTCCACACTTTAAACGGAACCGCTATCTCTCTCGCTCGCGCGATGGTTGCCGTTCTTGAAAACTACGCCACCGAAGACGGGAAACTTATCGTCCCGGAAGTTCTGAAACCTTATCTTAACAACAAGGAGGAAATCTAATCCATGATTAATAAAATTGATATCTCCGGATCGAACTACAAGATCGAAGATAACTTTAAGAAATATGCCTCAAAGAAAATCGGCAAGCTTGATCGTTATCTCCCACGCGGGCACAAGAAAGATGTCGTCGCTAAAATCGTTGTTACGGAAGTAAATCGCGACAAGGGGAATAAATACGAAATCTCCGTCGCAATGGAAATCCCTGGTGGCAAAGTTATCAGCGCAAAAGACGAATGCTCAAACCTCTATGCTGGCGTTGACATTGTCGAAGCAAAGCTAACCGGCCAAATCCGCCGCTTTAAACTCGAACAAACCCCTCACTTAAAGAAAGAAAAACGTGGACTTAAGGGTTTGTTCCATAAGAAATAATGTGATAGAATTTTATAGATACTAATCCGTGGAGATCCAGATATGCCGAAAAAGGAAAAGGTTCCGAAAGTAAAGCCTGACAAAAAACCGAAAAAAGAAAAGAAACCAACCGACAAACTCGCCGACAAAACCGCTCTTGAGAAATTCCTCCAAGGCGTCTTTGGTGATGCTCAGAAAAAAGTCCTAAAACGCCTTTATAAACGCGCCCAGGACATCAATAAGCTCGAGCCAAAATACGAAAAAATGTCGGATGACGAACTCAAAGAACAATCCGGACTCTTGAAAAAGAAGCTCGAAAAGAAATCTCTCGATGATATTCTTCCTGATACTTTCGCTCTTGTCCGCGAAGTCACAAAACGCGTCCTTGGCATGCGCCACTTCGACGTCCAGCTCATTGGTGGTATGGTTCTTCATGAAGGCAACGTCGCCGAAATGAAAACCGGCGAAGGCAAGACCCTCGTCGCACTTCTTCCAGCCGTTTTGAATGCGCTCGAAGGTAAAGGCGTTCATGTCGTCACTGTGAACGATTATCTCGCTCAGCGTGATGCTGGTTGGAACGGTCCAGTTTATGATTTTCTCGGTCTTAAAGTCGGCGTCATCATCAACAACGCTTCCTTTGTCTATGATAAAGACTACGTAAACGAAGACCACGAAGACGAACGCTTCCGCCATCTTCGCCCTGCAACTCGCAAAGAAGCCTATCTTGCTGACATTACTTACGGAACAAACAACGAATTCGGCTTCGACTATCTCCGCGACAACATGACTTCCGAAACCAAATACCTCCGCCAACGCGAACTTAACTTCGCAATTGTCGATGAGGTCGACTCAATCTTAATCGACGAAGCCCGCACTCCGCTTATCATTTCCGCCCCGGCTGGCGACAATCCAGACGCCTACTACCAATTCGCAAAAATTGCTTCTCGTCTCGATAAAGACGATTACGTCCTCGACGAAAAACATCGTTCGGTAACTTTGACCGACAAAGGCGTCGAAAAAGTCGAAGAAATCCTCGGCATCAAAGAACTCTACTCGACAAAAAACACCCGCCTTGTTTATCATATGGAGCAAGCGCTTCGTGCTGAAGTTCTCTTCAAGCGCGACAAAGACTACGTCGTGACTAATTCCGGCGAAGTCATCATTGTCGACGAACACACCGGTCGTCTCATGCAAGGCCGCCGTTACAACGAAGGTCTCCACCAAGCCATCGAGGCCAAGGAAGGTGTCGCCGTGAAACAAGAGTCAATGACTCTCGCGACAATTTCTTTCCAGAATTTCTTCCGTCTTTATAAAAAGCTTTCCGGCATGACCGGCACCGCCTTTACTGAAGCTGAGGAATTCCAACAAATCTATGCTCTCGACGTTATTCAAATTCCGCCTAACCGTCCGATTGCTCGTGTCGACAAAGACGACCTTATCTTCCGTACGAAAGCCGGAAAAATCCGTGCAATCGCAAACGAAATCGAAAAATACCATGCCAAGGGCCAGCCTGTTCTCGTCGGCTCCGATTCAATCGCGAACAACGAGGAAATCGCCCGTTATCTCGACCAACGTGGCATCCCGTACGAAATCTTGAACGCGAAAAACAACGAACGCGAAGCCGCGATTATCGAAAAGGCCGGAGAAAAAGGCGCAATTACCCTCGCAACGAACATGGCCGGACGTGGTACCGATATTAAGCTCGGTCCCGGCGTCAAGGAACTCGGCGGTCTCGTCGTGATTGGTTCTGCTCGTCACGATTCTCGCCGTGTCGACAACCAGCTCCGTGGGCGTGGCGGTCGCCAAGGCGATCCCGGAACAACCCAGTTCTTCGTCTCTTGCGAAGACGACCTTATGCGTATTTTCCAAGGCGAACGCGTCGCTTCGATTATGTCCCGCCTCGGCGTAGACGAAGACACTCCAATCCAGACCAAGTCGATTTCTAAAACTCTCGAAGCTGCCCAGAAGAAAATTGAAGGCTTTAACTTTGACTCCCGTAAAAACGTCGTCCAATATGACAACGTCATCAACCGCCATCGTAAAGTCGTCTACGGCATGCGCCGTAAGATTCTCGAAGGCGAAGACATCCAGCCCGAAATCAAACGCCTGATTAAAGACGCCTGCGACGATCTAACAATGTTTAGTTCTCGCGTAAACAAACAGTTCAAGGAACAATTCCTTGCCGTCTTTAACAACCTCGACGAAGACCTCGTCGAAGCGATTGGCCTCATGCGCAAAGAAAAAGACCGCGCTCACCTCGCGAAAGTTGCCGTCGAAGAAGCCTATTCCGAAAAAGAAGCCGAGCTCGGCTCCGAAGTCATGCGCAAACTCGAACGTGAAGTTTATCTCCGCGTCCTCGATACGCTTTGGATGCAACATCTCGAAAATATGCAACATCTCCGCGAAGGCATCCACTGGCGTTCTGTCGGCCAGCGTGACCCACTCGTCGAATATCGCTCCGAGTCCCAAAAACTCTTTGACGGTCTCCAACGCAATCTCCGTGAAGAAGTCCTCAAAGTCTTGCTCAACATCTCGAAACAAGAAGCTTCCGCAACCGACACTGTCGATGATGGCGAATATGATTCCGAGCTGACAAAAATGGCCGAAACTTCGACCGAAAAAGGCGTCAATGAAATCTCCGCCGGAGATAAGAACCTCGACTCTGAATTCAAGAAGGAAACTGCTGGCGAGAAAACTTCCGCTCAAAAAGGAAAGAACACGAACATAAACACCGTCCGCAATAAAAACAAGAAAAAGCGCAAACAACAACGTAAAAACCGCAAGAACCGCCGTTAAGGACCGTCCATGCGCCATTCCGTTGAAGAAGTTAGTTTAAAGAATGGCGCTAAGGGACTTTTAATCAACGTCCCCGGCGCCAGCGTCATGTCTACCCGCGTCCAATTCCGCGGTGGTTTGCGCTACTGCCGAAAACCCGAGCTTTACGAAATCGCCCACGTCGTTGAGCACCTCTCTTTTGGTGCGAACGCAAAATTCAAATCCGAGTTCGAATACGAATCCGAATTTACTAAAAACGGCGCCTATCATAACGCCTGGACTTCCGACCTTTCGATTTGTTACGAAACCGAATGCGCAGATTTTGAATGGGGCCGCATCCTCGAGCTGAAACGTAACGCCATTTGTGAGCCGCGCTTTAACGATCTCGAGCTTAAAAGCGAAAAAGGAAACGTAAAATCCGAATTGACCGGCTATATGAACGATTATAATCGTTTGCTTTGGCCGCGTCTCCAACAATCAATTGGCGAAAACGTTCAAAACCTCTCCGAACGCGTCAAAACTCTCCCGAATATCGAACTAAAAGATATTCGTGAACACTATCGCCGCACCCATACTGCAAAAAACATGCGTTTTGTTATCGCCGGAAATTTAAACTTCCGCCGCAAACATAAAATCATCAAAATGCTAAACGACTGGAACTTAAAGGAAGGCGAACGTCTCGAAGTTCCGCTCGACGAACTTCATTCCGATTCTCCCGTCTTGATTCGCCGCAAAGACGCCTCAAATCTCACTTTCGGCTTTTCTTTTGTTACGCCACGCCGTCTCGACTCGGTCTGTACGGTCGCTATGAGCTGCCTTAATCACATTCTGACCGGGACAATGTCTTCGCGGATTTTTGGCGAAGCTCGCCGCCGTGGACTCGTATACGGCATCGGTTCCTCGCTCAATCTCGACGAATCAAAATCTTCATGGGACTTCGACGGGGAAGTTGACGAGGAAAATGCGCCCGAATTGTTCGAACTAATCCGCACTGAGCTTGCAAAAGTCCTGAATGGCGAAATCGAAGAAAAAGACATCGAAGCCGCAAAAAGCTATACGCTTGGACGCTTCCAAATGGCCGCCCAAACCGTCGGCCAAATCGCCGATTTTTACGCCGAAGAATACTTTAAGTCTGACGAAATCGAAAATTACAGCAAAATCCCCGACATTGTCCGCACTGTCGACAAAACCGAAATCGTCGAACTTGCGCGCGAACTTATCGACTCAGAAATTTCCGCCTTTGTTGCGGTCGGTTCCTGCGACAAATCGCTCGTCAACTCTCTCGCGGAAAAGTTGAAGTTCTAAGTCCCTTGTTATAAAATAGAGCTATGAATATTTTGATTCTCGGTCACGGCGTGGAGGGAAAATCCGCCGAACAATACTTTAAAAACGATCCATCGCTTTCCGAACACGCTAAAGTCGATGTTCTTGACAATTTCAAAAAAGAAGAGCTACTTTTTAAAGACTTTTCTAATTATGATCTGATTTTCCGCACTCCGTCGATTCCTCCAAAGTTTATCCCCGTCCCGAAAGAAAAAATCACTTCCGTCACTAAATTCTTCTTCAGCAACTGCCCTTGCCCGATTATCGGCGTCACCGGAACGAAGGGGAAAGGAACGACTTGTACGATGATACGGGATTTATTGGCCGCTTGTGGCGAGCACGCTTACCTTGTCGGCAACATCGGAACTCCTGCCCTTGATATTCTACCAGAATTAACCAAAAACGACGTCGTCGTCTATGAACTCTCTTCCTTCCAACTCTGGGATCTCGAAAAATCCCCAGCCATCTCCGTCGTCCTTCGCATCGAGCCCGACCATCTCGACGTTCATGATTCTTTCGAAGAATATCTTTCCGCAAAACAAAACATTCTAAATTTCCAATCCGAAGACGATTTTTGCGTCTATTTTAAAGACAACGAAAACACCAAAAAACTTGTCGAAAAAGCCCGCGCAAAAACCCTCCCCTACCCCTTAGAAAACGCCGAAAAATCCGAAAAAATGTCGGAAGTTTTGTCCGCGCTGAAAACTCCAGGCGCACACAACCGTGAGAACGCCGAAGCCGCTTTGCTTGCTTCCTTCGCCTATTTTAAAAAATCCAAAGGTTTTTCTGGCGAGTTTTCCGACTTTTTGACCGAATATATTTCGGAACTTTCGACCGCGCTGAAAAACTTCAAACCCCTCCCCCATCACATCGAATTTATCAGGGAATTAAACGGCGTAAAATACTATGACGATTCTTTCTCGACTGTCTTTCCAAGCCTCGAAGCTGCAGTCAAATCTTTCCCAGATTCTCCGCTCATTCTTATCGCCGGCGGGAAAGACAAGGGTTTTGACCTCGAGCCCGCGAAACGTTTGATTTTCGACAATCCACATCTCGTAAAAGCTGTCTTGATTGGCGAAATCGCCGATAAACTCGCCGATAACGAAGACCCTGAAAAATTCTTCAAAGCTGGAAAGGATTTCGAGCTCGCCGTTTCTAAAGCTCGCGAGTTTGCCGAAGAAAAATTAAACGACGAAGAAATGAACTCCGACACTTGCCTTGTCGACAAAAAACCCGAAATAAAATCTCCGGTCGTCCTCTTAAGTCCTTGCGCTTCCAGCTTCGACATGTTCGAAAGCTACAAACAACGCGGCGACGTCTTCAAACAACTTATTAACGAGTTTTAACCATGGACGACTTGAAAAAATCTCTCTCTGAACTTTCCGAAAAGCTCTCTGAATCTTGGGCTAAACTTTCGCTCCCTGAAAAACTCACGAAACTAAATAGCCTCGAAAAGGAAATCGCCGAACCTGAACTTTGGAACAATCCCGATCGCGCAAAAGCAAAAAACGAAGAATTCGCTAACCTCTCAAAAGAAACTGCCCCTTGGGTTCTCCTTAAAACTCAAATTGAAGACCTCAAAGGCCTCATAGAGCTCGGCGGAGAAGATCTACTCGAAGAAATGCAAGAACAATTTTCTGCCATGCAGTCGTCTTTTGAAACTCTAAAAAAATCCCTTCGTTTTACGGGCGAGTTTGACGCTTCCGGCGCCATCCTCCGCATCACGGCCGGAGTCGGCGGGACCGAAGCGATGGACTGGTCGGGCATGCTCGAACGCATGTATCTTCGTTTTTTCGAGCGCAACGATTTTAAAGCCACCCTCGTCGAACGTGTTGCCGGAGAAGAAGCCGGAATCAAAACCGCCGTCTACGAAGTTACTGGCGTAAACGTCTACGGCACCTTGAAGTCCGAACACGGTGTTCATCGCCTCGTCCGTTTGTCGCCTTTTAATGCCGACAACCTTCGCCAAACTTCCTTCTCTCTCGTCGAAATTCTTCCAATCATAAAATCCGACTCCGACGTAAAAATCGACGAAAAAGATCTCCGCATCGACGTTTATCATTCTGGCGGGCACGGCGGCCAATCCGTCAACACAACAAATTCCGCCGTTCGTATCACTCATCTCCCAACTAACACCGTCGTCGCAATCCAAAACGAACGTTCCCAGCTCCAAAACAAGGAAAAGGCCATGGAAATTCTCCGCGGAAAACTTGTCCAAATGAAGCTTGAACAACAAGCCGAGTCAATCGACAAACTCCGCGCTGGCGAATCCGCAAAATGGGGCCAACAAATCCGCAATTATGTCCTCCAGCCTTACAAACTCGTCAAAGACACTCGCACAAAACACGAAGAAACCGATGCCGATGCTGTTCTCGACGGGAATATCATGCCGTTTATCGACGCTTTTCTTGAACAATAATTCCGTTTATGCTATTATAGTAATATGATTCTACTCGATAGCGTAACAAAAACTTATCCCGGAGATAAACACCCCGCTCTCGACAACGTCTCTCTTCATATCGAACCGAACGAATTTGTTTTTCTTGTTGGAAAATCTGGCGCCGGCAAATCGACACTCATGAAAATGATCACAAAAGAAGAGAACCCCGATTACGGAAAAATCATCATCGGCGGAATCGATCTCGACTACGTAAAACGTCGCCACATTCCTCATTATCGCCGTCGTCTTGGTGTCGTTTTTCAAGATTTTAAACTCCTCCCGCGCCGAACCGTCTACGAAAACGTTGCGTTTGCCCTCGAAATCGCTGGTATGTCGAGCCGTGACATTCGCCATACTGTCCCGAAAGTCCTCGAGCTTGTCGGTCTCTCCGACCAAGCGAACAAATTCCCGAACCAACTTTCCGGTGGCCAACAACAACGTGTTTCGATCGCCCGCTCCGTCGCCCGTCAGCCAAAAATCCTGATTGCGGATGAGCCGACCGGAAACCTCGACAAGTTGACCCGAACCGAAATCATCACCCTCCTCCAGAAAATCAATGATTTCGGCACGACCGTCCTCGTCACGACACACGACGAAACAATCGTAAACAACCTCGGAAAACGCGTCATAACCCTTAAAAACGGCAAAGTCGTTGCCGACCAGAAAACCCACGGTATTTATCGCCTTGATGGTGACGCCGAAACCATCTTCGACCGCGAGACGTTGAAAGCCCCCGGCTTTAACCTCCGCGTCGACACAAAGCCCGAACCGAAGCCCGAGCAAAAACCTAGTCCCGAAAAACCCAAAAAACAAATTAAGTCGAGGAAAAAGATTCAATGACCAACTCGGCCCAGAAAAAAATCACCAAAAAACATCTCAAGACCCTGACTCGTAACGGACGCACAAAACGCCTCCGCAACACAACTCGTGTCGTAAAATACGGCGCGATTAATTTCGGACGTAACATTTGGCTTTCTACCGCCGCAACTTTAATCATGACTCTGACTTTAATCGTCCTTTCGATTACCGTCGTTGCGACCGTCGTTCTTTCCGAAACCGCCGACGCTATGCGCGACCGAATCGATATCACCATCTTCTTCCGCCCGGGGACGAGCGAAGAAACTCTCGAGACCATGAAAGAAACCATGCTCGGCGAAGAAAATGTAAAATCCGTCGAAGTTCGAACTTCCGAACAAGAATACGAAAACTTCCTTCGCGAAAACGCCGACAATACTCTTCTTATTGAAACTCTCGAAGACCCCGACATGGACATGCGCTCGACCATGATTTCGACCATGCAGTCGACCATGCGCATAAAAGTCTACGACACTGACAATCTCGACCCAATAAAAAACATTGTCGCCTCCGACATCAACTTCGTCAAACAACTCGACCCAAACGAAGAGCCGACCTATAACGTAAACCAGGCCGAAATCGCGACCATAACGAAATGGGCTAATATCGCCAAGACCGGCGGTCTCGCAATTTCCGTCGTTTTCCTTGCAATCTCCATCCTCGTCATTTTCAACACCATTCGTATGGCGATCTTCTCTCGTCGTGAAGAAATCTACATGATGAAACTCGTCGGCGCCGACCGCAACTTCATCCGCGGTCCATTCCTCGTCGAGGCCCAACTCTGCGGAGTCATTTCCGGAATTATCGCGTCGGGTCTGAGCTACGCCGGTTTTCGTTTCCTCGAACCTCGTTTGTCAAACTACGGAATCAACATTGACACCGTCTCCAACATCCTCGATTCAAACAAAATCATCTACGTAATCCTCGCAATGATTCTTATCGGTATGCTTATCGGGACAATCTCCGCTCGTCTTGCCGTCTTCAAATACCTCCACAACGCCGCAAAATAGTTAAGTTTATTGAATTTTTAAACCTAAAGTGTTATCATATTATTATGGTAATACTTAGAAGACTCAAAATCCTTGCTGTCGCTGTTGTTGTCGGTTTTGTCTCGACTATTGTTGTTGTCGAAAGAAAAAAGAATCCCGTAACCGCGACCGATTATTGTGTCTCCGACGAATGTAAAGCCGCTGCAGAAAAGGAAGCTGAAGCTCGGAAGAAAGCTTCAGACGCCGCTGCCGCCGCGAATAACCTCGAGTCCGTCATCCAAGGCCTCGAACTTGAGATTTTTGCCCTCGAAGCAAAAATCGCCTCGAATGAAGCCGTCGCTGCTGAACTCCAGACAAAAATCCAGGCAAACGAAGACAAATTAACCGTCCAGAAAACCGCGCTCGCTTCGCTCCTCGTCGATAACTATTTCGAATCTGACCCCGATACGATTATGATTCTCGCCGGTTCGAGCTCTCTTTCTGACCTTTCGGAAAAACAGTCCCGCGCTGACACCATCAAAAGCCAGATCAACCTCTCCGCCCGAAACATCAAAGCCGTCAAGCTCGAGCTCGAAGACCAAAAGGCTGAAGTCGATCGTATTCTCGTCGACCAAAACAACCAAAAACAAGTCATCGCCGAAAAACGCGCCGAGCAAAACGCTCTTCTTGAACGCTATCGCAACAACGCCGAAGCCTTCACCGCCGAAGCTGAAGAAGCCAGAAAAGTCAAGGAATCGGAAATCGCTGAAGAAGTTGCACGTTTGAACTCGTCCGGCGTCGCTGCTCTCGGCGTAAACACCTACCCGTACCAAGGCGACTGCCCTCAGAAAAATCTTTGGTACGCAACACAATGGGGTTACGTCTGCCAATGTACGAGCTATGCCGGCTGGAAAGCCTACGAACACTGGGGCGCTTATATCGCTTATTGGGGAAATGCCTATTCTTGGGATGAATCCGCTGTCGCCCGCGGCTATCGCGTCGATCGCGAAGCTGCGCCATACACAATCGCCGTCTCAAACTCCGGTGCTTGGGGCCACGTCATGTGGGTTGAGTCCGTTAACGCAAACGGCACAATCAACCTCTCCGAATACAACAACAGCTACTCTGCCGCCTCCCACGTCCCCGGCGACTACGGATATCGCGTCGGTGTCTCAACCACTGGTCTCGTCTTTATTCATTTCGACTAATCCACCATTCCGTGTTACAATAGTATAATGAAGAAAACAGAGTGGAAAGAAAAGAAAGTTAAGTTAGGCGGAGCCGTCATCGCTTCTGCCATCATGCTCGTCATCGGCGTTGTTCTTGGTATAAAATTTAACGATTATTCGCCTTATCTCGGCGGAAAAACAGCCGCAAACACCAACATCTCTTGGAGTGAGCTAAACGAAGTTTACAGTACGCTCGTGCGTAATTACGACGGCGACATTGACAAGTCTCTAGTCATTGAAGGCGCAAAACGGGGAATCGTTGACTCAGTCGGCGACATTTATACCGTCTACATGTCTAAAGAAGAAACTACTGAATTCAATAAAACTCTCCACGGCGACGTTGGGGCAGGCGTTGGTATCGAAATGGGGCTTCGAGAAAACTATGTCCGCATCCTCCGCACTCTTCCGGACAATCCAGCTCGCGAAGCCGGCGTGCTCGCCGGAGACATTATCTACAAAGTCGACGACGAGGAAGTCTACGATTGGTCAACCGAAGACATCGCAAACGCCTTACGTGGCGTTGCCGGAACAAGCGTAAAGCTGACCGTTGTTCGTGAGGGCGAAGAAAAATCTTTCGACCTCGTCCGCGAAGAAATCAACAACGTCTCGGCTTATTACGATTTTAAAGACAACGATACTGCCGTCATCACCGTTACGCGTTTTGACAACGACACGGGAACTCTCGTCCAAAGTTTCGCCGACGACATTTTAAATCACGGCACAAAGAAAATCATCCTCGACCTACGTTCAAACGGCGGCGGTTATGTTTCCGCTGCTCGCGACCTGCTTAGCCTTTGGCTCGACGGAGAGAAAATCCTCGTCCAAAAGTCAAAACTCTCTAGCGTCGACGACGTAACCTACTCTCTCCGCAACAAAGCTCTCTTTGCAAACACGAAAACCATCATCCTCGTCAACAGCAACACCGCTTCCGCCTCAGAAATCGTTGCTGGTGCGCTAAAAGACTACGACAAAGCGACAATCGTCGGCGAAACGACTTTTGGCAAAGGCGTCGTCCAGACCATGCTTGATCTTTCCGCCGGAACAACTCTAAAAGTCACTACCGCCCACTGGTACACTCCGCTCGGAAACACAATCAATCAAACCGGTATCGACCCTGACTACGAAGTCATCAACACATACGATGACACAAACCACTCTCGCGACCCCCAGATGGACAAAGCATTAAGTTTGTGATAAAATTCAATGTATGAGGACCATTCTAAAGTCCGATCATTCTGTTTATTTTCTTGCCGTCTTTTTGACCGGTTTAGTTTTTGCGCTCGGCATTAAATTCATGCCGAAAACCTTCGCTGAGGACGAAGATTCCGAAGCTCCGGATTATTCTCTTGTCTCTAGCGAACACTATGTAACCGTCTTCGACAACGGCACAAAGAAAACCGTCCTAACAAACGCAGAAACCGTCTCTGAAGTTCTATCCCGCCTCAACATCTCCCTCGCCGAGTCCGACGGCATCTCCCCTAGTCTCGACTCTTTAATCGACGCCGACCATTTCTTTATTAATATCTATCGCTCCCGTCCGATCATGATTCTTGACGGCACCATAAAGAAAGTCGCAAACGTCTCAAGTTTCGACCCAAAAACCGCCGTTCGTTCCGC
>CAZQMP010000012.1:0-4732 GCA_964594565.1 uncultured Candidatus Saccharibacteria bacterium
GGCTCGTTTTGTGACCAAAATGGGCACCAGCTTCGAGCAGAGCTTTCATATCGACACTAACGGTCATATATGATTTCCTTTCCTACCCCGGAAAACCCAAATCTTTCAATCAGGAAATCTTCTCCCGGGTGATTCGTTAAATTTATTTGCTATTACATTCTAACACAGTTTGATTTTTTCTGCAAGTGTGTTATAATCGAATAAGGTCTCGAGAGAGATACTTTTCTCTAAGGGGGATGTACTTTATGAAAACTAGCGTAGACAATATCTCTATTCGCGGCGAGTTTGGAAGCGCAACGATTAGGATGAGGATGCCGAATGGTGATCTCAAGCGCCGCTTTCTCGTCGGATTGCTCCAGAGTGATGTCGTTATCCCTTCGAAGCGGGTGAACCGGTTGCTTCTCGAAACGCTTCTGGAGCTTGATGTGGCCTACCGTGGTCAGCGGACGCTCGCCGAAGCGAACGCAGATCTCGCGGATTTGCTTGACGCGACTACCGCAAGTTATGAAGGAGAGATTGAGGATTTTATGTCCGAAATCAATGACCTTCAGGACGAGGTGAATGACCTTCAGGCCGACCTTGCGGCGATGCATCAGGAGAAGACGACCATTGGCGGATTTCTTGTCGGTTACATGGATGCCCGCAATGATTCGCTCTGTGATGATGGCAAATAACGCTAGTTCTTCTCGGGAAGCTGAAAGGCTTCCCTTTTTCATACTTTACTAATCTGGAAAAATTTGTTATAATAGGTGGCAATTATGAGTAAAGTAGAAAAACAACCTAAAGATTATCGCTTTGTCGTTTTCTCGGACGAAGCTGCGAAGTTCTCGTTTTTGACTCGCTCGACTGCAAAAAGCGAAGAGACTATTAAATGGACCGACGGGAAAGAATATCCTCTTGTAAAGATTCAGATTTCTTCTGCTTCTCACCCTTTCTTTACTGGTGAAGAGAAGATTATCGATACCGAAGGTCGCGTCGATCGCTTCAAAGCTCGCGCAAAGAGAGCTGCTGCGCTTAAAGGTACGCTTGGAAACAAGGTCAAGAAAGCCGCCGCTGAAGCTAAGAAAAAAGAAGAGAAAGCCAACGCTTAATAAAACCCGCTCATCTGAGCGGGTTTTTGTATGGTATAATAGAGTTATGGATATTTCTATTGTTGTGCCGGTTTATAATACTAAGCGTTTCTTGAAGGATTGTGTTACGGGGTTAATACAATTGGGGGAAGTGGACTTTTCTTATGAGATTTTGTTGATTGATAACGGTTCGTCGGACGGAGGCTATAACTTCTGCAAGGGGTTTAGAGATAAATGTCGCGAAGTTAAGCTTCTAAAATGCGAAGAGCCCGGCGCGGCGGCAGTTCGGAATTTTGGGCTCAGAGAGGCTAAGGGAAAATATATTTGGTTTGTCGATTCGGATGATTATGTTGATCCGGAGGCGGTAAGCCTCATTTTGAAGAGGTTTAAGGAAACAAAGGCGGATGTTGTTGTTCTTGGGGCGGAGAAAGTCGCGGAGGATAAAACCGCGCTCGGAGTTACGCTCCCGGCGGTGCGAACGCCACTTGATGACCCGAAAGTGACACGGGCGGAATTTACCTCGAAGTTTATTCGCTATGGACTTGCTCCGTGGCAGGTCCCGGCGAAACGGGAGTTTCTCCTTAAAAATGAGTTGTTTTACGACGAGGGGATGATTCACGAAGATATGGCGCTTATCTCTAGCTTTGTTCTCTACACTGATAAAATCGCGTCCATCGAAAAGCCGATTTATTTCTATCGCCAGAGGAAGAATTCAGTGCTTCACGGCGAAAGCTGGAACGAGAGTCAACTCGATATCTTTAAGGCGCTCGAGTTGCTCTCGAAACGGTTCGAAAAAGCCAAGAAGTTTAAGAAATATAAGGCCGAGCTTGAGTATTTTTATATCTGGAATTTGCTGGATGACGCGGCGCATGAGTTTAAAAAATTCCCCGAAGGGAGAAAACATTTTTCGGAAGTTCGCTCCGCGCTTAAAAAGCGTTTCCCGGAGTGGCGGAAGAATAAATATTTCCGCGAGTGTCCGCTTATGGTCCGGCTTCGCTGCGAAACGGCATATTACGGAATAGTTTGGTAGAAATTGCAATGGTGGGACCTAGAGGGCTTGAACCTCTGACCTCACGAATGTGAATCGTGCGCTCTAGCCAGCTGAGCTAAGGTCCCGTAAATGGGATTCTTATGATATAATAACATATATGAAAATAGATTTCCAGAATTTAGAACAAGAAAAGCAAGAAATTCAGGATTTTTTGAGCCGTCCAGACGCTTATGCGGACCCGGAGTTTGCCGTGAAATCGAAACGTGGGGCGGAGCTTACGGCAATTCTGGAACTTAAGAACCAGCTCGACGCGGATAAAAAAGCGCTCGAAGAGGCGAAGGAGCTTCTCTCTGACCCGGAGCTCGGAGAGCTAGCGAAAGATGATGTCGCGAATTTGACTGAGAAAATTGAGAAAGAGGAAGCGGAACTTGAAGAAAAATTGATTCCGCGAGATCCGCTTGATGACCGTCCGGCGATTGTTGAGATTCGCGCGGGAGCGGGAGGCGACGAAGCGTCGCTGTTTGCGGGGGAGCTTTATCGAATGTATCAGAGATACGCGGAGCGAACTTCTCTCCGGCTCGAACTGATGAGTGAAAACTTGAACGAAGCGGGTGGGGTCAAGGAAGTGATTTTTAAGCTGTCAGGAGATGACGCGTTTGGAAAAATGAAGTTTGAAGGCGGAGTACACCGAGTTCAGCGTGTCCCGGTTACGGAAAGCCAGGGACGGATTCATACGTCGACGGTTACAGTCGCGGTTCTTCCGGAAGCGGAGGAGAAAGACATCGAGATTAAAGAGGAAGACCTTCGTATTGACATTTATCACTCCGGTGGACATGGCGGTCAGTCGGTCAACACGACGAACTCTGCCGTTCGAATTACGCACATGCCTTCGGGAATTGTCGTCGCGATGCAAGACGAGCGTTCACAGAGACAAAACAAAGAGAAGGCGATGGCGGTTTTGCGTTCGAGGTTGGTCGAGCGTCAGCGTGAAGAAGAACGCAAGAATGCGTCGGAGGCGAGGAAGTCGCTTATTGGGACGGGGGACAGAAGCGAAAAAATCCGCACTTATAACTTCCCTCAAGACCGAATTACAGACCACCGAATTCATTATTCCCGCTCGAACATCGGAGCGGCGATGGACGGAGACATTGATGATATTGTTACGGAATTGAAGAAATATGAACGAGGATTATCCGAAAGCGTATAAAGACGGAAAAGCAGAGTTTTACGGGCGAGAATTTATGGTCTCGCCCGACGTTTTGATTCCGAGACCAGAGACAGAGACGATGGTTGAGATGGTTTTGTCGCTTGCGGGGAAGGCGTATCTTCCGGGTGTTAAAGCTCCAGAGAGAAAGTTGCCAAAAAATCCGAAGATTCTCGACGTCGGGACGGGGTCGGGATGTATCGCGATTACACTCAAACTTGAGCTTCCGGAGGCGCTTCTCAGCGCGGTCGAAACTTCCGAAAAGGCAATAGAGGTCGCCCAGAGGAACGCAAAACAGCTAAAAGCGGACGTTAGTTTCAGAAAAAGCAATCTCTTGAGCGCGGTCGAAACTTCCGAAAAATTTGACGTTATTGTCGCGAATTTACCGTATGTCGACAGAGACTGGGAGTGGCTCAAGGAGCCCGAATCGAGGGCGATAAAATATGAGCCAGAACTGGCGTTGTTTGCGGAAAACGGGGGACTTGAGCTGATTTTTAGGTTAATCGACGAGATAAAAGGGCGAACAAAGTATCTTATTCTTGAAGCGGATCCGGTCCAGCACGAAAAAATCGTGGTTTATGCAAAATCTCGAGGGTTTAAGTTCCTCGAGATTCGCGGATTCCAGATTCTGCTAGAAAATTAGTCTTTGTACTCGGCGAGGGTAACGGAGAGGGTGAGCTCGGAGCCGTCGCGAAGGACAGTTAAGGAGACGGTTTCCCCGACGGAATGTTCACCTAGGAGCGTCCCGAGGGAGCAGTTCGCGCCGATTTTTATGCCGTTGACGGCGAGGATGATGTCGCCTTTTTTGAGACCGGCAGTTTCAGCGGGAGAGTTTTTGACGACAGAAGAGACATAGGCGCCGTAAGTCGAAGCGAGATTGTTTTCGATCGCAGTCGAGGCGTCAATTGAGCTGTACTCGACGCCAACAAAAGCGCGCTTGGCTTCTCCGGTCGAAAGGAGAGAGTTCAACATGCCTTTAACGGCGGAGATAGGGATGGCGAAGCCGATGCCGTTACCGTCGGAGACGGCGGTGTTGATGCCGATGACTTCACCGGCGGCGTTGACAAGCGGACCTCCAGAGTTGCCGGAGTTGATTGCGGCGTCGGTTTGAATCATGTCGGAAAGAGATTCGGCGTTTTGATAGTTAGAATCGGTTGCGACAAGAGAGCGGCCGGTTCCGGAAATGATGCCGGAAGTTACGGAGTTTTGGTATTGGCCGAGAGCGTTGCCAATGGCGATGACTTGTTGACCGATTGAGATGGTTTTAGAGTCGCCGAGAGTGACAGCGGGGAGGTCGGAAACATCAGGGATTTTTAGGAAGGCAACGTCGTTTAGCGGGTCGGTCGCGACGAGTTCGACGTCTCTGTAAACAGTGCCATTGTCGAGAACGACATAGATTTTTGAGGCGTCTTCGATGACGTGTTTGTTCGTCAGGACGTAGCCGTTTGAGCTTACGATGATTCCGGT
>CAZQMP010000012.1:4832-15646 GCA_964594565.1 uncultured Candidatus Saccharibacteria bacterium
GCGTCCTTAATAATGGTTGCTTCTTGCATAAAAATACCTCCTTAGGTTATATTAAACGTTGAAAATTGGTTCGGAGAATCCGAAGATGATAACGGTGAGAATAGCGACAGAGAAAAGGACCGGGAGCGCGACGTCTTTAAACTTGAGCGTGCCGTCGCGGGATTCGACGCTTGAGTAGATTCGTTCGGTCAAGAAGGCGAAGACGCTTAAGATGATTGCGAGTTGGGGGATGATAATGCCCCAGGATGTAAAGGTATAGACGATAAGCCAAGAATGACAAAGAAGGGCGATTTCTGAGAACAGGACGCCGAAGGTCAAGGCCGGGAAACCGTCGTCGAAAGAGTTGTTGTTCTGGGCAAGGACGTGACGCGCGGCGGCGTAGCCGATGACAAATTCAAGCGCGACAAGGAGGACAGGATTCAAGCTTGCGGAGAGAATCGACGCAGCGCAAGTGCCGAGAAAGACGGCGAGGAGGGCTTGGATGAAGTTCCAGGTTTCCGAAGTTTTTGGTTTTATTAGGACGAGCCAAATCGTGTAGCTTACGGCGAGGAGATAGTGAACGGGGAGAACTTCCGTTCCGGAGAAATAAGCGAGGAGAACGAACGAGAAACCGACGATAAGGTCGACAAGATTCGACTTCAGGTTCAAGAAAAGATAATGCGCGCGAACGGCAAACATACGCCACTTCGAGACAAGGACGAGAATAAAGCCGACTAACCAGCTTCCGGTCACGATGGTGACGAAGATTGAGCCGACGCCGAGTAAGATGTTCATGAGGACATGAAGAACGCTCGAGACGGCGTTACGAGATTTTCTGATGAATATGAAATCTGAAGCCATATACATATATTATACCAGAAAACTAAAAACTTGCTTAAAAACTTAAAGCATTTTCGTAAAATTACGTAAGCGAAATTGGTATTATTTTATGAACTCGTGCTATAATAGATGTATATGGATAAATCTTTTGATCAAGCTTCATTTTTGCAACGACATCCGATTTTTCGGGACTTTCTTTCGCTCGTTGCGTTTGTCGGCGCGGTTGCGCTCGGAACATTTCTTTTAAATACGTTTATTTTTAGGTCTTACGAAGTTGTCGGGAGTAGCATGGAAAACACTTTGCTCGACGACGACAGAGTCATAGTAAACCGTTTGACGGTGAGTTGGGCGCATTTTCTTTCGAATGAATATGTGCCGGAACGCGGTGATATTATCGTTTTTGCAAACGGAAGCTCGAGTGGAGAGCTGACTTGTACTGCGCCGACCGGAATTAAAGACCAGTATATCATTAAGCGTGTGATTGCCTTCCCTGGTGAAAGAGTCCAGGTTAAAGACGGCGTTCTTAAAGTTTATAATGAAGAGAATCCGGACGGAATTGTTTACGACCTTGATTGGCGAAAATCGGAGGACGACGGTCCGAAAGAATATACAAGCGGCGAAGTTGATTTGATTGTCCCAGACGGTGAATTGTTTGTGTCTGGGGATAACCGCGAAGGTTCGAATTCGTATGATTCGCGCAACGGGCTCGGAACGGTGCCGTTTTGCCGCGTTGTTGGACCGATTATTATGCGTCTCTTCCCGTTCCAAAGATTTAGGTTTTTCTAAATTACCCTTCGAGTAAATCTATATCGCCGAGAGATTTGAACGGCATAAATTGCTTCGCGCGGTCGGCGCGAGGCATTTTTTCGTGTTTTGATTCAGGACGAGGAGAGTTTAAAATATCTTCATAATCTTCGATTTTAGGCACGATGACTTCCAATTTCTTTGTTGCGACGGCGAGCGGTCGCGCCTTCCTCGAAATTCATCGCCTTTGAGATTGAATTTGAGCCATAACGGGATTTGATTTTTAAGACGGCTTTCGAGAGAGACTCTTGCTTTTTGAGTTCAAGCTTTTCTTCCTCGAGAGACTTCGGCGTTTCGAGAAGGTCAAGCTGCTTCTTTTGGCGCGCAGCTTCGCGGGCAGGAAGAGCGTTTCCGAAGCCGAGGTAAATGCGCTTTACTTTACAGGCGGGATCTACGATACGATCGAATAAGTCGAGCGTACGTGAGACGAGGACCTTTGTTGCGGAGGAGTAGATAACGTCGCCTTTTTGGTTTAGGGGGTGATTCGAACCGTGGGAGGACTTTGCTGACGAAGCTGAATCGTAGACGAGGTCGAGCGTAATTAGGTTTGTCGTGAGATTTTTCTCGACAAGCTCAAGGGAAAGTTGGTCGGCCATTTCGGCGACAAGGAGCCGAGCGAGGCGGTAAAAGACGGGGACGCCGAGGACTTGGCCGACGGAAATAGAATTCGTTTCTGGTTTGTATTTTTTTATGTCTTTGATTGTGGTCGGCTCGATTCCCCATATGTGGTCGATGAGAAGCTCTGCGTCGACGCCGAGAAGTTTGTAGAAAAAATCTTCGTCTTTTACGGCGACGCGGGCGAGATCGCCCATCGTTCGGAGGTTGAACTTCTCGAATTTTTCTGCGGTTTTCTTTCCGATTCGCCAAAAGTCGGTTAGAGGTTCGTGTGCCCAGAGTTCGTGTTTGTATTTATCTTCGTCAAGGAAAGCCAGCCGACAGCCGTAGCGGTCGGGTTCGGCGTGTTTTGCGAGAACATCCATCGCGACCTTCGCGAGATAGAGATTTGTACCGATGCCAGCGGTCGCAGTCAGGCCGGTTTTTTGATGAATTTTCTTCAAAATATCGCGGGTGAAATCTTCAGGGGATTTTCCGGAGTATTTTAGGTAGCTAGAAATGTCGAGGAAAGCTTCGTCGATTGAATATGGAAAAACGTCTGCGTCAGCGACGGAATCAAGGTAGGCTTCGCGATAGATTTTCTTCGAGTATTCGATGTATTTGCGCATGCGGGGAGGAGCAACGATATATTCGAGGTCTTTTCCGGTCTCGAATTTGTATTCTTTCGCCTTTTCCTTCACTTCGAAGAGGCGACAACGACCGGGCAAGCCGAGTTTTTTTAGACTCGGAGAGACAGCGAGGCAAATTGTCCCGTCGGTTCGAGTGAAGTCGGCGACGACGAGGTTTGTCGTCAGTGGATCGAGTCCACGCTCGACACATTCGACGGAGGCGTAGAAGGATTTTAAATCGATGGCGGCGTAATATTTCATATGCTTCTAGAAATTAAGATTTTAAAAGACTCCGCATTGTGAGGGATAAGCGGAGCCTTTACAGAGCTTAGGCTGATGTGAGGTGCCAAGAGAGATCGGTTGAGTTGAACTCCAACGCATAACGCTTTTGGCCAGCCATTATGTCGAAAATGTGATGAGCGGCGGTGCCAATGAATTTGATGTGGGTACGGAGAAGCTCCGTTACTTCCACTTCAGCTTCGCCTCTTTTCTTGAAAGATAGAGGCTGGCAAGGCGTCATCTCGTACCCAAAGAGGGCCATAACTTCGACGCGCACTGATTCAGATTTATTGTTTTTCATAAGTAACTCCTTGAAATTTATTCGCAGAGCCATTTATGCGAGCCCAATTCTGAAAGGCTCTTGGTAGCAGAAGTAAATGACAAAAATCTTCTACTACTAAGTGTTTTTGTCTAATCAGGGACCGAAGTATGACTAGACAATATAATTGTAGAAGATTTTTAACGACTTTTCTAGTCTTGATATTTAGTTTTTTAATTGTGTAACTTTTTGAGCGCCTTTTTTATCTTTGGGCGGTTAAAGCCAACGATTCTTTCGCCGGCAATTTCAGTCACGGGAACGGAAGAGATGTCAGGATTTCCTTCGGCATTAATCTCTTCGAATTCGACGCCGAGGTCGTCGAGCCAGTCAAGAAGAGCGTGGCAATAAACACAAGTTGGGGTTGTGTAGACTTTGATGGGTTGCATAATATAAATATATAATATATATGGTTAAAATTCAAGTATAAAGCTTGTTGAGGATTTGTTGGATTCAGCTTTCAGCTTCCAGCCGTTACGTGAGGCGAGGGACGCGGCGATTGCGAGACCGAGGCCGGAACCGTTTGAACTTTTATCGACTTGATAAAAACGGTCGAAGACGTGCGGGAGTTTTTCTGCGGGGATGATTGCGCCGTCGTTTTTTATTTTTAAGGACTTCGGGGTGACGACGAGAGAGATTTTCGTGGCGGAGTATTTTATGGCGTTGTCGGTCAGAATTTCTAAGATTTCTCGGAAGTCGGACGGAGAGATTTTTGCGGAAGTTTTCCCGTCGAGGCGATAGGATTTTGTCAGCTTCAGGTTTTTCTGAGAGATGCGAGATTCAAAACTCTTTAAAGTGTCTTCGATGAGAGGTTTAAGCTCGGTATTTTCCGAGACGACGGCTTCGGAAATCGCGTCAGTCTTTGCGAGTTTTAGAAGATCGAGATTGAGGCGTTCGACTTTGTCAGCTTCGAGCTCGATGTTTTTTATCCAGTGATTTTCTTCGGATAGGTCGGCGGCTTCGAGATTGGCTTTTATCGCGGCGATTGGAGTTTTGATTTCGTGAGAGGCGTTTGCGATGAAGATTTTTTGAGTATTATAGGCTTCGCGGACTGGTTTTATGGCTTCTTCGGCGAAGAGATAGGAAAAGATAAGGACGATGACTTCGACGGAGATTCCGGTAATGATTAAGGTGATAGCGAGGGAGCTTAAAGAAGCTTCGCGGTCGGCGAAAACGCGTTCTTCGACGATTTTGCGGATGCGGGTTGTTTCTTCGACATTGCCGGATTCGCCGGTCGAGACGGCGGTCTCGGAAATTTCAAACGAGGCTTCGGGCGGAATCGTCTTTCGGGATTCGGCGGAGTTTTTTGCGATTAAATAAACGGAAGAATAGGCGGCGATCAAAATGAGCGACGTCGTCAGAAGATTTATAATGATGAACTTATTGCGAAGTTTCTTGAACATAACTCTATTATAGACTATTTTTCGATAAGTTTGTAGCCAAGGCCGCGGATGGTCTTTATGCTAACCTTCGAGCCGAGAGCCTTCAATTTGCGGCGGAGATAGGACATGTAGACTTCAACGTAATTGTCTTCGGAAAGCATGTCGGCGCCCCAAACGTGCGCGAGAATATAGTCTTTTTGGACGGTCTTTTCGCCGGCTTTAATCAACATTTTCATGATAAGGCATTCTTTTTCGGTCAAAGATTCGGTGTTAAGCATGCGATTATCGAGGTCGAGGGTTAAATCGCTGAAGGAAATGGTTTTTGACTCTTGGAGGGCGGGACGACGGACCAAAGCGTTCAGGCGGGCGATAAGTTCGGAAGTTTTAAACGGCTTTGCAAGATAGTCGTCGGCGCCGATTTCGAGACCTTTGATTTTGTCTTCGACTTCACCGAGGGCGGAAAGCATGATGACGGGAGTTTTGATTCCCTGTTTGCGGATAATTTCGAGGATTTCGAGGCCGGACATTTTCGGGAGCATAATGTCGAGCACGATGGCGTCGTAAATTGGCTTCTTCGCGAGACGAAGACCTTCTTCGCCGTCTTCGGCCCAGTCAACGTCGATGTTAGATTTTTTCATAAGATGCGTAACGGCATCAGCTAAAAGTTTTTCATCTTCAACATAAAGTATTCTCATTTTTGGATTCCTTGTTTATAATATAAATTATAGCAAGAAAGCTTAAAATGAAGCTTAAAATTATTGCAAAATTTTAAGGTTTTAAAGGAGGAAAAATGGAAAATTCAGAAATTATCGAAGCGCTCGCAGGGATTTTTTATCTCGCAACGGCGGAAGATGATCAGCCACATGTTCGCCCGTTTGATAAAGCGGCGGAAGTTGACGGGAAAGTTTATATCGGAACGGGGCGTGCGAAAAAAGTGTTCTCGCAAATTTTGCAGAATCCGAAAGTCGAGATTTTTGCGATGAGCGAATTTGGGACTTGCCGTTTTACGGCGGAAGCGTTCGAAGAACCGGACGAGAAAAAAGCCGAAGAAGCGTTCGAGAAGATGGAAAAGCCGTTTGATCCGGAGACGAACGTCGCGATACGTTTAGAAAAAATCAAAAAAGCCTAAGAAAAAGCCCCGGAGATTCCGGGGCGAGAGTGAAAGGATTAGTTGTTGCGTTCGAGTTCTTGGGTCTCGGCGTAAAGCCGACGAGAAACGTCACACGCGAGCGGCGAATCGACCTTCGAGAGAGCAACGACCGAGCTGAGAATTGAAGAAACGTCGGCAGTAATCATGCCGATAGCGTCCTTCAGCGTATTCAGGGTTCGCTGGGAGAAAGCGTCAGAAATCGGAATCTTTCCAGGATTCAGATCGAGGGCGTTTTCTTCGTTCTCGAGGCGCAAAATCTGGTTGACGAAAATTTCGCAGTAAGTTTCTGCCTCGTCTAATTCTTCGAGTCGTTCGAGCCACTCGGCGGGGACTTCGATATAAGAAGTTTTGCAGTTCTCGGCGATGGTTTTAATCAGCGCAGGGAGTCTTGCATAGTCCTTAATATGGTGTTCAAACCAGCCGAGGTCGAGCGAATCTTCGAGGAAGGGGTAGGCCTCTTCGTAACTTTGGCTGGCTTCTTCGATTTCACGGTTTTCTTCATACTTTGAATCGACGGTGCGATTTAAGAAATCCGCAAGGCTGACGCCTTCGGCGGGAGATTTCAGCATGAAATGTTTCACGGCAAGATAATAGTCGAGAAGCGACCGCTCAATCTCCCGCATTTTCTGAAGAGAAGTATTGATTACTTCAAGAGAATCCGGGGGATAAGCCGAGAACGTCGGATCGTCCGCGCCGGGAGTGACTGCTACGGCAAGCCGTGCAATCCGATTGCGAAAGCGTTCGAATTCTTCGAGCGTATGCTCGGCGGTATCGGGAGACAAGCGGGCGGACGTGAACGGCTGGAAGATGTCGTCGAGCACATTCAGAAGATGCATCGTGCGATTTACGCTGTCGATGAGTTCGTTGGCGTCTTTTAGCATGGAGAATCCTGGTCTTACCGAGGGCGAGACAAAGATTTCTTCGACGTCTTCGCGGAAACCTTCAAAGGTAAGAACACTTTCGGTTTCTGGGCCGGGGTTCTTTACACCCAGGATTTCCTCGAGCTCTTTGATGTCTTCGGGGGTAAGATAGTCATCCTCTTCGCTCTTTGGCGGTTCCTTTTTCAGGGGCTCTTCTTCGTGGGGACGAACGCGGTCGCCATGAGTTTTGGCACGAGCAAGGTTCCACGTTTTTGAGAAGTTCCTTTTCGCTTCCCTCCAGGCAGATTCGAGGTCGCTAAAGAACCGATCGAGCGTTATGGAGCGCCGACGGACCGACTGAAGAATCGAGACGACGAGGATGAAGGTGATGACAACCATAATAGAGTCTAATACGAAGTTCAACATGCATGTTCCTCCTTCTTAGATTGTGTCTACCAGAGATAAAAAAGTACTACGGTTCCCTCCTTTCAAAGAACCGTGAATCGTTATATTATACTAAATTTTCTCTAAAAAGTCAAGCTCTGCGGAGAGCGCGGATTTTTGGATATTCGTCCAAGAGAACCTTAAGACAGCCGGTAATCGGGATAGCGATGATAGTCCCGAAAAGACCAAACATGTAAGTCCCGATTGTGATGGCGATAAGGACGACGACAGGGCGGAGATTAAGTGCGGAGCCTTGGATTTTGGGCTCGAAAACGTTGCTTTCGATTACGCCGTAGACGATGTAGAAAGCGAGCCAGACGAAGGCCATGACTGGGTTAGTGAGAATGAGGAGAAGAGTGATGATGGTGGCGCCGATGATTTGACCGAACATCGGGATAATGCAGAAGATGGTCGCGACCATACCCATCGGAATCGCGAGGCGAGCTTCGACTTGGAAGATGATCGAGAGGATGAAAATCGAAATCATAACGGCGATACCGTCGATGATAGCGACGAGAACCTTTTTGTCGACGAAAGTCGAGACAACCCAAGCCATTTTCGAGACGAGATAGCGAGCTTCGGTCAGCATTTTCGTTTCGGTATCTTTTGCTTCGGAAGTTGACTTACGTGCGCCAAGTTTCTCCCAGAGTTCGTTGACCATGTCCGGACCTTCAAGAAGGAAGAAGAGGGTCATGATGAGCGTAACGACAGCTTTCGAGATGACGTTGGTTGCGACGCTAATTCCGGAGACAACGCTCGTTCCAAAACCGGCGAGGAAATCTTTTGAGAAGGACTCGACGGCGTTAGAAATGTCGCCAGAGAGATTAGAGATGCCGAGATTATGACCGAGTTCGTTTAAGGATTCGAGGTTTGCACTGTTGAACATCGAAGGGAGGCTCGAGACGAAGCGAATCATTTCGTTTACGACAATCGGGCCGACAACGGCGACAATCGCGGCGATGACGAGGAGGACGATAAGATAGGCGAGAATCGAAGGGAGTTTTGATTTTGTCTTGGTTTTTTTGCCGATGTATTTGTTGACTTTCAGGGCGAGCGGGCGAATCGCCATCGCAAGAAGAGCAGCGAGACCAATAATCGCAAGAGCTTCCTTCGCGCGGTATAAGAAAAAGCCGACGACTCCGAACCCGAGAATAACGAGCCAGAAACGAATGAAAGTTTTTGTTTCAATTTCGACAATTTGATGAGACATAGAACTCCTTATGGATTTATTATATCATAAAGCGTGGTATAATAGAACAGATGAAAAAAGTTTTGATGCATACTTGCTGCGCGCCATGTTCGGTTTATTGTATTGATTCGCTGCGAGCGGAAGGGATTGAGCCGATTGTGTTTTGGTTTAACCCGAACATCCATCCATACGTCGAGTATAAAACTAGGCGAGATTGTTTGAAGGATTATATAAAGTCGATTGGGGTGCACGGAATTTTTGTCGAGAACTATGGACTTGATGAGTTTTGTAAGAATGCCGTAGAAAATCTCGACGATAGATGTGTACGATATTGCTACCGTGCGAGAATTTCTCAGACGGTTAAATATGCGAAGGAACACGGGTTTGATGCTTTCACGACGACGCTGCTTGTTTCTCCATACCAGAAACATGAAGAGTTGAAGAAAGTTTGCGAAGAGCTCGCGGAGATGAGTGGGATTGAGTTTTTATATCGAGATTTCCGAGTTGGATTTCGAGAAGGACAAAATAAAGCCCGAGAACAAGGACTTTATATGCAGAAATATTGTGGGTGTGTCTTTTCGGAAGAAGATCGGTATAAAAAGCAAATCCTAAAAGACTTAGAAAACGGGGTTATTGAGCTTTAGAGGCGTAATAGTGGTCTAGGAATTCTTTTTTGTACGCTTTAAACGTGTCATTCTCGAGAGACTCGCGGATTTTGTCGACGACGGAGACGACGAAGTGTTCGTTATGGATCGAAGCGAGGACTTTTGCAGTGATTTCGTCTACTTTAAAGAGATGATGAAGGTAAGCGCGGGTATGATTTTTGCAACATTCGCAGTCACAACCTTCAACCACAGGAGAGAAATCGTCGCGGAAACGAGCGTTTTTGATGTTGATGCGACCGTCGGGAGTGTAAAGCGAGCCGTTGCGGGCGAGACGGGTCGGGCCGACGCAGTCGAACGTATCGCAACCAAACTCGGCGCCAACAAATAAGTCGATCGGTTCTTGACCCATGCCGAGGAGGTGACGAGGTTTGTTTTCTGGGAGAATCAGGCAGACGACTTTCAACATCTCGTCCATGCCGTCGGCGGTAAAAACGCCACCAATCCCAAATCCATCGACATCCTTTTCTGCTTCGAAACGCGCGGATTTTTCGCGGAGGTCGAGAAAAGTCCCGCCCTGGACGACGGCATAGAGATATTGTTCCGGCAAGCCGTTTGATAAGTAAGACTGTTTGAGGTCGTTATTTTTTTCGATGCAACGGTCGAGCCAACGATGAGTACGCTCCATCGCGATTTCCATGTCTTCGTGAGAGTCGGATTTGGCGAGCTGGTCGAAAGCCATATGAATGTCGGCGCCGATTTGCCACTGAGTCTCCATCGAGAGTTCGGGCGTCATCTCAAAGGAACGGCCGTCGATATGGCTTTTAAACTTTGCACCGGTCTCGTCGATTTTTACGTTTGGGAGCGAGAAAATCTGGAAGCCGCCGGAGTCAGTAAAGGTTGGTTTTTGCCAGTTCATAAAGCTAGAGAGTCCGCCTGCTTTGCTGATTAGTTCGGAGCCGGGAGCGAGAAAAAGATGATAAGTGTTTGCAAGGATGGCTTGAGAACCGAGCGCATTCATCTCGGTAAACGTTAGGGCCTTTACAGTCGCGCGCGTAGCAGCACCGACAAAGGCGGGAGTTTTTATGTCGCCGTGAGGAGTGTGGATGACGCCGACGCGGGCGAGACCACTTTTCTTTTTTATGTCGAACTTTAGCATATTAACATCGAATCTCCATAGCTTAGGAAGTTGTATTGTTCGGCGACGCAATGGTCGTAAGCGGCGTGAAGACGGCCCCAGCCGGCAAAGGCAGCGGCAAGCATAAGAACGGTTGATTTCGGGGCGTGGAAATTCGTCAGGAGTGCGTCGACAAGTTTAAATTCGAAACCTGGAAAGATAAAAATATCATCTTCGCCGGAAGTTTGGCCGGTTTTTGCATAGAATTCAAGCGTGCGGGCGACGGTCGTGCCGAGGGCGACAACGCGGGAACCGTTCTGCTTGGCGGATTTTATTTCTGCAAGGGTTTCTTCGGGGATAGAAAACCATTCAGAGTGCATTTTATGCCTTTCGACTTCGTCGGAACGAATCGGAAGAAAAGTTCCAAGGCCGACATGAAGAGTCAAGAAACAAACCTTGATTCCCTTTGATTTTAAGCGAGCAATCAAGTCTTCGGTCATGTTGAGCGAAGCGGTCGGTGCGGCGGCAGAGCCCATGTTTTTCGCCCAGACGGTTTGGTAACGTTTTTTGTCAGATTCAGAAGCGTCGCGATGGAGATAAGGCGGGAGAGGGACAGAGCCGAATTGTTC
>CAZQMP010000013.1:0-15163 GCA_964594565.1 uncultured Candidatus Saccharibacteria bacterium
GGTGGCTGATGCCGGATGAATAGTCCATCCAGCTCATATAGTGATCCAATTCTTCATCTTCGCCACTAATGGGCGTGAAGTATCCGTGCATGGAATGGATGGTCATTTCGCGTGCTGCTTTTAATGTTACTCCGACTAAGCGTTGATCTGGTTCGGTTGGGTCGATTTCGTCAAGATTGAGCGTGCTACCTTCTGCGGTGAAATAGCTTTCGGCGGCGGATGCCTTAGGAATGTAAATATTTGACAACGCTAGAATTGCCACTGCAAAGCATGCTATTATTCTTAAAAATTTGTCCTTTCGCCTAACTTGGCTCATAAATCTCCTTAAATAAAATTAACCTGCATTATTATAATTATAGCACAAAATACTTATGTTTGGGATGTATGTAGTAGGCCAAAATGGAAGGGTTTTAACAGCCAAATACAGGAAAAATGCCGAAAAATCGGCTTTATATTCCTCTTGGTGGGGGCGAATTGCGCAAGCATTAACAATTTATAGAAAAGATAGTAGAGCCAGACTACTCGAATACTACAAAAAAGAAGCTCCTGCGGTAGGAGCATACTGCCCCGTGCAAGAACTTCATTACTTTAATTTTATCAAATTAAAGATTTAATGTCAACAATTTGACCGCGCCTCGTAATGAAGATTAGCTTGCCTATTTGTTTTTGTTCCCTAGCTTTTTTAATGAGAAAACGGCGTAAATTATCATCTCGCATATTTTTTATTCTTGATGAATCGAAAATAATATTTTTGGACTGTTTTAACCCACGCTTGATATTACGTTCTAATTTATCCGGTTTGTTCGTGAAAGGAGATTTCATTTCGTATTCAATGCCGTCCAGCAAAATGTCGGCAGTACTTACATTTGATTCTGGTAAAAATTCGACATTATGACCAGCCATTGCTAAAATATTAGCAATGCGAAGCTCAGGCGGCCATGGCTTACGACCGGCAGGAATTATAATTTTACCCTTTTGCCTAAAATTATTCATTCTCTGTATTTTATCACAGAAGCCACCTCTTGTCGACTCTGATAAAGGGGGCGGATTGGACGGGGTATTAACAGACGAATTTATAGGTGTAAAAATGTGTTTTTAGACGCATTTTTTGTGCAAAATTGATGCGAATTAGTACACTAGAACTTCTAAGGTACTTTACTACTAAAAAATCGGCCAAAATGCCGAATTATACAAAACATGGTGGAGCAGATCGGGCTCGAACCGACCACCTCAGCAATGCGAATGCTGCGCTCTACCAGATGAGCTACTGCCCCATGACATATATATTATATCACGGGGCGAGCTTTTACGAAAGGTTAAATTCCAGGGACCGGGAATTTAACGGCAAGTTTGCGGACTTCTTCGCGAATCGAATCGAGTTCATCGGAAGCATTGTCGAGAAGTTCTTCATTCCTAAGACCGACACAAATATCGACAACTCGGCGCATCCAGCGGGCGATTTGTTTCATTTCTTCGGCACCGAGACCGCGAGTTGTAATCGCGGGCGTGCCGAGGCGGACACCAGACGGGCGGAAAGCAGCGCCGGCGTCAGATGGAACAGAGTTCGCATTCAAGTTCAAGCCGACACGGTCGAGAGCCTTTTCAAAGAATTTACCGTCGATACCGAAGGATTCACGGACGTTAACAAGGACGAGATGATTCTCGGTACCGTCCCCCTGGAGGACAAAGCCTTCTTTTTTCAAACTGTCGGCGAGAGTCTTCGCGTTTTTAATGATGCGCTTTGCGTAGTCTTTAAACTCAGGCTGGAGAGCTTCTCCGAAAGCCACGGCTTTCGCAGCGATAATGTGCTCGAGCGGACCGCCTTGGGTTCCTGGGAAAACGGCGCGGTCAATCAAAATCGGAATATTTTCGAGAGTGTGCTCAGGCTTCTTGAGCGGAGAAGCAACGTTCCCTTTCGAAAGGATGAGACCGCCGCGCGGACCGCGGAGGGTTTTGTGCGTCGTTGTCGTCATGACATGGAAACCATGGTCGAGCGGATTTGGATGAGCACCGCCAGCGATAAGTCCAGCGACGTGTGCCATGTCGGCCATGAGAAGACAACCCGGGATTTTCTTCGCGATTTTTGCGACGCGGTCGAAATCAGGGATTTTCATGAAGGCAGAATAGCCAACGAGGATGATTTTTGGATGTTCGAGAATGGCAAGACGTTCAAGTTCGTCATAGTCAATGTCGCCAGATTCGTCGACGCCGTACGCGAGGAAGTTATAAATATGCGCGGAGCGAGTTACGGGTGAACCGTGGGTAAGGTGGCCGCCGGCGGAAAGATTCATTGCAAGGATTTTGTCGCCCGGTTCACACCAAGCCCAATATACGGCTTCGTTTGCGTTCGCGCCGGAATGAGGCTGGACGTTGGCGTGGTCGGCATGGAAAAGCTTGCAGGCACGTTCAATCGCGAGGCGCTCGATGCGGTCGATATTTTCTTGCCCACCGTAATAGCGATAGTTCTTTAGAATCTTCTCTTCAATTTCTTCTTCTTTCCAAAATTCTCCGTCGCGACCGACACCCTTAAAGTTTGGGTAGCCTTCGGAATATTTGTTCGTCAGAATCGAACCGGCGGCTTCGAGAACGGCGCTTGAGACGTAGTTCTCGCTTGGAATGAGTTCGAGACCTTCGGTTTGACGTTTTTTCTCGTTCGCAATGAGGTTAAAAACGATGTCTTTCATTTCTTTTCCTTTCTTGTATACTTTACAAATTCGTATTTTAGGCCATTTTCTTCGCCCGAACCGAGGACTTCGCGCGTAAATTCGTTTCGGTCGAACTCCGGGAAGAAAGCGTCGGCTTTCGAATCGGTCGCGTCGATTTCCGTGAGGATGAGTTCGTTCGAAAACGGGAGCATTTGCGCGTAGACGCTCGCGCCGCCGATCACGAAAATTTTATGGTCTGTGTTTTTAAAACGTGTTACGTAGTTTTCTAAATTTGTTACTACGTTTACGGAAGACGGCACTGTGTTTGGATGTCTTGTTAAAACGTAATTTTCTCGATTCGGAAGCGGGCGGCCAATCGACTCAAAGGTTTTCTGACCCATAAAAACTGGGGAGCCAAGAGTCGTTTGTTTAAAAAACTGCATGTCGGCTTTTATATGGAAAATGAGTTCGTTGTTTTTTCCAAGTTCGCGTTTTTTTCCGACAGCGGCGATTATAGAAAAGCTCATATCATAGTTACTCCGTTACCGGCATTCGAATCGTGCCGCCGTGTTTATAGTCGATTAGTTTAACATCTTTCAGATCTTTCGAGTTGTCGAATTTGAAGAAGTCAGTCACGTCGGGATTGATCCAAAGTTTCGGAGCGGGAAAAGCCTCGCGAGAAAGTTGCTCTTTAATTCCGTTGACTTGGTTCTCGTAAATATGAGCGTTGTTAATTACATACGTCATTTTTCCGGGTTTCAGGCCGGTTACATGCGCGAGGAGATAGCAAAGCGTTGCATACTGAGAAACGTTAAACGGCATGCCGAGGGGAACGTCATTACTACGGACGGTCACAATCACGTTTAACTTGTCGCCAGTTACGTTCCATTGGGAATTCCAAACACAGCTCGGGAGCGCAGCGGTCGGGAGCCACTCATTTTGCCAGAGACTCATAATCATCCGACGGTTTGTCGGGTCGGTTTTTAGAGTTTCAACCAGAGATTCGGTCAGTTTATAGCGGTTCACAATCCAGCCGTAAGCTGTTCCGATTGTCCCGACGGGAGACTCGGTCAGACCTTTTTCCTTGTAGAGTTTTTTATAATCCTTTTCCGCGTAAATTCCGGACTCAGGGATTTCCCATTCGTCCCAAATTTTTATTCCGCGTTCATGAAGCCAAGAAACGTCATTCGAAGCGACTTGATAAATCCAAAACATTTCAAGAACGGCACTCTTAAACGCGACGCGTTTTGTCGTCAGAATCGGGAATTCTTCTTCGAGGTCAAACGTCAGAACTTCATGCGGGAGAGAGAAAGTCGTCGTCGGCTTTGCGACTTGGGCGAGATGGACCGGCATGTTGGTCGCGGCCGCGGATTTCGTCGTTTTTTGGAGAACGGACGGATCGGTCGTTATTTTCTCGCCATGATCAAGAATCCGATGGCAGAGATCGAGATATTGTTCGTCAAATTTGCTCATTTAACCTCCAGTTACTTATATATATTATACTGGAGGATGAGAGATTTTTCTACTTGTATTTTGCCCAAAGTTTGTCGAGCTTTTTTATGTCGGAGCCGACGTTCTCGACATAAGAGCCGCGAGAAAGGATTTCGTCAAGTTCGGCGTTCGAGAGGGTCTCGGTCGAAGAAATTGGGGAGATGTAAGGATAATCGTCGACGATGGCTTGGGCTACGTCGTTACGGAGGAGATAGTCGATGAATTTATAGGCAGCGTCAACGTTTTTCGCGCCTTTGACGATGCAATAGTTGTCCATTGAGAGCGCGAAGCCTTCGACGGGATAGACGATTTTCAGGTTCTCGCGTTCGTCGGCAGCGAGAATTGCCTCAGCGTTCCAAATTAGTCCTGCATCAACTTCGCCCGTAATCAAGAAGGTTTTCGGGGAGTCGGAGTCGAAGGCTTTTACGTTCGGTTTTATATCATTGAAGAAGCTGAGAGATTTTTCGAGAGCGGCGTCGGAAGTCTCGTTCATATCAAAGCCGGTCGCGTTTAGCATTGCGCCGATGATGATGCGCTGATCGTCGATTAAGACGAGGTTATTTTCGAGCTCGGGGCGGAGCAGGTCTTTATAAGAGATGATTCGGTCGAGTTTCGACTCGTCATAGACAATCACGCTCGTTGCGAGAAGAAACGGGAGAGAGTATTCATTTTCAAGATCGTAGCTTTGGTTCAAGAATTTCGGATTCAAGTTTTTTGTATTTTCGAGTTTAGAAACGTCGAGCGGTTCGAGCATTTCGCGACGAATTAAAAGGTCGACCATGTAATCGCTTGGAAAAACGAGGTCGTATGTCCCGGTTGCGGCGGAAGAGACCTTCGCAAGGAGTTCTTCGTTCGAAGAATAGGTTCCATAATTGACTTTTATGCCAGTCTCTTTTTCAAAATCGGAGATGATTTCGTCAGGAATATAGCTTGTCCAGTTCAGGACGTTCAGAACTTCCCTCGTTTCGGTTTCCCGCGAAGAGCCGTTTCGCGCGAGAATGATTCCGCTAGCCGTTAAGACAACTCCGGCGAGGACGAGAAGCGTGAATTTTATTGGAGATTTCATAAGGTTCGTTTCTCCTGGTTCTTGGTTTGGATTTTTGAGCTGACGACGAGAGCGATTATGGTAAAGATAAGCATGAGAGAGGTGAGTGCGTTAACGTCGGGAGTGATGCCGGTCTTGATGATGGAGTAAATATAGAGTGGGAGAGTGTTTGTCCCTGGGCCGGCGGTAAAGTAAGAAATGACGACGTCGTCGAGGGAGAGCGTAAAGGCGAGGATGGCGCCGGAGACGATACCGGGTTTTATCATCGGAAGCGTAACGTACCAGAAGGTCTTCCAGCGACTTGCGCCGAGATCTTCCGCGGCTTCTTCGACGTTTTTCGGGAGGGCATAGAGGGTCGAGCGGACGCTTGTGATGACGAACGGAATTGAGAAAGTGATATGTGCGAGCAGGACACTCCAAAATCCGAGTTCAACGCCGGCGAGCGTGAAAATCGAGAGGAGAGAAATCCCAAGGACGATTTCCGGGATGACAATTGGAATGTAAATCAACTTGTCGACGAGTTTTTTCGAGAAAAAGTTGAATTTTTTCATGCCGACGGCGGAGACTGTGCCGAGAATTGTCGAAACGGTCGTCGAGATTCCGGCAATCAGGAGCGTGTTTTTAAACGCGTCGAGAAGATTTTCGTTTTCGAGAAGTTTTTCGTACCACTCAAACGTAAAGCCGGTAAAAATGATGTTCATTTTCGACGAGTTAAAGCTGAAGGCGACGAGGATAAAAATCGGCAAGAACAAGAAAAACATCACGAGTGCGATAAAAAGGTTGCGCAGCCAAATCTTTCGACCGAAGCGATGATTGTCGCTCGGTTTTTTCGCCGCAACGTGAGACAGATATAAATCGTAGTCTTTCAAAACAAGCGCAGGCATTATCCGGCCCCCAATTCATCGAGGTTGCCCCCGATTTTCTGGTAAAGTTTTACGAGACCGAAGGTGATGACGAGTAAGAAAATCGAAAGCGCGGCGCCAAGCGGCCAGTTCCGGGCGGTCAAGAATTGATTTTTAATCAAGTTTCCGATAATCATGGCTTTTCCGCCGCCGAGAATGTCGGCGATGAAGAAGTAGCCAATCGAAGGGATAAAGACCATGAGCGAACCATTGAAGGCGCCGGAGAGCGTCAGCGGAACGTAGACTTTGAAGAATTTCGAGAGTTTGCCCGCGCCGAGATCTTCTGCGGCGTCGAGGAGGTTCTGGTCAACTTTCGAGACGGCAGAGTAGACCGGAAGAATCATGAACGGAAGGAGCGTATAGACCATGCCGATTAAAATTCCGAGGTTGTTATACATGAGCGAGAGAGGCGCGTCGATTATGCCGAGACCAATCAACGCGGAATTTATTACGCCGTTTTTCCGGAGGAGCGTAATCCAACCGTAGGTGCGGATGAGCGAGTTTGTCAGGAACGGAACCATGACGAGTTTTATGATTAGATTCTGGGCCTTTAAAGGTTTGTCGCGGAGGAAAATTGCGAACGGATAAGAAATCAGGAGACAAATCGCGGTCGTTGCGAGACCAATCAGCGCGGATTTCCAGAAAATCGAAAGATAGGTCGGATCGAAGACTTCGCCGTAGTTTCCGAGGGTAAAATCAAAAGTGTAGCCGCCGTAGTTATCTGAAGTTAGAAAGCTCAAGAAGAAAATATAGACGAGCGGAGCAAGAATAAGCGAAAGCGCATAGAGAATAACCGGAAGCGTAAAGACGATTTTAAACCCGTCAAAAACGGATCTTGACGAGAAAGATTTCGATTTCTTCTCGTCACTTTCGGTTTTTGGCGAGAACGGTCGGTTATGCTTTTTCTTCATACCTGTTCATGCGGGTTTTCTTAAAGTTTATTAGGTCGATGTCGGAGATGAAGGATTTTACGAATTCATTTTTCGGATTTTCGTAGATTTCTTCGGGCGTTCCGAGCTGAACGATGTGGCCGGCGTTCATGATGGCGATGCGATCGGACATGGTCAGAGCTTCATCTTGGTCGTGCGTCACGTAGACGAAAGTCATCCCGAGGTGTTGTTGAATTTTCTTAAGTTCGGTCTGCATTTCCCTTTTTAGCTTCAGGTCAAGAGAGGCGAGAGATTCGTCGAGGAGAAGGATTTTGTGTTGCATGACGATACCGCGAGCAATTGCAACACGCTGTTGTTGGCCGCCGGAAAGTTGGGCAGGATAACGATCTTCAAAGCCAGAAAGTTTTACGAGGCGAAGGGCGGATTTTATGCGTTTTTCGGCTTCCTTTTTCGGGACTTTCGTCATTTTCAAACCGAAATTCACATTCTCCCAGACGGTTAAGTGGGGGAAGAGGGCAAAATTTTGGAAAATCGTCGAGACAAACCGCTTCGAGGCGGGGACGTCAGTCACGTCTTTATTGTCGAGAAAGACTTTTCCGTCAGTCACACTCTCGAGACCGGAAATCATCCGAAGGACAGTCGTTTTTCCACAGCCAGAAGGACCGAGCAAGGTCAAAAACTCTCCCTCAAAAATATCGAGAGAGAGGTTTTTTATGATAGTTTTTTCGCCAAAAGACTTTTCGACATTCTCAAGTCGAACCAACACCCTATTTTCCATATTTCTATTTTAGCATAAGCTAAATAGAAAATCTAGAGTTCGATGAGTTCATACTTTGTGGAACCTAGACCAAGGGACTCGGCGTATGGCAGAATTTCGCGACCGAGTTGGCCGTCGACGCGGGCTTTTAGTTTCTCGGCGCCGGGGTCGGTTGAATTCCAGACCATGTCGATGAAAGCTTGGTCGTTTGCGACGGGGTCGAGAGAGCCGACAATTCCGAGGTCGGCCATAACCGGGTCGTCTTGGTTTGCGTCGCAGTCGCAAGAGGTAGAAATTGCATTCATGACGGTTATATAAATAATTTTCTTACCGTTTTCTTTGCAATAATCTGCGACGGCGGTCGCCGCTTCGGCCATTGACTCGATAAAATCAATCTGAGCATGTTTGTCGCGCCAACAAGCATCCGGGTCTTCGGTGTGTCCGCAAGAGTGGATGTAGGCTTTGCCGTTTCGGGAAGCGATACCGATGGATTGGTTCTTTAAATTCGCGCCGAAGCCACCCATCATGTGGCCCTTTGCGTGGGCAAGGTTCAAAATCGAATCATAATTTTCGAAGTTTTTTCCGACGAGATCGTATTCGAGATGTTTGCCGTTCTTTACGGGGATTTTTATCTCGCCGTCGGCATCCATAATATCGATCGGAGCGAAGTCAAAACCATGTTCTTTCGCGACTTCAAGATGTTCTTCGGCGAAGTTACGCGCGCCGCCATAGGCAGTATTACATTCGACGATTGTTCCGTTCAGTTTCTTGACAAGCGGAGCAATTAAATCTGCTTTTAAATAGCCCTTCGCGCCACGTTCACCGGTCGAAACCTTCACGGCGACTTTGCCATCAAGCTCGACACCGAGCGCTTCATAGATTTTGATTAAAGATTCGGGGGTAATTTCTTTTGTAAAATAAACCTTCGACTTTTCCATTTCTTCTCCTTTTTCTTATGTCTAGTTTAGCACAGATTTTGATTTTCTCAAAATTAAGCAAAAGCATATTATAAAATATTCTGCTTAAGATTGCAAATTTTAGGCTTTTGAGGTATGATGGTCGAAAGATTCTAATTTAAAAATAATAAAGGGAAGAAAATGAGTCTAAAGAAGAGATTTTTGAACCTTATCACGTCGCTCGTGATGATTTTTGGTTCTGCTCCGCTAACAATTGTTGGCCAGGCTAGTGCGGCAGACGCAAGTCTTAATGCCCCTACCACGGCAAAAAAATTAATCGACAATAACGATGGCACATACACAATTGCGCTGAGTGTGACTGGCGAAACGTCAAGCAATACGACGACAAACGTGACAAAGGCGAACGTGGTATTGGTGCTTGATACGTCCGGTTCGATGAATCGCGAAACGGGCAGCGGAAGCCAAACACGTCTCCAAGCTGAAAAGAATGCTCTAACAAAAGACAATGGCATCATCGACAATCTTCTAAGGCAGAATGTGTCAGGAGATTCGATTAAATCTGACATTATAGAAGTTGCGATTGTGAACTTTGGCACACGTGGCACCACGGCACAAACTTGGACCACGGATGGCGATACGCTAAAAAGTACGATTAATGGTCTGACTACTTCGACCGGTACGAACTGGGAGGAGGCTCTCTCCGCGGCTAAATCATTAGCTGATCAAAAGAAAACAAGCCAGCCGAATGAAGACACTTATATTATTTTCATGACGGATGGCGAGCCGACGACCCACAGTGGTTCCTACTATGTAAATACAAACTATACGCAAGAATGGGGATATGCGAATGACGATGCGCGCAGTATTGTTACGGCCGGCTACAAATTTTATGCGCTGTTTACGTGGGGCTCAGGCAATTCTTCTCACTATCTTTCCAGCTTAGTACAATACGCTTATACCGGTACTGGCAACTCTAACAGCACTCTTTCTTCCGCTTATGAACAGTACTTTACTGATGCAACCGATACAGAAACACTGATTACGGCCCTAACACAAATCGTAAATGACATTACGACCGGCGTTGGCTACACGAACGTAGAAATGACCGATGGCGTCACGACGATGACCGCTTCGTCCGTTAAGGCGACAGCTGGCGGAGATGTGACTGGTTTGAAATATTATCGTAGCGGCGGCTCATACGGAACGGCCGACATCGATAACGGTAATTATGGTACGGAGTGGACAGAAGCGCCTCACGCCACGATAAACGAGAAAGGTGAAGTTGATTGGGACCTCGGCTCAGCCGTGCTCGAAGATGGAGTTACGTATACCGTTACGTTCGTGGTATGGCCAAAACAAGATTCGCTTGACCTTGTCGCAGACCTAAACAACGGAAAAAAATCGTATGAAAATCTAACCAATGAGCAAAAGTCCCAAATTGCGGTTAATAATGGTCACTATACACTTAAAACTAATACGGATTATCCTACTGTAACTTATTCGACGGTTACTACGACGACTACAAGCACAGGAACGACATCCGTGGTTTCTGATCCGGTCACGATTAACCTTACAAACCCTTCACCGGTTAGTTTAGCCGAGAAAACATTGGCTGTCGAGAAAAAGTGGGACGATACTATGGATCCGACGCAGCGCGAAGAGGTGAAATCGGTTGTGTTGAAATTGAAAATCGATGGCAAATATTACGATTTCAATGACGATAGCGAAGAGATTGATGGTATTACCTTAAAAGAAGGTACTGACGGAAAGTGGACGGCAGGCTCGATTAATGTTGCGCCGGGGGTAATGATTAGTAATCCAAACAATCCCGCCTATGATGCTAGCAAAGTCTTTACTTATAACGATAAGAGTTATTCGATTCTTGAAGAGGGGCATGACTACGTTTTCAGCGAAGAAAACATCAATAATCATTTTGAATTGACAGCTTATGAGCATCATCCGATGTTGGTTGATGGTCAAGTAAAGAGCGTTACCTTTACGCGCGACGCCAAAGGCAATATTACCGGCGTTTCGGATATCTATGACATTGATACATTGTCTGCGACAAACACGATTAAGGGCGGTATTAATATTCAAAAGAAAATCGTTGATGAAAATGGTACGGAAATTACCGAGTCGACGGATAAATTTACGGCAGTAGCGCATCTTGTTGATGAAGATGGTGGCGATTATAGCTACGACTATCGTATTTACTATGGTACGAACAACCCAGAATATAATGTTCCGGAACGCACTTGTACGAATCAAGATGGCACCCAGACAGTCGAAACAAACAAGCATCGCTCTTGCCATATCTATGGTTCTGGTACGATTACGCAAGAATTGTATGTGGGCGATACGATTCGGGTGGTGAACGTCAATGCGGGCACGAAGTATTATGTTGAAGAAACGAATGTGCCGTTAGGCTATGAGGTAGAGGGCATCGATTCCCAAATTTCTGTTGGCTCGGCAAATAATTTTGGCTCGTATACCGACGCGCAAGTTGATAATTCTGGCGAGAAAACCCAATATATCATGCAGGGTAACTCTGCCTGGCAGACGATTATTACGAACAAATATACTTTTGGAAGTTTAAAGATTTCCAAGACTGTCGAAGGCAATCCGGCCCAAGCGAAGAGCTTCATATTTACAGTCAAACTATACGATAAGACTGGCGCTGAGCTAACAGACGGAACTTATAATTATACTGGTAGCAAGACCGGTACAATTAAATCAGGCGAAACGGTAGAGCTTGCCGATGGCGAGAATATTACGATCGCTGGGCTGCCGGAAGGGGCACGTTATGAGGTAACCGAAGAGGAGATGGCGGGGTATACCACTTCTAAAACCGGCGATACGGGCACGATCGTAAAGAATGAGATTTCTGAAGCTTCGTTCAAAAATACTTATCGCCTCACTCCAGTGACCACAACAATTAAAGTTTATAAGGGATTCGATAATTTTTGGTTGACTGGTGATGAGTTCGCTTTCAATCTCGAGCCTAACGGCACTTCGAAAAATGGCAAAGATGCACCGCTTCCGTTCCAGACCTATAGGGTTGTAACCGGTGCACTTACTCCTGCAGAATTCACTATCGATATCACCGAAGCAGACGAATATTACTACGTTGTCACGGAGCCAAAAACTGATATTCTCAATACAAATTGGCGCGGCGGGATTACACGCGTCGACGGAGATACAGATGTTTACGTTACAATTACCGCCGTGGACAACGGCGACGGTACTTTAACCGTTACGACGAAATATTCGAAGAATCAATCCGAAGTAACCGGCGAAGACGTCAAAATCAACAACACATATGACGCTGAGGGCGATTTTGGCGAAGATCCAACTGTTTGCGAAACCGGAGTTACGGTATGCGAGCAGATCGTGGCACCTTTGACGTTTAGAAAGATAATCCGCGACATAGACGACAACACTGTCACGCTTAAAGATTCTTATAACTTTGAGCTTGTCCCGATTACGCCCAACGCACCGATGCCGGAAGGCAACGGCAACGTCGCAACTTCCGACGCAACTACCGGGGTCTTTAAGTTCGGGAATATTCATTTTACGTACGCAGATCTAAACAAGACTTTTGAATATAAAGTCATTGAGACGTCTGAACTTCCGAAAGACGGTGTTTCTAACACGATTACGAAAGAAATTCACATTTCCGTTAAAGTCATTGACGGTAATGACGGCAAACTAAGGTTTGTGATTATGAACGAAGATGAATACACGCAAACTTTCGAAAACCGTTATACAACCGAGCCGACTCCAGAAGAGGAATTTATCGACGGTATTAGCGCAAAGCTTTCGAAAACTGTCATTGATAAGACAAATAGCTATACCGACCAAACCTTTACTTTCGAAATTTTCGGAGAAAACAACGAAATCACTGCGACTGCTACTCCAGAGAAAAACAAAGAAGTAGATGGGAAGATTACGGTTTCTGGAATTGAGCCACAAGGTCTTTCCTTCACTAAACCTGGAACTTATACTTTCACGGTTCGCGAGGCTTTGCCATTCCCGTGCCCGCACGGAGAGCCTGATTGCGTAGTTAATGGCATGAGCTACGATATGACAGAATACACCCTTACGGTTGTCGTTGAAGACGACGGAAAGGGAGAACTTCATATTACCAACATTAAAGTCGATGGCGATAGCTCGAAAGAAATGTCGTTTACAAACGTCTACGAAGCGGCGCCAACCAGCCTTGCGTTCTATATTCAGAAGAACCTCGAAGGAACGAATGAAGGCGTAGAGATCGTTGATTTCTCCTTCGAAATGACTGGGGATGCAACAGCAAATGCGACAGTACGCGGCGATAGCTTGTCTGATGGAACGGAAACCGTCAGCCTAAAGACCGTTGAATTTACGGAAGCTGGAACTTACAATTATGTCATCAAAGAGAATAATGACGGGGCCGCCGGATATGGATACGACCAAACTGTCTATAATATTGAAGTAGACGTTGTTGATGAGAACGGCCAGCTTGTTGTTAAGATTAACGACGAAACCGTGTCTGAATATACGGCGGAGTTCGACAATACTTATTCGGTCGAAGAGCTGACCATCGAAATCGAGACGCTCGTCGAAATGACAAAATCTTTGACTGGGCGCGATCTCAACGACGGAGAATTCACCTTTGCAGTCTATGACGAAGAAGGAGTCGAAGTTGCGACTGGCGCGAACGACGCTGAAGGTAAAATTTCTTTCAATAAAAGCTTAACTTTCGCAGAACCTGGAACTTGTACGTTCACCGTAAAAGAAGATTCTGGGAATCTTGGCGGTGTTTCGTACGACGAAAATGAGTATACCTTTACGGTTGTTGTTATTGACAACGGCGAGGGTGAACTGGAAATCGACAAAACAAATAGCTCGCTCGAAGCGATTACGTTCACAAACACTTACGAAGCGGCTTCGACAACAGAAAAGCTGGTTGTTTCTAAGCTCTTTAATGGTTGGGACGACTTCGCAAGAAATGATGAATTTACTTTTGAGATTTCTAGCGAAAATGCGGATGGTTTCGAGATTAAGAGCGAAACCACGGCAACTCTTTCGGATGTTTCTAGAACCGCAGAGTTCGAGATTGAATTCAACAAGGCTGGAACTTATACATTCGTGATTGCAGAAAACGAATCGGAAGAAATTTCTCTCGGAAATATCCTTAACAAGACTGGACGTATTTCTGCAACAGTCACCGTCACTGACAATCTTAACGGCAAACTTGAAGCGACTATTTCCTATGCGGACGAGGTTTCGGAAATCGAAAACTATTACGCCGAAGGTTCGAACGAAATTGAATTTACGAAAGTTCTTGAAGGACGCGATTGGCAAGATGATGATGCGTTCGAGATTGAACTTTATCAAGACGGCGAACTTGTCGATATACAAACCGCAACAAAAGACGAACAAACTGTTTCGTTTGCGCTTGAGTTCAAGCTTTCCGATGTCCAAGACGAACCTTACGAGTATACCGTCAAGGAAAAGTATGCCGGAGAGACAATCGATGGCGTTAGCTATGATGAAAACGAATATAAGGTCTCTGTCGTTGTTTCTGACAATGGAGACGGTTCGATTAATGCAACTATTTCTTATGATGACGGACAAGAATTGACGAACGTGTATTCTGCAGAGAGCGTCACGATTGGCGGAGACACAGAAACGCCAATTATTGTCACGAAGACGATTACGGGCGAGACGGAGAATCTATCCGATTATCCAACTTTCACATTCATGCTCGAACAAGTCGTCGAAGACGGCGAAGAAGCGGAGTTCGAAACGCTCATCGAAGTTATTCGCGGTGAAGGAACGGTTTCCTTCGGAGAATTGACCTTCACGGAGACTGGAACCTATACGTTCAAAGTCACAGAAGTCGACGATCAAGCGGAAAACTGGAACTATGATAAAACCGAGTATCTCATTACGGTCGAGATAACTGATAACCTAAAAGGACAGCTCGAAGCGGAAGTCACCTCGGAAGAAATCGAATTCATGAACATGTATCATGAACCAGGACGCGGCGAAGAGGAAGTTCCTTATACGTACGACGCAGGAATTGGATTCTATATCATCCTCGCTATCTTCGCAATGTTCGGAATCGGTGTTTCGGTGCTGAATTTGACGAAGAACGAAGAGTATGATAGAATAGTAGCTCATGAGCAGGAAATTCGACGTTAATTTGTTGAACAATTTTGAGCCGGAAAAGTGTTGGGTCGGGGATAAACACAAGGTTTGTTACGCAACGGCCGACGAAGCGGAAGTCGCCGCGCGAGTTGCAGAATATGACCATCATCTCCCCGCCGATTCCCTGTCTGTTTATAGATGCGAGTTCGGGAACCATTGGCATTTGTGTACAAAATAACCTGCTAAAAATCCCCTCGCAAAGAGGGGATTTTCTCGCAGTTAAGAGATTATCTTAGAAAGGAGATTAGCTTGCGGAAGCTTGGCAATAAGTACCGTTACCGGTTTCCAAGTTGCCGTAAATCGCGAAGGCGCGGGTCGAAGAGA
>CAZQMP010000014.1:0-14623 GCA_964594565.1 uncultured Candidatus Saccharibacteria bacterium
CAGTCTGATCGTCCGGTCGACAATCTTTATGCGCATTTTCTCGATATCACGAGAGGAATGAACTTTCAGGGTTTCTTTATCGGGATTATCGAGGCGATGTACCGGAAAGAGTTCGGCGAGATTCCCGCCACCGTCAAAAAGTTTTACTGACTTCTCCCCCAGCCCCTGGCGATTTATCTGCCGGGGGATTTTTTATGCTCTACAAAACTTCAATACCCCAAAGTTGTTTCTGGACCCAGTCGGAACGATAATATATAAATTCTTCGAGATATTCGACACCTTCATCCATTTCCTCGATAGGATAGAATTTACGCCAGTCGGCTTCGAGATAAGGACGAATCATCATGTAAGTATCGTCGAGTTTTTCCGAGCAATCGCCACTTATAAGAAAAGTGTCGAGCAGGTTTTGGAGGGCGGCGTGATATTTTTCCATATATTCTTCGTTCTCGGCAATAATGCGCCAGAGCGGGCGCGAATCAAGGTTGGGGCCGAGGAGCGGATTATTGATGTCCCATGAGCGTTGTTTTTCCGGAGTCATCAGATCTTCGGTAAGCCAGAGGTTTTGGAACGCAAGGTTATAATCCCAAGGAAGCATCGTCATCTTTCCGTGAGACATGCGCAGGAGATAATTGTGCGCGGTGTAGCCGGTATAACTGTCGGAGTTTACGACAAAATTGTGCGCTGCAAAATATTTTACAAGCGCGTCGATATCCCAATATTCTTCAACATTTTCTCCGGTCGAGAGAGATTTTATCGCCTCGATAATGCGAGTTCGGTCGGCGGGAGAGACTTTTGTCACTTCGTTGTCGAAAATCGCGGCGTAATCAGCGAGATCATCGGACACATAAATCAGGTCCGCGCCTTCAAAATCGAAGTCAGGTTTGGACGAATCGTATTTAAGATGAAGGTCTTCCTCTCCTCCTGGAAGGGCTTCGGCGAGCTTAAGGACCTTGTAGCGGTTTTCGACGAGAGGTTCAGGTTTAAAAAGCGAAGCGTCGGGGGAGGCGTTATTTCTTCTGAGGAAAGATTGTTCGATTTCTTCGACGGCGAGATAAAGTCCGATTTTTCGGCCGTTTAGATAAACCATTGTATAACTCGTCAGCGGCGTTTCTACACCTGCAGCGCGCATGATTTCGAAAGCGAGAAAATCGCGCATTCCGCTCGGGTCAGCGTAAAGATTGTTCAAGACAAGTTCATCGAGACCGTAATAACTTTGAGAATTCTCGAACTTGTTAAAGTCGATTTTGTAGCTGAAACGGTTAAAATCTTCGCCGCGAGTCGCAAGGTCCCCGAGAGACGCGTTCCCGCGAGTCGAAAAAGCGACGTTCGAAAGATAGTCGCCATCAATCGACACGTTCGCGTGGAACTTTGTTTTTTGTTCCGGAGAGTCAAGAAGATGCTCATAATCTTTGTTTTGGAGGAAGATGTCAACGCGATGGACAGAGGTTTGAACGAAAAGATGGTTTGCGTAAGTGTCAGCGGGAAGCTGAACGCCGACGGATTTTAAAGTTCCGTGAATGAGAAAAAAGACGCCTACAAAAAGGAAGGCGACGATGAAATATTCAATTTCTTCACGAAACCATTTCATGTGTCTATTCTATATTCTATACTACGAAGGACATTTAGGAAATACATAAATGCGTCATATGGAGAATCGTAGGCGGAAAAATAAGCATGAACGTCGCCGTCATTCCAGTATTTTGTACACATATAGTAAGCGTGATCGGAAGTTGTTAGTTTCCGGAAAGCGTCAATCAGGCTCTCGTTTTTCGAGCTTAGGATCTGTTCGCGGAGAGAGTAGAGCGCGGTCATTGCTTCGTCTTGCATCTTGTTCCCCATCCAGGCCGAAAGGTCGCGTTCGGTATCCGCCCAAGTTACGGTCCAAGGCATAGAGATTTCGCCGATTGGTTTTTCCTCGGCCTCTTCGGAAACGGTCAGGAATTTGTTGTCGAACTTTCCGAGCCAAGAATCAATAAAGCGGTCCATGAAGTCGAAGATTCCGGTTTCTTTCCATTGGTGTTCACCAAAGGTTTCAAAGTCCATGAATAAGTTCACAACGTTTCCGTTCAAGCAGGCGTCGTTTACCCAGCGCTCGTATTTCTCGACGGTAAGCGGCCAATCTTTCCATTCTTTGTTCGAAAAACGGAAGGCGATATCGTCGGAAAGACGATAGTTTTTCAAAAGGAGCTTTAAGTTCTTCGTTCCGGCGGCTTTATAAACAAAGTTCGGGCTGCGCCAGCCGAGAATCTTGTCCCAACCTTCGGCAAGACAGGCGGAAAAACCGAGTTCTTCGACAACTTTCCCGACTTCGTCGTTGTAGGAAAATTCGGTATTGCGGAAAACTTTCGGAGTCACACCGAACAGTTCTTTGAATTTCTTGACTTGGAGAGCGACTTGGTCTTTAAATTCATCGCGGTTATAAAAGAAAGCCATGGAATGGTAATAAGTTTCAGCAACAAGTTCGACACGGCCGGTTTTTACCATTTTTTGGAGACGTTTAATCAGGTCAGGAGCCCAGCGTTCCGCTTGCTCGAGCCAAACGCCCGTAATCGAAAGCGAGAATTTAAAACCTTCGTGTTTCTTAAGATTAGACTCAAGAAGGTCAAAAGTCGGGTAGTAACTTTTCTCGGCGACTTTACGGAAGATACGTTCGTTGTTTTGTTTTGAATGGTAATTTGGGTCGTCAAAATAGTTCTCGTTGTTTGCAACGTCAAAAATCGAGTACGCTCGGTAGCGAAAAGGTTGGTGGATATGGAGATAGAGACAAATTCCGCGCATTTAAAACTTCTTATGGTTGCTTAGTCTATTATAAGCCTCCAAGCATTTTTTCGCAACATCATCCCAGGAAATTTTTCGATATTCGGACTGGATTCCTTCGACGAGGGAATTTTTCAAGGCGGGAGATTTTGCGACAGCAAGAATTTCGTTCGCAAGTTTATCTTCGTCCCAGAAATCATAGCGGAAAGCATTTCGGAGGATTTCGGCAACACCGGATTGTTTCGTCAAAATCAAAACGTCGCCGTGATGTGCGGCTTCGAGTGCAGTCAATCCAAACGGCTCAGAAATTGAGGACATGACGAAAATGTCAGAAATCGAGTAGACGTCGCGGAGCTGTTTCCCGCGGATAAATCCGGTAAAGATTACGTTCCGAGAAATTCCAAGTTCAGCGGCAAGACCGACGAGTTCGTTCTTTTCCTCGCCATCACCAGCAAATAGGAAGAGAAGCTTCGAGTTCTTTCGGACGGCTTTTGCGGCGGCATGAAGGAAGTGAGTTAGGCCTTTCTGGATCGTGAAACGACCGACGGTCGAGACGATCGTATATCCTTTTTGCTTCATTTTTTCGAGATAATCGTAGTCGGCGCGGTCGAAGGTATAGTTGTCTTTCAGAAAATCTTCGTCAAGCGAGTTATAGACGACGTCGATTTTGTCGAGAGGGATGTCATATTTTTCGTGAATCAGGTTTTTTGTTGCGTTCGAGACGGCAAAAATTTTATCGGCAAGCAGGAGACCTTCGTATTCGATTTCGTGGACGAGAGGATTCCCGCCATTTCCGCCAGCGCGGTCAAATTCGGTCGCGTGGACATGGGCGATCAAAGGAATTCCGAAGTTTTTCTTCGCGAGAACGCCGGCTTCAAACGTCAACCAATCGTGCGCGTGGACAATGTCGGGTTTATATTCCATCAAATATTCTTCGACAAACTTACAGTAGGTTTTTTGGATCTGGCGAATTGAGACTTGATCGGAGGAGACGGCGTTCGGAATTCGCACGTCGGGGATAATCATTTCTTCGATTTTGTCGGAGTCGTATGCGCCGATTCCAAAGCGGAACAGCGGGTCAAGTTTCGAAGCAGAAAGAACACGCATGAATTTGATTTCTTCGTGCGGAGCAGAATAAGGAACAATGAAGTCGATGTCAGCGCCTTCTTTTGCAAGCGCACGAGAAAGGTTTAAACACGCTACTCCAAGACCTCCAGAGTTATGCGGCGGCAGTTCCCATCCTAGCATTAGTATTTTCATTATTTCTATTTTACCACTTTTGTGATAAAATAGTAGAACAAATCGTGAGATTTTTTAAAAATGTATGGGCGTAGCTCAGTTGGTAGAGCACTGGTCTCCAAAACCAGGTGTCGGGAGTTCAAGTCTCTCCGCCCATGCCACGGCGTATTTATGAATTATTATGAATACATTAAAGAGAACTAAAAATCGTTATAAAGAACGTCTCGGCGTGGGGCTCGGAATTTCTTTCGGGATTGGAGGCGTTATTTTAGTTGGACTGATTCTTGTCGGCGGGCCAGTTGGACTTATTATCGGATTCATGCCGGGATTTTTCTTCGCGACGATTGGACTTATCATAACTTTCTTCGCGACGGCGAAGGATCGCCAGGCTTATCACGAAGAATACAAACGTTATTTTGTCCGTGCTTCGCTTGAGAAAGCTTTTCCTGGCTGTCTTTACAGTCATAACGCCGGACTTTCGCGCGGAGCAATCGCCGCGACGGGAATGATGAATCTCGGCGACAGTTTTTCGTCGAACGACTATGTTTCTGGAACGTTTAAGAATCTTAATTTCGCCCAAGCGGACGTCCATATCACAGAAACGCATACCGATTCTGACGGAAACAGGACAACCGTCACGATTTTCAAAGGACGGTACGCGATTTTCGAATTCAAGAAAAAGTTTAACTTTCGACTCGAAGTCGTCGGGAAAAGATTTGGCGCTTACCAAGTCCCGCGCGGATCTTCATTCAAAAAATTCCAGAAGATTTCGACGGAAAGCGCCGAATTTAATAAGAGATTTCGCGTGCTCGCAGAGGACGGATTCGAGGCGTTCTATATCCTCGATCCGGCGTTTATTGAACGTGTCCAAAAACTCGGGGAGGAACATAAATATTCTGTCGCGCTATTCTTTGTTAATAACGCGCTCCATATCGCGATAAATGATAATTCGGATTCATTTGAGGCTCCGTCACCATTCAAGGAGATTGACGAAAAGGCGGAGTTTGAGAAAGTCGGAAAAGACATCCGGATGATTACGGATATTGTTGAGAATTTGAAGCTCGAAAAATAATTATTTTCTTGTCAGCCTCATCGCGAAGCCGCCGCCTGGCGCGAGATAAACGTCGAGAGTTGTCGCGTTCGAAACCTCCCGAGACTCGATTTTTATGTCGAGCGGATTATCGCGGAAGTGGGCCATGTCGCCGTCACGATAGACTTCGGCGAGGTAATTCCCTTCTGGCAGGAAGGAAAAGTCGAGACGAACAGTGTGTGACGAGTCATTTGTTACGCCGCCAATAAACCAATCCTCGGTTCCGCGACCCTGGCGCGCGACGACGTAATATTCGCCGATTTTCCCGAGGAGCGGAACGGTCTTCTCCCAGTTTACGGGAACGTCATGGATAAACTTAAAGGCAGCCGGGTTTACTTCTTCATAGAAGCGAGGACGGTCAGCGGCCATTTGCATCCCTGAGGGTATTGTTACGAAATAGGCAAGTTGGCGCGCAAGGGTCGTCGACATGCGCTTCGTCGCGTTCGTGATGTCGAAGATTCCGGGTGTATAGTCCATCCCTCCGGCAAGAAGCCGTGTGAACGGGAGGATGGTTGCGTGAGACGGATTTAGGGCGCCACCTTCGTATTCCTGGCCGCGAGCACCTTCGCGAGTTAGGAGGTTCGGGAAGGTGCGTTCGATTCCTGTCCCTTTAATCGGTTCGTGAACATCAAGACAAATATGGTATTTTGCGGCGAGTTCGAGAGAACGCTGGTAATGGCGGACGCCGAGCTGGGAATGGTGAAACTCGCGTTTCCCTTCGATTGTCATCATTGAGCCGGCGTAACCTGGTTTTATGTAGCGGATTCCGAGGTCGGAGTAGTAATGATAGGCGTTCTCGAGCTGAGACTCGTAATTGTCGACAAAACCGACGGTTTCGTGATGACCGACGAGTTCGACGTTGTTTTTCTTCGCGTAGTCGGAGATTTTTTTCATGTCGCAGTCGGGCTGAGCGCGGAGGAAGTCGGTCGTTTTTCCGTTTTGGAGCCAGTCGCCATCCCAGCCGCCGTTCCAGCCTTCGAGCAAAAGCCCGTCCATCCCGAGTTTTTTGCAGGAGTCGATGTATTCGAAAGCATGTTCAGTCGTCGCACCGTGGCGGTCGCCGGAGGCCCAAGTCCATTCGCCGACGTACATAGCCCACCAAATTCCGAGGAATTTAATCGGCTTCACCCAGGAGAAGTCTCCGGAAGGCGGATCGTTCAGGTTTAAAACCATACGGTTTTTAACGAGGTCAACCGCGCGGTCGGCGATCATGATGACTCGCCAAGGAGTATTAAACGGAAGCTCGACGCGAGCTTTTACGCCGTCAGAAAGCGGCGTGATGTCGGAGGAAAGGGTTTTAAAATCGTTCAACTTTAAAGTCATTTCGCCGTAATCATAAAGCGCGGCTTCGTGGAGCGCGACGTAATAGCCCGAAGGAAGGTGGAAAGTCGCAGGGGTATGGACGGATTCGGTCAGTTCATAGACCGGGACTTTTTCGTAATTGTATTCGTAGCGGTCGGGCTGGTAAGCCGGGATTTTCCAGGCTTCGGCGTTCAAGTCGAGATTAAACTCGGTTAATTCGTCGGCGATTTCTACGCGAGAGAAGGAAGGCTGAGGCGGGAGCTCGTAGCGAAACGCAACGCCATCGTCGAACACACGAAAGCGCAGTGTAAACAAACGTTCGGTTCGAGAAGTCTCGGAGAGATAGAGCGTAAGTTCGTGACAATTATTTATGACAACACGGTCTTCACCCCAGACCGTCTCCCAAGTCTCGTTAATCGTCTTCTCGAGGACGCGAACTATACCGAGATGATCTTTCAAAAGTTCAGCGTTCTTCAGCGCGAGACCAAAGCGAGATTTACGAACAATCACGACGCCGTTTTTTTCGACGGAGTAGGAAAGATGGCCAGATTTTAACGAGATTTTTAGTTTTACTTTCCCGTCGGGGGAAGAAATCTCGCGGTCATACTCGGTACGGAGCTTTTCTCCTCCAAAAAGAGATTTGAACCATACCAAAAAATCCCACTTCTTTTTTACCATAAGTTTATTATATAAAAAAATTCTTTGAAAATCTAGGGTTTTTAATCTAGTTTTTAAGACGCAAAAATGTTACTATAATTATATGAAGAAGAAATTCATAGTCGGAGCGGTTTGTTTCTTGATTGCGGCCGGACTCGGCTTTTTCGGGGTACAGTTCTTTACGAAAACGGGATTTTTTAAAGTCCCGGGAGAGCTTCGATTCGCAGACGAAATTCTCGATTCGGAAGCCGAAATTTATAGAGGTCAATTTACTGAAATTGAGCTCGACAAAGACCTAATTTTCTCCACTTTTTTCGGAGATTCGCTCCGCGCTGAAAAAGAAGGCGACGAGAACGCGGAATACTTCCTTGTTGATGTTTTTGTTCCGACGGGAGATTTTTACGAAACTCGCGACTCGATTTCTTCAGAAGAGTTTAATGATCTTTTCGAAAGCGGCAACGCATCGGTAATTTCCGTGCGCGAACTTGACGATACAAAGAGACTTTTGGCAGTTGATGGGAATTTTTATCTTGAAACGTTTACAAACGGAGCGAAGTTTAAGTACTTGAAGGTCGAGGGCGAGAGCGAAGTCGACCGGGAGATTGCACGTGAGAAAATCACCGAAGTTATTCCCGAGCTACCGACAAAAGAAACGACTTTATCATTTGCGCAGACTGGCGTGACTGCTTTGTCGCGAAACATGAACTCGAAGTTTGACCAAGTCGGAACGGGTGCGTATTTTTCTCAGAATATCGGCGTTTTTCTTTCAGGGTTTGATTTGACACACACAAGCAACGAAAGTTCGTTTACGGATTGGGCTTATTCAGGAAATATTTGTTCGAAATGGGGTTTTGTCGACACGCTGATTGGAATTGGACTTGATATTGTTGAGTTGACTGGGAACCATAATATCGACTGCGGTGATCAGGCAGCAATCGACACAGTCGACAAATATAACGAACTCGGAATAAAAACCGTTGGTGGCGGAAAAACTGCTTCGGAAGCTGCAGAGCCGCTTAATATCGCACAGAAAGGCAGTAACATCACATTTCTCGCTTATAACCTTTCAACGGGCGGAGCAACTTATGATGAGACACCGGGCGCAAATCAATATTACGAAGAAGACGCCCAGATGCGAATTGCTGAGGCAAAAGGACGAGGCGACACGGTTATCGTCGACATTCAATATTACGAATGTAACGCCTATGCTAGCACATACGAAGACCCGACTTGCGACTATCCAGAGAACACACCTGGTGATGAAATTGGATTATTTAGAAGCCTAATCGACATGGGAGCGGACGTTGTTGTCGGAACGAGTGCGCACCAGGCTCAAACTTACGAACTTTATAACGGTGGCGCGATTTATTATGGGCTCGGGAACTTGTTCTTTGACCAGGTTTGGTGGCCGGGAACGACAAGAAGCCTCGGACTCGCACATTATTTCTGGAACAATAAACTGATTCAAACGCGCAGATTCGGAACAGTTTACGATTCGACCTATCAAACAAGATTAATGAATAATGAGGAGTTAGAATGGTTCATCAATCGTCTCAATCAGGCCCGCTAGTTTATGTCCCGAAAAAGGGACCAAACGCTGCGCGATATCAAACTGCGAAACAGGCAAAGGAGAAGAAAAAGAAAAATAAAGCTCTTCAGACTTTTCTTGATGTCGTCGTGATTTTGCTTGTTGCAGGAGCGACATACGCAATGTTTAAGCTCACGAACGTAAAGCCGGAAAACCAGGAAGTTAACAATCCGAGTGTCGTCGCGCAAACACCAGAAAAAGAAGAGGATGGGCCGGAACCGGAAGTTACAAAAGAAGTAATCGACCTTCAGCCGGTTCTCGATTCCTGGGCAACGATGTTTACGAGAAGCGTTGATGTCGGCGTTGTCATCATCGACCTTGACGAGGACAAAGTCGTTGGGAAACTTAACCCCGATGAAGACTTTTTGACCGCGAGTCTATACAAACTCTTCCCGGTTTACGAGGGATATCGCCGTGTTGAGAACGGCGAATGGAGTTTTAGCGATGCAAGCTATGGTGGGTACACCGTCGGCGAATGTCTTGACCTTGCGATTCGACAGTCTCATTCGGGCTGTGCAGAGAACTTGGTCGCAAAGATTGGAGCGGCGAACTTGAACTCGATCGTCCAAAGCTATTACGGGCTCGAGAACACGAACGCGACCGAGCTAGTTTCTACCGCGGCGGATATCGCGGAGATGATGAGGATTTATTATAACCATAAAGACCTTTCGAACGAGAGCTATGCAAAGATTCTCGACTCGATGCTTAACCAAGGTTCAGATCCGGACGGGAACGATTATCGCGGAGGATTACCAAAAGGATTTACGCGCGGAACGAAAGTTTATAACAAAGTTGGTTGGGACTGGAACGGGGCGTATTGGGTTGTCTATAACGATGCGTCAATTCTTGAATTCCCGACCGCGAACCGACATTTCGCGATTGCGGTTATGAGTACAAAATTCCCTTCAAAAGACAATATTACGAAACTTGGAGACATGCTTGAAGAGGCTATCCTTGCATATCTTGAAGTTGAGTAGTATGATACTCATATGAAACTTGAATTTTTACCAATCAAAACCCGTTTAATCAACCCGCCGAAAGACGATATTTCTGATATTCTCGATTCACTCGATGTTCAGGAAGGCGACCTTGTTTTTATTTCTTCGAAAGTCCTCGGAATTGCCGAAGGAAGGTGTTTTAAAACATCAGAAATCGAAAAAGAGGAGCTGATTCGACGTGAAGCCGACCGCTATCTCCCCTATGTGAACAATACGGGAGACTTTCATGTTAATTTGACTGTAAATCAGAATATTTTAATTCCTTCGGCAGGAATTGACGAGTCGAATGCGAACGGATATTTTGTTCTTTGGCCGAAAAATCCGGACGAAACTTGTCGGAAGATTCGAGCGCGCTTAAAAGAACGCACTGGGGTGAAAAATCTTGGTATTATTGCGACCGACTCACATACGACTCCGCTGCGCTGGGGCGTGACCGGGATTGCGATTGGGCTTTCCGGAGTTAATCCGCTCGAAGATATTCGCGGGAAAGAAGATTTGTTTGGGCGAGAAATGCACGTTACGCAAATCGACAAAATCGATCCGCTGACGAGTATGGCGGTTGCGGTTATGGGCGAAAGTAAGGAGCGAACGCCGATTGTGATTCTGCGCGGATATAAAAATATTGAGTTTTCCGAAACAGCCTCGATGGAAGAGTTCAAAATTGATCCGGATTTTGACCTTTATTCTCCGCTCATAAAAACACTGCCGATAAACGATAAGAAACGCTAATAAGTCGAGAAGAACTGGGACCAATAGGTCTTGTATTGGGTATCTGGGTCGAAGATAAAGCCGACGGCGAGCTTCGTGAAGGCGGGGTTTAAGATATTCGCGCGGTGGTCGGGGGAGTTCATCCAAGCCTGGACGGTTGTCGCGGGAGAAACAGCGGCGTTCCCTGCCATCAGGTTTTCTCCGGAATTTCCGCCGGTGTCTTCGGGGATAGGACAAACCGTTTCCCAGGAACTTCCGTCTGGACGAGTGTGGGAGTAGCTAGCCATAAGCTCGCGGGCGCGAATCGAAGCACCGGCTTCGCAAGTCGTTCCCCAGGAGAGTTCTTCGAGGCCGTTTTTGACGCGTTCTTCGTTTACGAGGCTTAAAACTTCACGTTTCCATTGCTCGACGGGGACTTCGACGACGGTCACGGTAATCGAATCGTGGCGTTTCCCGTCGTAGGTTCCGGCGGTTATGGTCGTCGTTCCGGTTCCTTTGATAATTGGGTAGCGACAGACATCGGAAGAATAGCCGAGCCAAGTTCGAGCGGTCGAATAGAAGCCGGAAATAACGTCGCGATTTGAGGACTGCCAGTACATCGAGCCGAGATTCGAAAGGTTTCCTCCGACACAGATGTCGATGTCGGCGGTCTGATAGATTGTTAGAGAGGTTTCGTTCCAAAGTTCAGACGAACCGACTGGATCGGAAGAAATCCAACCGTTTGCGGCGACTTGATAGACGGTTCCGTCAGCAGCAGAAATGGTTTTTCCGGTCGAAGAATCCGAGACCGAAGTGAGCATTTCTGGCTCTTCAATCGAATCGGAGATTTCGTCAGAGCGTTCGTTAACGACGCGGAATTCGATGTCTCCACCCCAAATTGCGCTAGCGATAAGAACTCCGGCAATCAAAATCGCAGCCGCATTGACCGACAATAAAATTGTCATGCGAGTTTGCTTTAAAGTGGCGGCAGCTGCGGCAGCGGTCATTATTTGTCTCCGTCAATAATTACGGAACAGAGGTTAAAGACCATTTCGATTTGGATAGTATCGCGGCGATCGAGAATGTGACGGTTTATTGGGCGACCGAGAAGAACTTGACCGACAGTCTTCCCTTTCGAATCGGTCAAAAGCGCGACTCGGGTAACTTCGTCTTCTTCGGTTTCTTCTTTCGAGAAATCTTGCCAGACTCCGAATTTTGGAGCTTTTAGCTTTTCGATTTTAACAAGGTCGTCGCTCGAAACGTCGAACGGTTTCGAACCGTAGAGGCGGCCGTTAATGAGAAAACCGACGTATTCAAACTTTAGCTGGGTCGCAAGGAAACTTGCGAGCTCTTTTATGTCGACGTTTCCAGAGTTTAAGTTGTTGAGCTTTTTTGTGATGTAGCCGACGTCGAATTGTTTGGTCGGGAGGAGAGCTTTTATCATTGACGAGACTTCGGAGAGAGCCGGCATGAGACAAAGCACAATCGCCACCATAATTAGGTTAAAGAGGATGATTTGAGTCGAGGGGCTTGGGATGCGGAAAATGGCAGTAAAGACGGTATAGAAGACTACAAAGTAGATGATGACTCCGGCGGCAAGGAGGATGATATAGGAGAGGAGGCGCATGGAGTTTCCGGTCAAAGCGAGGATGCGATATTTTACGACGGAATAGTAGAAAATTGTGATCGTGACGGAAACCGCCATCGGGCCAATCCAGACGAGATGAGGATGAGAACTTAAAAGCAGCAAATCGAAGACAAGCGCAAGAATTCCGCCAAGCGAAAGACCAGCTTGGAAAATTTTTAGACCAAGTTTTGCGCCATGGCTTTTGATGTGTTTTGTACCCTTCGTAATGCTATTCGTATAGATTAAAGAAACGACGGTAAAGTAGGCGATGATAACGTAGAAATACCAAGTTCGGACGGTATGGATTGTATTTAGTTCTTCGCCGAAAGTAATGTCGTTATAGAAAAGTTCGGGATGGAGGGCCAAAATGACGATAAGCGTGATTCCGCCAAGAGCCGAAGCTAATGTAATGATCTTTCCGGTTCGGGCGTTTTCCCAACATGCATAGCCAAGCAAAGCGATGTCGGTTAAAGTAATCCCGGCGATAATTCCGACGACAACTGCCGGTGCGAGAGTTGCGTTTGCCTCCGGAAGAGACATGAAGAACGCGATTGCTGCGGACCAAACCGAAGTTCCCATCGCGGCGAGCGCAAACCAGACTCCTTTTGTTTTTGACTGTTTTGTGGTTCCACAAAGAACCGAAATTCCAGTCAAAATTGTCAGGGCGGCTACGGCATAAAGCAGTATCGTAATTAAGAACATATAACCTCCAATATTTTATACTTTTATTTTACCATAAATTCGATAAAAATGTTGAAAAAACCGCCCAGATTTGGGCGGTTTGGGGGAATAGGTTAGACCATAAGATTTGCGATTTGTGTAAGGTTCGGGTAGTCGATTTTTCCAGACGGGAGATACGGAATTTCCGCAACGAAGATGAGCTTCGCCGGAAGTTCGAATTCACGCAGGAGGTTCTTCAAATGTGCGAAGATTTCTTCGCGGGTTTTGTCGTTCGGAGCGACACCATCCTTGAGAACGACGAAAGCGGCGCCGGCTTCAGAACCGTCGGCGAGCCGACAAATCGTGACTGCGTTTTCACGAATGAGCTCAATCTTCTTGAGCGCAGTTTCGATTGTTTCGCAGTTGACCTTGTCGTTTGCTCCTTTCGGCTGGTAGAAGCGTTTCTTGCGACCAATCAGTGTCAGGTAATTATCCCGAGAAAGTGAGCCGAGGTCGCCACTGCGGAAAAATGTTTTCCCGCGGAACGGAATAAACGAGTTCTTCGTCTCCTCTTCATTCCCGAAATAGTGAGTAACCATTGACTCAGACCAAACGAGAATTTCGCCCGGTTCATCGTACTTTACTTCGTTCATGTTTTCATCAACGACGATAAGTTCGAGGCCAGGATAGACCTTCCCGCAGGCTCCCGGACGATGCGGAACACCGTCGGAAGTCGTACCGATACAGAGGGTTTCCCCGATTCCGTAGTTGTTGCGGACTTCCGCAGCGGAGTTGTGCGCGCTGAAGAATTTCTCCGACAGTTCGAAGAGTTCTTCGTCGGTTTTCAGGCCGGCGGAGAAAAACGCCTTGAGTGGAGAAAGGTCAGCAGAATCCGGGGTTGTCGCGATGAGCTCGCGCAAGACCTGCGGCGTTCCGTAGATGAAGTTCGCCCCGGTTTTATACCATTCTCCGGGGTTGTCATACATTTCGGCGGTGACAAGTTCGACGTGGTTCCCTCCAATCAGGTTTGCAACAATCATCATCCAGCCATAAGGATGGTTGAACGGAAAGACGCAAAGACCTTTTTTCAGGATTTGGTCGTTCGTTGTCTGGTTTGTGCCGTTTGTCATGTAGGTCAAAGCCGCGATGATATTCCGGTTGGTCGCAGGAAGGATTTTCGGAGTATTCGCGGTCGAGCCGCTGGTCTGGAGAAAAATCACTTCTTCTTTCGACGACATTTGGACCATGATGGTCGCACGGACTCGTTCCTGTCCTTCCGGAGTCATCAGCGAAACCGCCTTAGACTTCAGCCCGTCGTAAGTCAAGCGGCGCGTTTCATCCGCGCTCTTAACTTCCGACATGAGATCGACAACCAGTTTAAGAGATTCGCAGCGGTCAAAGATGAAGCCGAGCTTATCTTCGGGCAGATTGGCAACGAGCAAGATTTCTGCGCCGTGGGCGTTAATCGTTTCGATTGCATGGTCGAGCGGGCGATAATTATTCGCGTAAGCAAGCTTAAGGCCGATTGCGTTAGCTGCAAACGTCAAGACCATACTTTCGATCAGATTAGGTGTGTACATGACTACGGTTTCTTTGGCGGTAAAGCCAAGATCCAGAAGCCCTGCGGAAACCACAAGGACTTCGCGTTCAAACTCACGCTTCGTGAGAGACTTGCCGGCACGCTCGATCAGGATTTCTCCGTTGTCTAAGGTGGTGGCGTTGATTGATTCGAAGGCCCCGAAAAGGCTCGCCGCTACAATCTGCGGGTGGAGTTTTTCTTCGGGGATGCCTTCAAGGTGGACTCGGTCGATGGACGGGTAGCCAGTGAGCACATAAATCACTTCCTTTCAAAAAATAGTCTAACCTTAAAGTGCTTTAACCCAACCTTAACTATTATATTATACCATAAAATCGGAAATTAAAAAATCCCCTTATCGGGAATTGGGTCCAATGTGTCAGCCATACATGGTGGAGCAGATCGGGCTCGAACCGACCACCTCAGCAATGCGAATGCTGCG
>CAZQMP010000015.1:0-12529 GCA_964594565.1 uncultured Candidatus Saccharibacteria bacterium
GGAAGAGCTTTTTTAGTTTTTCAAAAACTTCCTCGGGAGTTCCGGAAGCGTCGAGTGTCGGAACGTGGTACTTTTCTGCAACTTCGAGATAAGCGCGATTTAGACGGGCTTGAAACTCAGCGTCTTTTGATTTAAAGAATTCAGCAGAGCGTTTGCCTTGGGAAATTAACCGAGTTTTTCGGTCTTCATCGGAGAGAGTAAAAATTACGTATTTGTCTGGCGAAAAATATTCTTTTGGCATGAGCTCTTTATGGATGCGCGCGATAAAACTTTTCGAGACGCCGGTTCCGTAACCTTCGTAAATTAGAGTCGAGAACCAGGAGCGGGTAATGATGACGACTTTTCCCTTGCGAAGAGCGGGCTCAGCAAAGCGTTTAAACTGTTCGTAGCGGTTTACGAGAAAAAGCAGAACACGAGTTTTCTTGTCGATTCCGAAATCGTTTTTATAATTCAAGTTTGCAATCCCGGAGACGAACGGGTCGGTCGATTCAGTTCCGGATTCGGAATAATGAACGACTTCTTTGCCCTTTGAGCGGAAATATTCTTCAAGAAGAGCGGCTTGGGTGTCCTTTCCGGTCGCGTCTTGTCCTTCGATAAAAATCAACATTATTTTCTTCCTTGTTTATAGTCTTCAACGCAGGCGGGGCAAAGTGCACGATATTCGATTTTGGTTTTTCCATCGTCGATAAGAATGTCTGGGCCGTCTTGGACAAATTTTCCGTTTAAGAAGCGACAGTTACAAGTCGCCTTGCGCCCGCATTCGCAGATGGTTTTTAGTTCTTCGATGTCATGGGCGATTTGGAGGAGGCGAGTGGCGCCTTCAAAACCGCCGTCGGTTTGGCGGAAGTTTAAGCGGAGACCATAAGCCATAACAGGGATGTCGAGCTGGATTGTAATCATCATGAGTTGGTCAGCCTGTTCTGGTGTCAAAAATTGCGCTTCGTCGACAAGCACGCAAGCAACGCCGCCAAACTTTTCCGCAACGGCTTTAAAAAGATCGGTCTTTTTGTCGAAACAAAGGTCGGTTTCTCGTTCAGGGCCAATCCGAGTCAGGAGCTTTTCTCCGTTTTTTGTGTCGGTTTTTGGTTTCATGACGCAGACTTGATGTCCACGCTCTTCATAGTTAAATGCGACTTGGAGAAGTTGCATTGTTTTGCCACATCCCATTGCGCCGTAGCGAAAATATAACTTTGCCATAATACCTTAATTGTATCACAAAGTTGGGGGAAAATTAATCGTTGTCGGCGAATTGGGAATTATAAAGTTCGGCGTAAAAACCGTTTTGTTTTAAGAGTTCGTCGTGCGTTCCTTGCTCGACGATGTTGCCGTCGCGCATGACAAGAATTAAGTTCGCGTTGCGAATTGTCGAAAGACGATGGGCAATGACGAAAGATGTGCGACCTTCGGTCAGCTTATTGAAGGCTTCCTGGATTAAGGCTTCGGCACGAGTATCCACGTTCGACGTAGCTTCGTCGAGAATCATCATCGGCGGGTTTTCGATCATGGCGCGAGAAATCGTGAGGAGCTGTTTTTCGCCGGCGGAGATATTGTCGGAATCTTCGGAAATCTCGGCATTGTAGCCGCCTTTCATGGATTCGATAAGATGGTCAATGCCGGCGGCGGAAGTCGCAGCCTTTATGTCTTTTAAGGTTGCGGACGGGTTGCCGTAGGCGAGATTGTCGCGAACTTTACCGGAGAAGAGCCATGTGTCTTGGAGGACCATGCCAAAAAGCGCGCGTACGTCAGAGCGTTTCATTTCTTTTGTCGGGACACCATCGATAGTAATATAGCCTGAGTCGGGGTCATAGAAGCGCATGAGGAGATTAATAATTGTAGTCTTTCCAGCGCCGGTCGGGCCGACAATTGCAACTTGTTCGCCGGGTTTAATCGAGGCGGTAAAGTTTTTGATAATTGGCTTTTTCTTATCGTAGGAGAAACAGACGTCGTGGAATTCGACGGCACCGCGTATTTTTTCGATTGTTTTTGAATCGAGTTCGTCTGGGGCTTCTTCGGGCTCTTCGAGGAATCCGAAGACACGTTCGGCGGCTGCGAGAGTTTCTTGAATCGTCACGACGATTTGAGAGAGATTTGAGAGAGGTTGGTTAAAGCGGGAGAGATATTGAATGAAGGCCTGAATGTCGCCAATACGCAAACCGCCGGACAATGCGAGCGAGCTGCCGAGTACGCAAATCGCGACGTACCCGAGGTTTGTAAAGAAATGGACAACCGGAAATGCCATCGAACCTTCGAAATTTGCGCGCCAAGAATCTTCATATAGCTTTTCGTTCGTTTCGCGGAAGCTGTCGAGGCTTGCGGATTCGTGGGAGTTTGATTTGATGATGAGTTGGCCAGAGTAATCTTCTTCGATTTTTGAATTCAAGGTTCCGAGAGTTCTGCGCTGGGAAACGAAGTGTTTCTGGGCAGGTTTGGTGATTTTTGCGACGAAGAAGACAGAAATCGGAACAACGACGACCGCGACAAGTGCAAGGAGCGGCGAAATGACAAGCATCATCAGGAGACAACCGAAAATCGTAACGACAGATGAAATGATCTGGGTTAAGCCTTCGGTTAAAGTGTTCCAGAGCGTATCGACATCGTTTGAAAGGATGCTTAAAGTGTCACCGAATTGGTGTTTATCGAAATAAGAAATTGGAAGACGAGAGATTTTGGCGATGATTTCGGAGCGGAGGTTTTTAACGTAGAAAGTTGTTGCTCGTTCGAGAAGATAGGTTTGGAGATAGTTGAAAATTCCAACGACAAGATAAAGGACGATGAGCTGGACGACGGCGGTTTTGATTGGGTCGAAGTCGACGGAACCGGTTTCAGAAATTGAAGAAACAGCGGAGTTTGTCATGTTCCCGAGAATTTTTGGGGAGAAGAGCGTCAAGATGTTCGTGATGAGCGCGAAAATGAGCGCAAGAACAATTACGAATCTGAAGTTCTTAAGAGATTTCAAGAAAAAGGAGAGGGCTTTTTTCGAGTCTTTTGGCTTTTGGTCGGTCATTCTAGCGGGCATAGCTTAACTCCTTTTTATATTCGGCCTCAGAAAATTGAGACTTAACGATTTCGCGGTAAACCTTGCAGGTTTTTAAGAGCGAACGATGGTCGCCCTTGCCGACGATTTTGCCTTCATCGAGAACGATAATTTGGTCAGCGTCTTTGATTGTGTTGATGCGTTGCGCAACGATGAGGACGACTGAGTTTTTCGTTTCGGGTTTCAGAGCTTCGCGGAGCTTTTTGTCGGTTTTCATGTCGAGCGCTGAGAAGCTGTCGTCAAAAATGAAAATTTCGGGCTTTTTTGCAACGGCGCGAGCAATCGAAAGACGTTGTTTTTGGCCGCCGGAGACGTTCGTTCCGCCTTGGGCAATGTGCGCGGAAAACGCGCCGTCGAGTTTCTTGATAAATTCTTCGGCTTGAGCGATTTTTGCGGCGGATTTAATTTCTTCTTCAGTTGCGGTCGGGCTGCCGAAAGCAATATTGGATTTTACATTGCCAGAGAAAAGGACGCCGCGTTGCGGGACATAGCCAATACGCCGCATCAAATCTTCCGAGGCAAAGTCTTTCACGTTCAGACCGTCGACGAGGATTTCTCCGGAAGTAACTTCATGAAAGCGAGGGATGAGAGAGATGAGCGTTGACTTTCCGGAGCCAGTCGAACCGATGAAAGCGGTTGTTTCGCCGGCTTTTGCTTCGAAGGAGATGTTCGTAAGAACGTTTTCGTCTGCACCTGGATAAGCAAAGGAAACTTTCTTGAACTCGACTGACGGGGCAACGTTCGCAACGCCTTCAGTTTTTTTGCGCCAGGTTACCTTGTTTTTTGTTGCAAAGACTTCATTTAGACGGTTCGCGGAGACGCTTGCGCGAGGAAGAATTACGAAAAGCATGGTCAGGAGCAAGAAGGAGAGGAGGACGTGAGTCGCGTATTGGACGAACGCCATCATATTTCCGAGATAGCTCAAGTCAGATTCGAGGTGATTGATGCCGACCCAGATGATGAGGATTGTGACTCCGTTGAAAACGAGCGAAATAAGCGGGTCTTGGAAAGCCATGACTTTGTTGAGGAAGATTGTGTTCTCGGTCAGTTCGTCGTTGGCTTTTTCGAACTTCTTTTGTTCGTGAGACTCTTTATTGAAGGCGCGAATAACACGAAGACCGGTTAAATTCTCGCGAGCAAGGAGAGTAATTTTGTCGATTAGGGTCTGGAAGATTTTGAATTTCGGGATGGCAAGAGAAAGAATAATGACCGAGAAGAAAATGATCAAGCCGACGCCGAGAGCAAGAATCCAGGTCATGTCGGGAGCAGTTCGGAAGGCTTGGACGACGGCGCCGATCCCCATCATTGGGGCGCGGAGCATCATCGTCAGCATGAGCATAATAGCTTGTTGGACTTGGGAGATGTCGTTTGTTGTGCGAGTTATGAGAGAGGCGGTTGAGAATTTATCGATTTCGGTAACAGAAAAGCTGATAACTTTTTTATAGAAATCTTCGCGGAGGTCGCGCGAAAAAGCAGCGCCGACGCGAGCGGAAAAGAAATGAGTAATAATCGCACAGATAACTGTCGCGACGGTATAGGCTAGCATTTCGAGACCGATAGAGAGGGTTATGTCGGAGTTACCAGCGACGATGCCGTCGTTTACGATGTTGGCCATGAGAGCTGGGAGCTGAAGTGAACACCAAGCTTGACCCGCAACAGAAACGAGCAAAAGAATAGTTTGCCACCAATATGGCTTCAAAAAACGAAGAAGTTTAAGCATATTAAACTATTATAAAGTAAATATGCGGAAAAAACAAGGCTAAGACTCTGTGTCGACAGCCGCTTCGGATTCTTCTTCCGTTTCGGGTTCAGCTTCGAGTTCTTTTTCTGAGACAATTTCTTCTTCGACGTGGACGCTTTCGGGTTCATCGGAAGAATTAGTTGCTTCGTAGTCTTCGGACTTTTTCGTCTCTAAGTGAAAGTACTGAATTGTTTTTTTCTCCGGACCGTTTGGCTTATAGATTTTGTAAAAAGGTTGCGAAGATTCCTCGCGGATTTCTTCGAGAGTTTTTGGAAAATTCGAAACGGACGGTGAATCGGCGAAGACTTCGCGCGAGTTAATTAATCCAACAAGATGGTACGATCCGAAACCGACAGCGGCTCCGAACAAGAAAGTTAAAATGGTTTTTGTGATAACCTCGGGTGTGATTTTTCTTCTTCTCATAACCCAAGTTTAGCGTTTTGGGTTCTAGAATGCAAGCATAAGCTAGTGCATTCGTGGATTATCGACGTAATAATAACCGTTTAGATAGTAAACGTCGACCGGCTCGCCGGGTTCGAGAATGTAGAGAATTGGCGGAGTTTGGATTTCGAAATAATTTTCTTCCCGGCCAAGACCGACGATAGCGTAGGAATTTGCGTCGAGTTCGAAAAATTTTGTGGAGCGCATGAATGTTTTGTCATATTCGCGATCCTTTTTCGTGACGACTTTCTTTACTTCTCCGGCGAATTTTTGGCCGTGGGCGAGGATTTCTGCGCGATTCTTTAAATTGTCGTGATAATTTTTTAGACGAGAAACGAGGAACCAAATAAAAACAGGAAGCAAGGCGACAAGAATGATGAGTTTTATTGGAAGCGTGCTGTCAGAAAAATCGCCGTTAATGATTTTCAAGATGAATCCGGCGAGTGAGAAAAAACCGCCGAGAATCATGAGCGTCGAGAAAATGACCGCCGGGAGGCTGATTTTTTCGTCTTCGTATTGAGGGATGAACTTTGACATTTTAGACGTGACGAATCCTTTTTCTTAAATCTTCGACGATTTTCGTCAGGAGATATTTTTTCGGGTCGAGAATAAGATCGTGAGCCGGAGTGTATTTTAATTCTTCGCAGCCAAAACTTCGTTTGAATTCGGAGACGCCGTAGAAACGGTGAGAGGTTTCATTTAGCCCGACAATCCCCCAAAGATTGTAGCGGCCGATTCTGCGTTTGCGGGCTTCTTGCATCGCTTCCATGTGGAGGAGCGGGGCGGCGGAATATTTTGTTCCGAGGTCGGAGGAAACGCCGTAATGATAGCTTGCTTCGTTACCGTAGAAGATCATGAAGTTCATCGCAAGAATCTCTCCGTCTTTTTTCGCGGTGTACATTTTTACTTCGTTATTTTTCGCGAAAGCTTCAAATTGTTTCGTCAGAAACGAGTTCGAGAATGCGACATAACCTTGGCGTTTGGCATGGAGAGATTCGAGACGGCAAAAGTCTTTCATAACCTTCGGGTCGGAAGAGACTTCAATTTCGATATCGTTCTTTTTTGCTTTGCGAAGTTTACGACGGAAACCTTGGGAGGCGCCAGCGAGAATTTCCTCCTCGGATTTTTCGAGATTCAAAATTCCGGCATATTCGACAGACAAATACATCGGCGCGCGTTTTAGACCAAGTTCGGACATGAGTTTTAGGGATTTTTCGGAGAGCTCAAGTTGGGGACGGACACGAACAAAAACACAATGATTGCGTTTCCCTTCCGCACGGATATCTTCGAAGACTTGCTTTACGAGAGCTTTGTTTTTCCAGTCGAGAATTGGGCCGCCAGCAATCGCGAGATAAGTTCCGCGTTTTGCGGTTTCAACGACACCAGCATAAGCGGCGAGGATTTTTCCCTCGGCGTCGACGGCGATTTTTCGGACAACTTTTTTCCCACGGGAAAGATGGAATTCGTAAAAGTCCCAAGACTGAAGGAAGTTCGAAGTCTTGTCGGATGTGACAAATTCGTCCCACTTTTCGCGGTTCCCAGCGTCAATCAAAGCAACAATATTTTTCTCGGACATTAGAGATTCCTTTTCTTTTTACGAGCGGTCTCAACGAGCTCGTCGAGCTTATAACGGAGTTTGTTTAAGACGATATCTTGGGCAGGGATAAAGTCGGTATTTTCGCCACCGAAGCCTGTCTTGAAAGTTGTTACGCCAGAATAACGATGGTTTTCGACACCAGGAGGGGCGATTCCCCAGAGATTAAAGCGTTCAATCCCCTCGGCTTTTAGGTCACGTATAGCACGCCAAAGGAGAGCATAGGCGCCTGGGAGTTTACGATTTAAGTCAGTCGAGGCCGCTTCGAAGTATTCGGCTTCTTTCCCATAAATCAGGATAAGACCATAGGCGACGGCTTCGCCTTCTTTTGTTGAAACTTTATAGAGTTTTAAGTTGTCGGGGGAGAAAGCGGCGCGTTCGGCGAGTAATTCCCTTTCGGATGGCGGGATGAAGCCTTGGCGTTTTGCAGTCTCGGACTGGACGGAATGGAATTCTTTGAACATTTCTTCGGAGGAATCTTCCGTAACGGAAAGTTCGAGTTTTTCGGAGCGACGAACTTCGTAGCGAGTTTGACGGCGCATACACATAAGGAGATCTTCTTCGGAAACGTCTTTGAGATTCAAAATTACGGTGTTTTGGGCGTGGAGATGCATAGGAGCCGGACGGAGGTCGATTTTTAGGTTCGAAGCGAGGCTAGAAATGAGCTTCTTATTTTCGTTGGTCGCAAAGAGTTGGGGACGGAAGCGGACGAAAACGCATTTTTCTTTCTTTCCCTCTTCGACGATTGAATTAAAAACTTCACGTACGAGTCTTTTGTCGTTCCAGTCAACAAGCGGACCGCCAGGAATTTCCAGGAAGCGGCCGCGTTTGGCGTCTTTTACGATGCCGAGATAAAGGGCTTTATCCTCGAACGTGCGGACGACCAGTTTATGACCGATTCTATGGTTCATTTCGGCCCAGAGGGGGCTTTGGAGGAAATTTGACTCGGGGAAATGTTTGAGAATGTTCGACCAGGATTCTTCCATTATTTTACCTCAAATGATTTTAGAATTTTGCGCGCAGCAGAGACTTCGGATTTGTGTTTTTTATCCGTGTACCAAGTTGGGAGATTAAGAACGTGTTTTGAGAAAAAGACTGCGTTCGGACAGGAATCTTCGGGAAAATTGACTTTTTTATAGTATCTTTCAGGAGAGACTGGAACTTCATACCAGGATTCTTCAAGGCGAAAGCCGCTCCTGTGGAGAACTTTTAAGGCTTCGTCGCGATCTTCAACGAGAAAATATTCACGGAGAGGTTTCGAGCTGAGGGCTTTAAGCTGACGGCGAGCGAGAGCAGCCTGCCAGTAGGTTATCGTTGTATCTTCAAGCAGTTTCGTATCGGCGGAGCGCTCAATCCATTTTAGTTTCAAGAGGAGGCCGAGCCAGAATTTTTCGAGACGGAGATGAGAGAGTCCGCGAGCAATTGCTCCGAAGACAGGATACCAAGAAGCACGCGGAACGTCGCCGTTTTTCTTTCGGCGAGTTAGTTTCGACTTGTCGAAGGATTTTGGGAAAGAGAGAGTTGGATCGCGAAGGATAACCGCGCCGCCGAGAATTGTGTCGAGGGCCTTTCCTTTTCCAAAGGAGAGACAAGTAGCATCACCAACTGTCCCGATTTCTCGACCGTCGGGATACTTTCGGCCGGCACAATGTGCGAGATCTTCGAGGAGGAGGAGACCGTATTTCTTTCGGACGGTTTCAAAACTTTCGATGTCGACGGGATTTCCAAAGGTGTTTTGGAGAATAAAGACCTTTATGTTTTTGTCGGATTCTACGAGAGACTCGAGGGTTTTTGCGGAATAGTTTGGGAGGACTTTTCCGTCTTTTTTCTCGAGGTCGGCGAAAACCGGGCGGAGACCGGCGTGTTTTATGGCTTCAACGACAGCAAAGCAAGTAAATCCGTTCAAAACGACACCGTCGCCTTTTTTGATGCGACCGGAAGAGATGAAGCTTTTTAGGGCAAGGGAGATTGCCGAGCGACCGGAAAAAATTAGAGAAGTATTTTCGAGGGTCGCGCTGTAACGCGTAGCAAGATCAGCTTCAAGGCCGTCATAATCCTTCTTCGAACCGAGGATAAAAGAATGGCGGAAAATATCTCGGGCGCGATAGTTGCTGGCAAGTCCGAGAAAAATCATTTCAGAGCCTCCAGAATCGCGTCGGCGAGTCCTTCCGGATCGGAAATATAAGGAGCATGAGTCCAGTTCTCGAAAGTCTTAAGCGAGGCGTTCGAGAGACGTTCCTTAAGGGTTCGAGCTTGGCGAAGTGGGGTGACTGTATCGTTTTCTCCCCAGAGGATTTTCGTCTCGGTCGTCACCTTTGAGAGATCGAGGTGTTTATCGGAATCGAGCATGTTCGAGAGAGTCTTTTTCATGTTCTCGGGAGCATGTTCGTAGTCGGAAGCACCGATAAGTTTATGAAAAACCTTCGAGAGGAGCGGAATTTTCTTCAGAGGAGCGCCAAGTTTCGAGACAACTCTGAGAAGGTCGCGTTTCCGAGACTTTTCATAAACGCCGGCAGAGTCGAGCAAAATAAGCCGCGAGAGTTTCTTCGGGTTCTCAGAGCAAAGATTAAGTAGGATTCGGCCGCCGTTAGAATGGCCAAGGGCGACGGAGCCGTCTGGGATGCTTTCGTCGGCCCAGTTTACGTATTCGTCGATTGTCCAGACACGTTTCGAAGGGGTGGTTAAACCCGGAACGTTTAACATCTTTACGTCGACTTTGTTTTTCTTCAAAATCTCGAGGGTTTTCTCCCATGGTTCGACGGAGTAAGCCCAACCATGAATAATGTAAAGTTTTTTCATTAGTCGAGCCCCCGATTTAAGCGACGTTTCACAGCGGCAGGTTCACGGCGGCAGAGTTTCGACGCATCTTCGGGATTCTCAAGCAATTTTTCGATAATCCATTCTAGGTATTGCGACCCCTTAAAAATCAAGGTTTCGCGGCCGGTTGTGTTTTTCTCGATATAGGCGAGAGCCTTTCTCGGGTCAAGGGTTGTTTTCGGGGAAAAACCAAGCTCCTTCAGGCGTGGGGCGGTGTATTTCTTCGTTCGGCGACCAACGAGAATGATTTCTTCGGGACGGACGGCAGCAATCATGTCGGCGAGATGTTTGTGTTCTTCGCCTTCAATTTCACCCTGTTCGACGATGTCGCCAATTACAAGCCACTTATGGGAGGCGTGGAGAGACTTCGCCATGTCAAGGATGGACTGCATGGAGATAATATGGGCGTTATAGGACGAATCGATTAGCTTCAAGCCGTTCTTTCCGAACAAAATGCTCGAGCGACCCGGAGGAAGTGGCATGTCGGAGAAGTCGGTTTTTAGCGGGATTTTCAGGTATTTCATCAGGTCCTTTAACATAAGGAGCTGAATCGAGAGGTCGCGAGGTTGAGGGGAGGAGAAGTGGAACGAAGAGTTCATTGTCCCAAAATCGGTTCGAGTCGGGTAGGCGACATATTTAATCATGTCGGATTTCTTGTATTCGAGGACACGAGCAGAGATGTCTTTAGTTGCGCGCTTCATCGCAGCGGAGTCTCCGTCGATAAAGACGAGACATTTTGTGTTCTTCGGGAGCTGGGAGAATTCGTCGGTGATGGCTTCGTCGAGATTGTCGAATTTTCCGTCGTGGACTTCTTGTTCGAACTGGATAGCATGAGAGCGCCCGAGAGAAATCCAGAGAGTGATTTCGGGTTTCAGCCATTCAGCGAGGAAACGAGTCTCGCGAGGGCGTTCGCCGTCGATTTCGACGATATAGAAAGGTTCTTTATGTTTATAGTAAAGCGAGCGAATAGGGGCGGCGAGGATGAGCCAAATCCAGCGCAATTTCGACCCGCGGACACCTTTCAAACCGAGGAGGTCAAAAGCGACACCGAAAGCAGAGTTTGCATCGTGGGAATAGTGCGCCTCGGAGCCGAGTTCAAACTCGACGAGGTGGAGCATGGTGGTTTTGCCGGCAGAGCCAGTCAAGGCAATAATCCGGGGATTCCAGCGTTTCAGGGAGAAGTTCGCAAAGAAACGGAAATAGGCCGCTGCGATAAAATAAAAACGCTTCTTTAGGCGCATAACTTTCGTCATAATTATAGTATACCAAAAAACCCAGCGATATGCTAGGTCTTTCGGGCTTATGTTTCTTGCTACCTCTAGAATCTCGGCGCTAATTCTCGTACATAGGTTACGCGAGGTTGTCCAGATTTCTGGGACTCGTTTATACCAAAGAGATAGGCAGCAGGGTTGAGATTAATGAGCTCGGCAGCGGAAGAAATGTTCTGGAGGTTCGTGCCTTTCTTGATGTCCATGTAAAGATCAGCGCCAGCGGTACGCTTTAAGTTAATCTTTGTCGCAAGAACCGGGCCGTTAATACGGAGACCCTCTTGATCTTCGTCAGGGTTCGATCCGGCGCAGCGGCGGGAGTTAAGCTGGATCTTCGAGCCGTCAGCATTCGTACAAGTGTCGATTTCTCCACGAGCAATTAGCCAAGCATCGACCTCGGTCACACTCTCGGCGATATTGATGTTGCCGTCGGCGATGATGATGAGCTGCGGAACGTGGACGCCGGTATAGCGCATGTTCGGATTAAGCTTCAAGTTCGTATTGATAATGACGTCGCTCTTCGAGTAGATTACGAGTGGGTCAACACCTTCGATCTTTGAAGAGTCAGTGATGTGGAGCTTTTCCATGACTTCGCTACGGGCAAAGAAGGCAGAGTCGATCGTAATGGTCGAGCCGGCATTTCCTTCATAGGCCGTTTCTGCACCGGCATAACGAGCGAGGAGTTTATCGACCATGGAAGTGGTCGTTGCAACGCCTGCATAGCCGGTCTTGGAGGCATTATTGTTCTGACACATGCTGTTTGCGATTGTGAGCGGTGAGACATCGCACGGAACATAGAGCGTTGCGGCGTCATACTTTGCGACAATGGAGTTGCCGGAAGACATGCGGGTTACAGGTTTGTTTGCGATAATTCCAAGGTCAGTCCAGGAGCCGAAGCGTTTCTTTGGGGAGTCGGAATCGCTTTCTTCAATTTCTGTTAGGCTTGTCTTGATGCCACCAAATGAGCTGACGCTGCCGCCCCAAACATGGACAGCCGGACGCTTAGAAAGGTTTGTACAAGTCGAGCGGGAGATGAAGGACTGAGACGAAGTCGAAGAACGGGTATGGATACCGACAGCAACGCAGAACTTGTCGCCCACCGGGACAGTCGGGACTTCGATGTCGCCGGTCGAGAAGGTGACATCGTAACTCGTATCGTTATAAACGCCATCGGAGTTTTGGTCGGCAGTCTTACTCTTTACTTTATTACGCCCGGAGCCAGGATCGGTGACAGTACAGGCGGATATGCCAGCGACAGAAGTGTCGAGAACACCAAGGTTCGAGAAGAAGGAACAGAAGTCAGTCGAGCCGTAGGTGCCGCCGGTTGTTGCGGTGTTGATGTTGGTGCGGTTAGTGTTTTCCTTGATGACATAAGTGATGATAGAAATCTGGGAATCGACATCGGTGATAAAGTCACGGGTGACGCCGTCATTCCATCCCGGATCACGCCCGACGGTAATCGTAAAGTCGGTAGAGACGGTCTGGGAGGCAGATTGGATGTTGTCGATGTCGCTAGGCTCGACGGACTGAATCTCAAAGTTCCAGTCACGGTGGAGGTTGATGCAGAGCGGGTTAGAGACGTGATCGGCGGGGTTTGTGAGTTCAGGACTATTCGAGACGAGTTCAGTACGGTC
>CAZQMP010000016.1:0-11991 GCA_964594565.1 uncultured Candidatus Saccharibacteria bacterium
AACAGACCTGAAACACAAGAAGAACAAACTACGGAGGAATAAATATGCGCGGCTTTAGCAAAGCTATTATTACAGGAAACTTAACAAGAGACCCAGAACTTCGAACGACTCCTAACGGAACGAGCGTCTGTTCTTTTACCGTTGCGGTGAACAGAGTTTATCGAGATTCGAGCGGACAACAACAAGAACAAGTTTCTTTCATTGACTGTTCGGCTTGGGGCAAGCTCGGAGAATTGATTGGTCAATATGCCAAGAAAGGATCGGGTGTGCTGGTTTCCGGAAGACTTGACCAGAGATCTTGGGAAGATAAGAATTCCGGACAAAAGAGAAGTAGGGTCGAAATTGTAGTTGAAGATTTTAACTTTGCATCGCCAAACACAGGTGAAGGTGGGGGAAGCCGTAGTTATGATAGGGGTGGCGACATGGGTGGCGGTTCTCAAGAATCCAAGCATGATGATACTGCGCAAGCAGAAGCACCAGCTGATGTTGATGAAGAACCGATCGACTTGTCGGAAATTCCATTTTAATATTAAAGGAGAAATATGAGGAGAGTTAAAGTCGACTCTAACATCTATTTTGATTATAGAGATGTTAAAACCTTGCAAAAGTTTCTTGATCCTTATGGAAGGATTGAGGCTAGTGCAAGAACTGGTTTAACTGCGAAACAACAAAGGCAGCTCGCAGTCGCCGTTAAAAGAGCGCGCCATTTGGCACTGCTTCCGTTTGTTGCATCGAACTAATTTAAGGGGGAATTATGTACGGACCTACGGATTTAAAGAAAAACGTATTGATTACGCTTGACGGCCAACCGTATAAAGTCGTTGAGTATTCCCAAAAAGTGATGGGACGCGGAGGATCAATTGTAAACGTAAAGGTTAAGAACTTGATTACGGGTGCATTACTTCCGAAGACTTTTAAAGGCCAAGAGAAGATTGAACCTGCCGAAGTAACGACGAAAAAAGTTCAATACCTCTATAAGGATGATGAAAAATTTTATTTCATGGATCCGGAGACGTTTGAACAATACGAATTGCTCGCGGATATGGTTGGGGATGCGAAAGATTTTATGAAGGATGGGGATGAGATGGAGATCCAGTTTTATAATGGAACTCCAATCAACCTTACGCTTCCGAAAAATCTTTGGCTTGAGGTTACTTATACCGAAACTGCCGTTAAGGGAGACACTTCAACTTCAGTTATGAAGGACGCAACGCTTGAAACGGGCGTGGTTGTGAAGGTTCCAGCTTTTATTAAAGTTGGGGATATTGTCTCGATTGATACGGAAACTTACGCATATCGCGAAAGGAAAAAATAGTGAGCGACTCGAAATACGTTTCGAGAGCCGAAAATAAGCTTGCGGGGGCGGCAAGCTTTTTTCGCTATGATTTTCGAGACAAGGTCGTGCTTGATATTGGATCGAGTACGGGCGGGTTTACGGAATACGCGTTAAGTAGAGGCGCGAAGAAAGTAATTGCAGTCGAGAAGGGAACGAATCAAATGAAAGCTCCGTTACGGTTTGATTCGCGGATTGAATTGTTTGAAAAAACGTATATTTTTGAATTTGAGACTAATGAAAAAATAGATACGATTATTGAGGATGTGTCTTTTGTTTCTTTAACAAAGGTTTTACTCAGAGCGAAGAAAAAATTTGTTCAAGAAAAAACAGACATGCTAGTAATGTTAAAGCCACAATTTGAGGCGTTTCCGAACGAACTGAACCGCGGGGTGGTGAAAAATGAAAAAATGCGTCGCGAAATTATTAAGCGATTTGAGACTTGGTTGAAACAAAACGGGTTCTTAATTAAGGGGAAACGTGACAATAGTTTGGCGGGAAAAAATGGAAATTTGGAAAGATTTTATTACCTTTCGCTTGCAAAAAATTTAGCGTAAGCATATAATATAATATATGAATATACTTAAAGGAGTGGGCGACTTTTTCGCGATGGACATCGGTACGACGTCCATTCGTATTGTTCAACTTTCTGGAGATGCGCAACGTGGTTGGAGCTTGCAAAAATACGCCTACGTTCCGGTTGATGAAAAAATAATTCAGGATTCTTCTCAGATTGGAAAGAAAAAATTCCAAGATATTGTTAAAAATGCCGTAGCTCAAGCGGGAATAAAAACAAAGAATATTGCAATTGGTCTTCCAGCGGGGAAGACGTTTACGGCAATCGTTGAGACTGATAATGCCGACCCGAAAGATTTGGAAAAGTCGATTAAGTATTCGCTTGACCAGTATATTCCGATGGCGGTTGATGAGGCAAAAGCAGATTATCGAATTCTTGGGCCAAGTCCAAATGACCCAGCGAAGGCGGAGGTCTTGGTTTCTTCGACGGCGATTGAATACGCAGAGTCGATGCTTGAGATGGTTGAAGGCATGGGTTTTAACATCATAGCGATGGAACCAGAACCGTTGGCGATGGCAAGAGCTTTGACGCCTGTTGGAGCAGTTGATGCAAGAATGATTGTCGATCTTGGTGAAAAGTCGACTGACCTCGTTGTCGTTTTTCGTGGAGCGCCGAGACTAGTGCGTTCGATTCCGGGCGGATTTGATTCGCTGGTGAAGACCGTAGCTGGTTCGCTTTCTGTGCGCGAAGACCAAGCGCGTCAGTTCATCTTGAAGTTCGGTTTAGCACAAGACAAAATTGAGGGACAAGTTTTCCGTGCGCTCGATTCTACGCTTGAAGCGTTTGCGAGTGAACTTTCTAAGTCCGTATTATTCTTCCAAGGAAAATATACGAACGTGAAGGTAGGCGGAATTGTACTTTCCGGTTTTGCGGAGATTATTCCGTTTATTGCCGAGTATATTGAAGCGAAGACTGATGTTCCGACGATGCAAGGGAATCCGTGGCAGATGGTGCGCGTTTCTCCGGATCAGCAAAATGCCTTGATGAATGTGGCGAGTGAATTCGCCGTTGTGATTGGGCTAGCAGAAAGGAGCAATGAATAATGTACGAAATTAACCTTGTTCCTGATGTAAAAGCCGAGATGATTAAGGCGCAGAAGACGCGCAATTTAGTTTTCTTTGTCTGCGGTGCAATTTCTGCGATGGCGATTGGAATGGTTGTTTTACTCGCAGCGATTCGCGGTGGCCAACAAATCCGTATGAACTCTCAAGACGATATGCTTCTTGCTATGACCGAGAAATTGGACGAGTATGATGGGCTTGGTGAAATTTTGACGATTCAGTCCCAGCTCAATAATCTTGAAAGTATCCGTCTGAACAAGCGGGCTCTTTCGCGTGTCTTTACGGTTTTGGCTTCTATGTTGCCAACCGGGAGCGATACGGTAACTTTGTCGGCGCTTGATATCAACCTTGAAGAATCGACGATGAATATTGAGGGGCAAGCGAATGCTGGTCCAAATACGGATGGAATCGATTACCGCGTGCTCGAAGCCTTTACAAAACAGGTTGGATTAATGAAATATGATTACGGTCGCTACGTAGATAAGAATGGCGATGAGATTCCGACCATGTGTATTGACGAGGCGAACGACCAGGGCGTACCATTTACGGACGACAAGGGAAGAATCTATGCCGTTTGGCACAAAGGGCGAAAAGGTTGTGACCCGAGCATCGAAGAGGATGAAGACGATGGGTATAGTTCTTCGAGTAGTGTGAATACTGACGAAACTGAGGAAATCCTTAGAACGCCAAATCTTGACGGTAGCGATTCGAATAACTGGTATAAAAAGGGATACATTGATCTTGATGGAAATATAAGCGGAGTGGCACATTTTGAGAGCCAATGTATAGCTTATACCGGCGTGGAATATGGTGGTTCGGTGACATGGCCGAGCACAAATAACTGTAATCTTGCTCCGGGTGGGATTGAAGTAACGAGCTCAAGTAACGGACGTCAGAGTGGCGGGGATTTGGTGCTGCGCTTTACAGCAACGCTTGAGTTTGACGAGGAGATATTTAATTTCAACAACAAACACTTGATTGCGATTGCGCCGTCTGGACGTACGAACGTGACAGATTCGTTATTGCAGCTTGAGTCGATGTTTAGCGAAAAAGCAATGGACTGCGACGATAGTGATTCGGCTTGTAGGTCAGGAAGCTAGTAGGAGAAAACTAACATGCCAAAAGATTTAGCGATAGGAAAAAGATTAAAGATAAGTAAAGCCCAGTCGAATATGATGGCGGCGGTTTTGGGGGCTTCGGTTGCGCTCGGCATGAGTATTGTTCTTGGCGTTTACTTTTTGAAATACATTCGATTTAACTCTGCGATTATTTCGACAAAAGACCAGGCGATTAAGGGATATAGCGACACGATAAAGAACGTGGGCGTTTGCAAGAGTCCGAGGGGAAATACATACACGACTAAAGAATTACAGAACTGTTCACCGAATGATATTAGTGTAAGCTCAGTTCCGAACACGTTGCGTCAGAACGTACTTGTTGAGATGGCGGCAAATGAAGATCTTGAATCGGTTGGGCGAACCGGTCTTTCGGTCTGTATTGACGGGCAGACGGGCGAAAGAATGAGCTATGAGAAGTTAATACAAAAATACGAAAATTCAACAACGGAAAAGGCGAAAGCTGCAAACTTTGAGATCTTCACGATGTGTTCGGCGCTTCGTGCGATTCCGGATGCACTTCCAGCAGCAAAGAACGAGCTTGCGCTCATGGCGAGCATTAATAAGATTTTTAAGGAGTCGGATTGGATTCCGGATTCGATGGCGCCAGGCGGAGATTCGGAGAGTGAGATTACTGGGCTCGGAGCGATTGGCGTAAATCTCACGTTACAGACGAATACGCAGACCGTGATTAAGATTTTGCGGAATATGGAGAAGTCGATTCGCGAGATTAACATTAGGTCAGCTTCGATTAACTGGTCAAATGGTTCTTTGAATGTGAATGCAAACGCAGAGGCGTATTATACAGAAATTGCTGGCTTGGATGAGAAAATCGTTACGGTCAGAGGCGATGGAACAGTAATTAATGGACCAAAGGGTAACTAGATGAAATTATCAGATTATATTAGCACGGCGATGATTGCGATAGTTGGAACGATTCTGGCGTATTTCTTGATGAATTCGATTCTTGGTGATCCGAAGGAAAAAACAGTTAGCTTTGAATATGTAGACGCGATTTCTACCAAGTTGATGGCGCCGGATAGTGAAATTTTTAATTCACAAGCGATAAATCCGACGGTTGAGGTTTATGTCGGATCTTGTGAAGACTTGGATCATGATGGCTATATTGACGAAGGCGAGTTGATTGAATGCGGTCAACAGACTCCTTCGACTTCGACAGGTGAAACTGTGGTTGAGGAAGATACTTATAACACGATGACTGACGAAGAGAACGAAGCGATTAACCGTTCGAACGGACTTGCGCCGACAACGCCAGAGTCGCAGCGTAACGAGGTCTTGCAACAAATTGAGCAAAATACCCAGAGTCAGACTTCTACGGATGGGGAAAATATCAACTGGAACGATCCAGCACGACAAGAAACTGTTTCGGGGAGTTAGACGATGGCGCTTCTGACCCGCGAAGTCCAAGAGAGGGTGGTACAAGTCCTTTTGGATGAAGGATTGGTTGACCCTCAGAAAATTGCTGAAATTCGAGCAAATGCACAGATGGCAAAGCAGCCAATTCTGTCTATTTTGGTGTCGCAGAAGTTGACTACGAGTGAAACAATTACGCATGCAACTGCGGCGGTGATGAGGGTACCATATGTCAATCTTCGGAATGTAAAGATGGATCAGGAGGTACTATTAAACCTCCCACAAGATGTTGCAGAACGAAGTATGGCGGTTCCGGTCTGTGTGTCTCAAGACGGAAGACTGACCGTAGCAATGCTCGACGTAACGAACGTCCAGGCGACGGATTATCTTGCTACTCTTGTAAAGCGTCCAATTCGTACGGTTATGGCGAGCGAAGAGGGAATCAGAGCGATTCTCATTCAGTATCGTAATGACTTTTCTAGCGTTAATAAGGCAGCGAAGGCTTCTGAGAAAGAGCAAGCACAAAAACAGGCTCATAGCGCAAACGTAAAAACGATTACACAAGATTCGCCGATCTCCAAAGCTTTGACGACTATTCTTGATTATGCGGCCAAATCGAAGGCTTCGGATATTCATATCGAGCCACTCGAAAATTCGCTAGTAATTCGTTGTAGGATTGATGGCGTTTTGCGTCAGGTTATGGAACTGCCAAAAGCGATTGAGCCGGCACTTGTTTCAAGGATCAAGATTTTGTCGAACCTCAAGATTGACGAACATCGCATCCCGCAGGACGGTCAGTTTACAGTAGCAGTGGATGATAAGGAGATTGACCTTCGTATCGCGATTTCTCCAGTGGTTTGGGGTGAGCAAGTCGTTATTCGTCTTCTCGATAAGAGCGGAACGGCGATGGAAGTCGAAAAAATGGGTATGACTGGAAGAGCGCTCCGAGCTGTTACGACGGGAATTGCAAAACCGAACGGCATGATTCTGACTTCGGGTCCGACGGGTTCTGGTAAGTCGACAACACTCTATGCTTTGATTAAGAAAATTAAATCGGAAGCGATTAATATTGTTACGCTTGAAGACCCGGTCGAGTACAAGATGGACGGTGTCAATCAGATTCAGGTTAACGTTGATGCGGGGTTGACGTTTGCGTCGGGGCTTCGTTCAATTTTGCGTCAAGACCCTGACGTAGTAATGGTCGGGGAGATTCGTGATGGTGAGACGGCGAATTTGGCGGTCCAAGCGGCTCTTACGGGTCACTTGGTGTTTTCTACGCTCCACACGAACTCGGCAGCGGGTATTTTGCCGCGTCTTCTTGATATGGGAATTGAGCCGTTCTTGATTGCGTCGACGCTCAATACGGTTATCGGGCAGAGGCTTGTGCGTAGGGTTTCTGATAAAAAAGAAATTTACCAATCTAGTGATATGGAAACGAAAGAAATTAATGACGTGCTTGGGAGCGTTTTGCCGAAGTCGCAGGGTGACGTAGCAAGTTTGTCGGAAGATTTGGGTTATCCTGGGTTGCCGGTTGCGAATGAAAAAGGTTATGCGCTTGCAAAAGGCGTAGAGACAAGAGAAACGCCTGGAGGGTATGTTGGCCGTGCAGGTTTGTATGAAGCGATTGATGTAGATGAAGATATCCAGAAGCTGATTGTGGCGCGAGCAACGGCAGGCGATATTATGAAAGTTGCGAAAGCGAAGGGAACAATTACGATGCGCCAAGACGGAATGTTGAAGGCGCTTTCGGGGATAACGACGATTAAGGAGGTGGACCGCGTTGCGTCCGACTTGGCATAAAATTGTAAAAAATATAAAACTTATGGTAAAATAGAATTATGCAAAATAGTGGGCTTAGGATTGAAACATTACTTGAAGAATGTATTAAGCGAAATGCTTCGGATATACATATTCAGGTTGGATTGCCGCCGATTCTGCGCGTTGACGGCGAACTGATTGCGATTACGGGCGTACCAGCGCTTACGCCGGCGATGGTTGAACAGTTGATTTTCTCTACGCTTGACGAAGCGCAACAGAAGATTTTGATTCGAGACAAAGAGTTTGACTATTCGTTCGCGTTCGGAGAATTGGGACGTTTTCGCGCGAACGCTTTCCATGAAAAAGGGAATTTAGCGTGCGCGTTCCGGTTGATTCCGAATAAAATTGAAACGGTTGAACAACTTGGGCTCCCAGGAGTCGTTGAAGGATTTGCGGATTATCCGAGAGGTTTAGTGCTTGTAACTGGACCAACGGGTTCCGGTAAGTCGACGACGCTTGCGGCGATTGTTGACAAGATAAATCGCGAAAAAGCGATGCATATTCTTACGATTGAAGACCCGATTGAGTTTACGCACAAGTCGCAAAGATCGGTGGTCGTGCAGAGGGAAGTACACTATGATACGTTTTCTTTCTCAGCGGCTTTAAGGTCGGCACTTCGTGAGGACCCGGACGTTGTGCTTCTCGGGGAGATGCGTGATCTTGAGACGATTTCTTCAGCAATTACGATTGCAGAAACAGGGCATTTGGTCCTCGCAACACTACACACGAACTCGGCGGCGCAATCGATTGACCGTATGATTGATGTTTTTCCAGCACACCAGCAGCCACAGGTTCGAACTCAACTTTCTAACATCTTGATGGCGATTTGCGCGCAGAGACTTGTTCCGGCGATTGGCGGAGGAAGAATTGTGGCGGCGGAAATTATGGTCGCAAATTCGGCGATTAGGTCTTTGATTCGAGATGGAAAGACGCATCAGATTGATTCAATGATTCAGACGGGTGCGAGTGCAGGTATGCAAACGATGGATGCGACGCTAGCGAAGCTTGTAAAGGCGGGAACTGTTTCTTATAATGACGCAAGAGATTATGCGGTTGATGTTGAGAACTTTGATAGGCTAGCACGAGGTTAAAATGAAACGATATACTTATCGAGCAATTGAGAAGAAGACTAAAAAGACCGTAACTGGAACTATTCAGGCGGATAGTGAACGCGCGGCAGGAAAAGTTCTGGTTGAGCAGGGATATATTCCGGAAAAAATTACCGAAGAAGGTAGTGGCGGATTCCTCTCTAAAATTTCTAATAAGGTCTCTTCGAAGGATAGGATTATCTTTACGAGGCAGTTTGCAACGTTGATCGGGGCGGGGTTGCCGATGTCGCGCTCGCTTAAAACAGCCGCGGAACAATCGACTTCAAAGCCGATGAAGGCGGTCATTGAAGACGTTACGGCGAGCGTAGAAGCAGGTAAATCGTTGTCTGATTCTTTGGCGATGCATCCGGATGTGTTCGGGGATGTCTATTTGTCGCTTGTTGCAGCAGGTGAAATGTCGGGTACGCTTGATACGGCGCTTGCAAGGCTTGCAGCACAAGACGAAAAAGACTCGAGTATGATTTCTAAGATTCGTGGTGCGATGGTTTATCCGCTCATTATTTTCTTTGTTATTATTGTCGTGCTTGCATTCATGATGATTGAAGTTGTTCCGGAAGTTAGAAAATTGTACGAAGATATGGACAAGACATTGCCGACGATTACGGCCGTGCTGGTTCAGATTTCTGATTTCTTCGCGAACCAATGGTATATTGTTCTGTTCGTGATTGTTTTCATTGTTTACGCAATTAATGCATATAGGAAAACGGATTCAGGGAAGAGAGTATTTGCCTTGATAAAGTTGAATGTGCCGATTTTTAACGCATTGTTCCAACGTCTTTATATGAACCGGTTTGCAAGAACAATGGAAATGCTGCTTGGGACGGGTGTATCGATGCTTGATGCGATGCATATTTCTGCAAGAGCAACTTCGAATTATTACATGGAAGAGCAGTTTAACGCGGCGGCGGAAAAAGTGAAGGCGGGTAAACCACTTTCCGAATCTGTTGCTGACCTTGATTATATGTTGCCTTTGGTTCCGCAGATGATTAGCATCGGAGAACAATCTGGTAAAATCGATGAAATGATTGGTAAGGCGGCAGAAGTTTACGAAAACGAACTTGATGAAAAAATTGCGAATATTTCCGTTATGATTGAGCCAATTTTGATGGTGGTCATGGCGGGGATGATTGGAGTCGTGATTGCGGGTACGTTACTTCCGATTTACTCGCTCGTTTCTGCGATTAACTAATAAACGTGGTATGATAGAAATATGACATGCGCACTAATAGTAATTTTCTTTGCGGTGATGGGCGCAGTTTTGGGGTCGTTTGCATGTTGTCAGGCGTGGCGGTTAAGATATAAAGAAACCGGGAAGAAAGATCTTGGAAAAAGAAGCGTTTGTCTTCATTGCGGCAAAAAGTTGACTTGGAAAGAGAATATTCCAATTGTTTCTTGGGTGTTGCAGAAGGGGAAGTGCAGGAAATGCGGAAAGAAGATTGGGAAAGCGGAACTTTTAGCAGAGCTTGGAGGAGCGGCGGCGTTTGGAATAGTCGGGTGGAAAGTTTGCGGAGGCTATGCGGAGCTTATAGGGAATTGCGGATTTGGTTTGACGTGGTTTTGCCAACAAGATGTGCCGATGGTGTTAATTTGGGTTAATGCGGCGCTAGTTGCGATATTTTTGACGATTGCGATTGTGCTTGCGGTATATGATGCGAAATGGCAAGAACTGCCGCTTGGGCTTTTGATTGCATTAAACGCAGTCGGGGCCGTCTATGCGACGGTAAATCTGGTCTTTGGCGAGATGGAGATTGTGAAGTTATTAGAGGGGATTGGAATACTTGCGGGAGTGTATTATCTTTTATATTTTCTTTCAAAAGAAAAGTTGGTTGGGGGAGGGGATTGGATTTTGTGTCTAGCGATTGCAATGGTTTTAGGGGACCCATGGCTAGCAATTTGGGTGCTATTTTTATCGAATTTTATCGGAGCGATTGTAATGTTGCCACAGAAAAAGAAGAAAATTGCTTTCGGGCCATTTCTTGTGGTGGCGTTTGTGATTGTTTTCGCGTTCGGCGACGTGATTTTGAGCTACGTCTAGCTTGTTTCTGAGTGGAACTTTTCGTGAATCTCGCGGAGGTGAGGATCGGTGACGTGGGTGTAGATTTGGGTGGTTGAGATATTAGCGTGACCAAGGAGAGCCTGAACAGAACGGAGATCGGCCCCATTCATGAGGAGGTCGGTCGCGAAAGAATGACGCAGAGTGTGGGGGGTGACGTGCTTTGTTATTCCGGCGGCTTTGGCATATTTTTCGATTATGCGTTGGACAGAGCGAGGAGTTAGACGACGATAATTCCCGGACGTATCGGCAGTATTAAGGTTATGAGAGTTGTTTAGAAAAAGGGCAGGAAGAGAATCGTCTCGAACTGCAAGATAGTCGCGGACGCGGTCTGCGGCGGCTTTAGAAATGAAAATAGGGCGGTCTTTTTGGCCTTTCCCGCGGACGATAAACTCGCGACGGTCGAGATTAATGGAGTCGCGATTAAGCCCGATGAGCTCGGAGACGCGAAGCCCACCAGAAAAGAGGAGCTCGATGATTGCGCGATCACGAAGCCCGGATTCGGTGTCGGTCGGAATAACGTTTAAGATGTCTTCAACTTCGTCGTAATGAAGAAAAGTGACCTGTTTTTTTACGGCGCGGGGGAGATCAACGAGGGAAGGGTCAAGAGACTTAATCCCGCGGCGAGCAAGGTACTTAAGGAAGCCACGGAGAGCAATTAGATGATAAGCTTGGGTAATCGGCTTTAGACCTTCGTCGCGCACGTCGTTTGTGTAGCGATTAAGGCTAAGACGGTATTTGCGCAAGAGCTCAGGGTCGATGTCGGAGGGCTTGATTTCGTCTTTGTTAAGGATTTCCGAACAGAGCTCATAAAAACGATAAAGGTAAAGACGATAGTTTTCGACGGTCTTTTTTGAGCGACCTTTTTCGACTTCGACGTGCTCAAGAAAATCGTCGATAAGCTCGTTAATATCAGAAGAATTTACGGATGTCATACCTTTATTATAACACTTTTGCTTTTAGAATTGGAATTTCGGTGATATAATTAATGAAAAGGAGAACTTAATGGGAAAAGAAAAAGATTTAATCCAACGAAGTTTAGTTGTTTGCAAACCTGATGCTGTACAAAGAGGCATTGTAGGGGAGATTTTGCAGAGATTTGAGAGAGTTGGATTGAAAATTGTGGGGATGAAAATGGTTATGCCGAGCGAGGATCACTACCGCGCGCATTATGAAGACATCGGGCAAATGATTACTCGACGTGGAGAACAGGCTTTCCGTTACAATCTTAATTATATGACGACGGGACCAGTGATTGCGATGGTGCTTGAAGGAGTAGAATGCGTGCCATTGGTCAGAAAAATTGTCGGACCAACAGAGCCGAAGAGCGCAGAAATGGGCACGATTCGAGGTGATTTTTCTCACATGAGCTTTGGTTATTCGGACGCTAAGGGAATTGGCGTACCTAACCTTGTCCATGCTTCTGGATCGCTTGATGAGGCAAAGAAGGAAATCAAGCTTTGGTTTAAAGACGACGAGCTTTACGATTATTCAGATTTGTCTGAAAAATATACTCGTTAAGCAGGTTTTAAAGGTAATTTTAGTCGCTCC